>JAUYEF010000412.1 GCA_030691635.1 Bacillota bacterium
GGCGTAGGTCGCCTTCGTCAACACCTGGTGCGCGAGGGCATGCCGGCTTCAGGGGAAGCCGCACGCGCTCGGCACTTCGTCTTGACCTGTTCCGTTGTGGTTGCCACCGGCGCAGTGAATAGGGAGTTTGACGGAGCAATCGTCCGGATCCGGATATCTCCCAAGGATGGAGCTATCACGCTGCATCTCCTGGAAACCAAGTCGGGCCGGGATGCGGATAGAATCGAGATGTTGCTTAAGGAGAAGGCGAATGTACTGAACTTCATTGCTCCGCAGATACAAAGGCTTGACCGTAATACCAGCTACATGACGCTCACGTTCCCCGCCGTGGCGGGCGTGCACCAGCCATAAAACAGAGAACCTAGTCTGAGGCTCGAAAAGTGGAATTGTCGACCCGGGTGCAGCAACAAGGCCTGATATGAAGCGTCATTCGTATCCTAACAAGCTCAGGCGCTTTTCAAGGCAATACCCGACCACTGCGTTGTCCAGCAGCTTGGTTGATGAAGTGCGCCAACCCCGGCCGGTCAGTTCGGAATCGAGATCGAGTTCCTTGGCTATCTCAACCAGGAACGGCAGGACGTCCCCCAGGAAACCTGCTTGCTGGTACTGGAACATCTGACCGTACCACTGGAAAAAGACCCTCGTGTAGGCACGATCCATCGGTGGCACCAGTGAAGGCACTAAATGGTGCAGTGTCTTGGTGCCCACCGCCAGCTTGGCCTTGTTTTCGGAGACTCCGAGGTTCTCGATGAGATCCCAAAGCTCATATGCCAATCCCTCGGCATCGGCGCACTCCCGGAGATCCTGGCTAGCCAGGCCGGCAATGGCGTCTGCATGTACAAGGAGGGCAGACCGGAACTCCGGCAGGGGTTTGAGCCTTGCTGCACCGCTGTTCATGTTCCAGGCCACTAGAGTGTGGTAGAGCAATTGTGTGAAGCCGGGGTCCATAATCGCGGCAGTCGGTCCTCCGAGTTGCCTGAGCAGCGTGATCGTGCGTGCAGCTCCAACTGACCATACCTGTTGAAGGGGTTGCGCGTTTCGAATACCCGCAGGTATCGCGGGAAGTCGTCAATCAACTCCCCGACGCGCTCGCCTACAAGGGCGTGGCGTGGTGCCATCGCTCAACACACCCTGCATAAGGACAATGCGAGGCACTTGGTCGATCTGCGCTTCAGGACACGCGGCGGCCGTGACGCACCGTTGGCAGCCGGAGGCCGTCGCCCGCGAAGGTGCCATCAGACATGAATAGCCGCGATCACCGCATCAGTATCCCTGAAGGACAGCCCAATGCGCTCGCCATAGATGTCAGTGCCTGAATACATGATGGCTCTGAAGTCTCTCATCCGCTTGCGGTCAGGCCACCTGGTCTGGTACATGACCTGTCCATAGAGAGTCTCTTCCGAGATCGGACCCGTCTTGGGGTCAGAGAACGTCACGTCGTAGTTGTCAACCGGCTGCCACGGTTCGATGTAGCCGTACTTGGCACTGAGGATGAGCCACCGGATATCTGGCCCTCCCTCCCGCATTTGCTGCTCAAGATGCCGCATGAATGCCAGGAAGCTAGATCCCCGGTAGGCTTGACAGGCAGGCACAAACCGCGCCGCACCCGGATAGGCCGCCCAGATCTTGGTCCTAGTGCACGACACAATCACCAAAGCACCCTCCGGCAATGCGGTCAACGGATTCGGCGGGTGCGACGCGACGCAAGGCGCGGCCGATACTGGTTGCTCAGTTGGCAGCTCCACTCGTGTCTTGTTTGGCATCCAGCACCTCCATGAGCTGATCTGCCCAGGTAGCTGTATCACCTCAGACGGCTTCTCCCCGGCAGTTCGGCCGCCCTGCTCAGCCGAACCGCCAGCGTCAAAGTACGGATTGTCTCAGCTGGCCCGGTGTTGCAGGGATGTTGGTCATCGCGTAGGTCCCTATCCCCGCACGCCTGGTTGACTTCAGTGCCGGGCCTGGGTTCCGTTACTCGCACAGCGTAGTTAAGGGGAGCACTACCCGGCCCAGGCCGTCAAGCCGGTGCACCAGACCAGTGGACCGAATAGTATCACCCCTCCCGCATATGGCAGGAATTGGACGGGGGCGGGGGAATGTCCTCTCCAGTCTGTGCAAAGGGCGCAGCAGGAGGGAGCGAAGCAATGTGCCATGGACATCTCCAGTGAGTTGATAGCGAAGGCTCAGGAGCAGAGCCTATGGAGTTTTGGCAATCAGATTCTATACGACATGTGCCAAAGGGCTCCGCTACACACTAGTGAGGTCGAGATTGCCGGAAAGGTCCTGCTCATAGGAAGGTCTTACGCTGCCGCAATTGAGAGAGGTGCAGGCAGCCCACATAGCGGAGATGACTTCTACTTACATGAAGTTGTCACCAAGATGAAAAGCGTTGGCGCAGAGCTTGACGACAGAATTCGGTTGTTTCACGAACAGCCCAGGATTACCAGACCACTCCTAGGACCGATTGTAGAGACCCATGGATTCCTAACCAGAGTCTTCAATGATATCTCCGGCAAGAACAAGAGGTCACTTGCCTCCAAATACCTGCACTTCCATGTTCCCGATATCTTCTATATCTACGATTCAAGAGCAGCTAGTGGCGTATCGATGCTAAGCACACTTGACAGAGGACTGAAGCGGTCGCTTTCCGAGAACGTCTGTGACAGCACATATGTTGATTTCGTGGCAAAAGCGTATCCCTTGCACGTGAGGATTCTCGAAGACTACGGAATCTGGCTGACGCCGCGGCAATTGGACGAGATGCTACTGGGATGCCGCCGTCCCGGGCACACAGTCTAGGCAGGAGGGCTGTTATGCGAGATACCTGCGTATTTCGGACCAAACCGAACACCCAATCCGGAGCAAACCGTACACTCGTTTCGGACCAAACCGTACAGCGTTTCGCTGGAAACCGGACACCAATAGCTAGCTGAGGCAGCGCAGGACAGCTAACAACAAGAGGGCCTGCGGCCAGACATGAACCCCGTACGGATACCCGTTCGGGAGGAGTGCTGGACCGTGGCCAACAGGAGGCTGTCAATGCGCAAGATCAAGGAAGCTCTACGGCTGTGCTGGGATCTCAGGCTGCCGGTGCGGCAGGCCGCAAGGAGCATCGGCGTCGCCGCCAGTACGCTCTCAGACCTGCTATACAGGGCTAAAGCCGCGGGTCTCACCTGGCCACTAGTTGAATCACTAGATAATCAGGCCTTGGAGGCGCTCCTTTACCCCCCTCCGGCACCATCCTCGGTTCAAAGGCCGGCACCCGACATGGAGTGGGTCCACCGCGAGCTGACCCGGAAGAAAAGCGTCACCCTCCAGCTGCTCTGGATGGAGTACAAGGAACAACACCCCGACGGCTACCAATACACCCAGTTCTGCGAGCATTATCGCCGGTGGAGCAAGAGGTTGGATGTCGTGATGCGCCAGCCGCACGTGGCCGGCGAGAAGATGTTCGTGGACTTCGCGGGGGAAACGGTGCCGGTCATCGACCCCAAGACCGGCACGGTGAGCCAGGCGGAGGTCTTCGTGGCCGTTCTGGGCGCCAGCAACTACACCTACGCCGAGGTCTGCCCTTCCCAGGAGCTGGAGCACTGGCTGG
>JAUYEF010000078.1 GCA_030691635.1 Bacillota bacterium
CAAGGAATCCCCCGCCGGGCACGGAGAATCCTACTACCACAGATCCGTCGGGTGCGCTATGGGGTGGAAACCGTGCCTGAGCCGTGGGCGAGGCCGCTCTACACCTGGACGAGTGTGATCGGCGCGGTGCTCCTGGGCAGCGGCGTCCTGAATGTATGAATATCGCGAATCCTGCAGGAGAAGTATACGCTCCTGCTTAACCTATCGACAAAATATTATGGCATAGCAGTGCCTACCACGCCGATCCAAGCCCCCAGGGCCAGTATCCCCGGCAACTCAAGGAGGTCACGCATTGGACGTATGTGCAGGTAGAGCGAAGGATCGCGGTGGGTGTGCAGGCGACACAGCCTGCTGGCTCGACGCGATCGTGAACAACGCTCCGTTCGGGATCCTTTTCGTGTCGCCGGATTATGAGATCGTCAGCGCGAATGAGGCCTTCGCGAGGCAGAAAGGCCTTTCGCCGGCGGACCTCCTCCGCGCGAGTATGCGCGACATCTTCCCGCGCTGGGAACAGCATACCATGCACCTCTTCGAGCGGGTCCGCGCTTCGGGTAGGCCGTATAGCGACACGAACTACCGGTTCCCGTCCGGCGCCGGAACGACCTACTGGGACGGCGCGGTCGTGCCTGTGTGTTCTGAGGGAGGGTTGCTTGCAGGCTTCTTGCTCATGCAGTATGACGTCACAGAGATCCAGGCCCTTCGCCAGGCCGAGGCAGAGGCCAGGAATCTTGCCGAAAGGCGCGCCCACGAATGGGAGGTGCTCTTCGACGCCATCCCAGAGTCAGTACTGGTTGTCGAGGAGCCCGGCACGGTGGTGCTGCGGAACAAGGCAAGTCATGAACTGTGGAGCCCAGGCGCTTTCGAACGAGTGAGCCCGGACCTGAACGAAGCCAATCTGTGGAGCGTCTTTCATCCCATCGGGCCCGGTCATCCCGCAAAGGAGTCTCCGTCGCAGCGAGCCTTGAGGGGCGAGTTCGTGTCCGAAGAGCACTATGAAGTTCTCGACGATAAAGGGCAGTTCCGCCACAGGCACATGACCACGGCGCTCGTTCCAATAGACCTTGGGCGGCCGAAGCGGGTGCTCGCCATCGGGCGGGATGTCACCGAACTCTACAAGCTGCGCGAAGCCGAAAGACAGGCGCGGCTCGCGTACGAGCGTATAGCCAAAGAGATGACCGCTGTGTTTGATGGAGTGTCCGACTCTCTGATCATCATCGACGAGGACGGGAGGAGGACCCACAACAAGGCCGCTCTCAGGCTGGAAGGCTTCAGCGCAGATGACCCGAAGTCCAGCACCGAGGTGGTGCGAGTCTTCGACCAGGTACTAGACCTGAATGGCCGTCGTCTGGACGTGAGCGAGTACCCGGGAAGCAGGGTGTTGAGAGGAGAGTCGCTGAGAGACGAGTACATCAGGTTCACGAATCTGGAGGGTAGGCAGGTGGAGGCCCTGGTATCCGGTGACCTGATCGAGACTCCCGTGGGCAAGCGCGCAGTCATCCTGTCCAAGGATGTCACCGAGCTCAGGCGTCTGGAACGCGTAAAGGAAGAGTTTCTCCAGGTAGTTGTGCATGAGCTCAAGAACCCTCTTCAGGTTGCGAAGGGGGTCGTGCAGGTCCTCTCGATGAGGCTGGGCGTTGAGGGTCTCCACAGCCTTGACAAGTATGTCAACACACTCTCCGGCCAGGTGGATCACTTGACCAAGATCGTGAACGAGCTTCTGAACGCCGTCCGCACGACAAGCAGCGGTTTTGTAGTCAGCACGGAAGACATGGACTTCTGTGAGGTGGTGGCAGAAGCGGTCGAGCCGTACCTGATAAACCCATCAGGCCGGCAGATCGAGGTGTACCTGGCGTTCGGCGGGCCGGTACGAGTCAACGGTGATAGGACGCGCATCAAGGAAATCGTCACCAACCTCCTGAGCAATGCTATCAAGTACACACCGCCGGGGAAACGTATTTGGATAAGGTGTTTTGCGGATAGTGAAGGCGCCAGGCTTCAGGTTGAGGACGAAGGCACCGGCATCCCCGAAGAAGACCTCGAGAAGGTGTTCGAGGGATTCTACCGGTCAACCAACCTTTCGCAGTGGGAATCGGGAGGCGGGCTTGGACTAGGGCTTTACATCAGCCGGGGGATTGCCAGGAAGCACGGGGGAGACATCTGGGCCGAGAACCGAAAAGGCGGGGGAACGGTCATGACGCTGAGGTTACCCCTGGGCGGGGCAAAGGGAGGCAGGCCTGCATAGTGAGGACGCAGCCCCGTATAGAGAGGTCACAGCCCCACGTGGTGAGGACACCCCGCACAGTAAGGGCGCAGCCCCGCGTCGCGAGGACCTTGTGCATTCTGAGGGAGGATACTGATTGAGCTTTTCCTGGGCCCGCATGCCGTTTCGCTACCGGACAACGCAGGAGTTCGAGTCCGGGCTCACTGACCTGATCAGCCGGGCGTTCTACGACAAGCTACCTGCCGCCGGGCTGGAAATCCGTGAAGAGCAAATCTACACAGCCTACCGGATCGCCCGGTCAATGCTCAAAGGAGAAACGTTCTTCGCTGAGGCCGGCGCCGGCGCCGGCAAGACTTATGCCTACCTGATCCCGGCCGTGTGTCATGCGCGAAGGATTGGCAGGCCCGTTGTGGTCGCTTGCGCCTCTGGCCTGCTGCAGAACCAGCTGGCGGACCCGGATGGAGACGCGGACACGCTCTCCAGACTCCTTGATCTGGATGTCGACGTGCGGCTGGCCGGAGACCCGCAGAACTATGTGTGCGAAGACAGGGTGGAGGAACTTTCGTACTCCGGGGTACGCAAGAAAGGGCTGGCTCGCCTTCGGCGCTGGGCCGCGGCCTCCAAGAGGGGCGACCGCAGGGAGATACCTGATGCTCCAGATGACCTTTGGAGCCTGGTTTCGTGGACAGAAGGCCTTCCGTGCGACACCTGCAAGCACCGTGGCTATTGCCGGGCGATGAGAGCGCGTGAGCACTACCGGGCGGCCACCGATCTGGTGGTATGCAGCCACGACATCTTCTTCCGTGACCTGTGGAGCCGCGAGGTGCGAGAGGAAGCGGGGCTGCTTCCGCTTCTTCCTTCCTACAGCGGCGTGGTCTTCGACGAGGGGCACCGGGTGCCCGACGTCGCCCGCGATGTCGCGGGCCGCTTTGTGAGCCGGGATACGCTTGAGAGGACGCTCCGACAGCTTGAGGTGAGCGTGGCTGCGGTCAGCGATTACCTGCCTCACCTGATCAAGGCCATCCGGACCGCTGAGCAGGCCATGACGCCATTCTGGCCGGCGCTTGAGGCCGCGTCATCGCCCAGCGGCACCGGCCGATGGTACGTGGCCCGCGCGGACCTTCTGGGGGCAGCGGATCGCCTTCAAGGCGCGATAGAGGAGCTGCAGGACACGATCGCCCTGTATGAGGACCTGCTGGAGTCGGGTACACGGGAACGGTGCTACACCCTGCAGTTCCGCCTCGATATCGCGGCGACGGGCCTTGACGTCATCCTCAATGAGGAGAGCGAAACCACACTCTATGCGCTGGACCCTTCGTCAACTGAGGCAGTGCTCTGGGCCGTGCCCCGGCGCATCGATCGGCGAATGCAGCAAGCGCTATTCAGCCGCAAGGTCCCGGTCATATTCACATCCTCGACACTGGCATCAGCCGGCTCATTCGACTATCTCAAGCGCATGGTGGGCGCTCCTGATGCGGGGCACGCGTCGGCAGGCATTCCGTTCGACTTCGGGCGTCAGGCGATGGTGTACATGCCCCCACAGCTGTTGGCAGACCCGGTGGCACACCTTGTGAAGGTGCTGGAGGCCACGTCCGGGCGCGCGCTGGTGCTGGCCGGCACGCCCGGAGAGCTGGCCGCACTACGCGACGCCCTGGCGGGATACGATCTGCCATGGACCATGCTCTGGGAGGGCGACGCCGATCGCTCAAGTCTCATCCGCCGGTTCCGGGCCGACTTGGGCAGTGTGCTGGTGGGCACCTGCTTCTGGGAAGGGGTCGATGTGCCGGGTGAGGCGCTCTCCTGCGTGATTGTGCCGCGGCTGCCTTTCCCGCCTGACGATCCCCTGCTGGAAGCGCGGCGGGGCGAGGCGCGGCGGGATGGCCTGGACCCTTTCATGACCGTGGATGTTCCTGAGATGGCTCTGAAGTTGAAGCAAGGCTACGGGCGCTTGATCCGGACCACGTCCGATAGAGGTGTGTTCACGCTGCTCGATGTCAGTTTCGTGGGCACTTCACACCAGACGGCCGTCGAGACCGCCTTCCCCAGGCATGCCGAGCGTACGGGCGATCTCAGCCGGGTCAGGGAATTCCTGATGGACTCAGGGTCGGGGGCCCCCGGGAATCCCTGATGGACTGGGGTCATCCTTGCCAACCGTCCATTATTGTCTCGATCCGCAGGAGTTAGTCCATCCCTCATGATAATGGGCCTCGTCGTGGGTTCAACCGCTTTCGCCGCCGAGCCCGCTCCTGGGCCGACCGTGATGGTCAGCGACCAGTCGAAGGAGGATAATGGTGTCGCGACTCGTCAATCGACCGGCTACCTTGGGAAGGCTCAGGTTGTAAAAGGACTGATCCCCTGGGCGCGACGCGCGGGAAGGAGGCCACGCAGGGAGGAGGCGGTAGATACGGTCAGCAGCGCATCGATCGCAGCAATGGTGGTGACTCTGGTCCTGTCGCTCGTGTTTCCGGCGGCGTTTGCCGTCTGGTTTTACCTCAGGCAGAGGTACGCCGTGTCCGCACTGGTCCCGTAGAGAGTGCGTCCGAAGTTGCGGATGTCGCATGAGTAGTAGACACTCATCGGAAACCCATTGAACGCTCGCCGTTTGTGATTGCCGACCGGTAATCCTACTGGACCACCGGCAGCCCGGAACTGAGGATGTCTCAGTGATTCCACCGGCATGTGGTAGACGTACAGTGCTTTATATCCATCTGGATCTTCTGCCTCAATGTGGTCATAGATGGCGTCGAGCGCGTCCCGGTCCTTGCCATCGACCTCATCTTCAAGAAGGCACACAAGGTCAATGTCCGACGTCGCCGGTGCCCATTCCCCTCGGGTCAGCCCGCCAAAAAGGATGAGCGAAATGAGACCGACCTCTTGGCAACTGGTGAGGCGGAGGATGAGATCTCGCACGGCCCTGTCGGGCACAGAGAAACCTGTTTGCACATCTGTTCTTCCTCTACGCTGCTGTTTTAGCTCCGTCAGGGCAGCCCATAGAACGGATTAGCTGGGTCAGCTCTCTGCTTATCATACTCCTGCTGCAGTCTCTCTCGTTCTGCGGGATTTGGATGGAACCAGACAACGTTCTGGTTACCATTGTACTTCCTGGGGTTGTCCAGATCGTAGAAATGCACAACCGCCACTGCATACGTCATGTTCCAGTAGCCCTTGTCTACATCGACATAATCCGGGTGACCTTGCTCTTGTGCAAGGTAGTGCGCCGCAATGTAGGCCGTCCTTTCCTCCTCGGCCTCTATCTGTACGTATTCGGCGTCAACCCAGAAAGGCTTGAAACTATCGAACATCGCGAGGACCGGGCCTGCATTGCTGTAAATACGTGCTTCGGGGTTTTCGAGGAGGGTTTCAATGCTCGTGTCACCATCAACATGGAGGTAGTTCGCTGCGCACAACTGATGGATACTGGTCGCGATCTCCAGATCCTCGAGCCCGTCCCTGTATTTCGAAAGGTCTACCGTGTTCTTGCTCTGACGAGCTCTTGCACGCACTTTGTCCCGGTACTTCTTTGCGGGCTTTGGACTTCTTGCCACCACATCGCCTCTTTCTGTCTTAGTGACGTATCCAGCCGTGAAGCAGGCCTTTGACTGGACGCTTTCGGCGTGCCTCGTGGACGCGCGCCGAAAGACCATAAGGTGATTCGACAATTTGGGGCGAACTCCTGTCGAGATTCTTCGGGGAAGGTCAGAACGCCTCGATCCATTGTCATGCGTTAGGCGACGGCTGAGCGACGGCAGGATTAAATGATAACCCCCTTACCAGGATGCCGTCCCCGTGGATGCCGAATAACCACATGAAGGAGGTGCCAGATGAACCAAGCAGTCGAGAAAATCCGAGGCGGGCTTGTTGTCTCATGCCAGGCGCGGGAAGATAACCCACTCTACGGTCCGGTTTTCATGGCAGCTATGGCAGTGGCCGCAGAGCGCGCGGGTGCCGTGGGTATACGCGCAAACAGACCGGACGATGTCGCTGCCATCAGAGCGCGGGTGAACTTGCCCATTATCGGTATATACAAAAAGAAAGTGGATGGCGTGGAAATCATCACCCCGGACTTCGAATTAGCACGCGAGATAGTGGCAGCAGGCGCAGACATTGTGGCGATTTCCTGCGCGCGTTACCAGCGACCGCTGGATGAGGCCCTCGGCGAACTGATACTCCGCATAAAGAGGGATCTTAAGACCCCAGTCATGGCCGACGTTGGCACAGTGGAGGAGGGCATAACCGCGGCCAGGCTTGGCGCCGACCTTGTGGCCAGCACACTCCAGGGTTATACCCCCGATACGGTTTGGACCGTTGGTCCCGACGTCGAGCTTCTGAGCAGGCTGGTGGCGTCCCAGCCGTGCCCGGTTGTTGCTGAGGGTAGGTACTCGAGGCCCGAACATGTTCGCGAGGCCCTGGATAGAGGCGCCTATGCCGTCGTGGTGGGTACTGCAATAACAAACCCGATGGCGATCACGGCTGGTTTCGTGGCGGCGACTCGACGGTGAGCATGAACACGCTACAGTATGTGGTTGGAATTGACGGCGGACAGACATCGACGAAGGCCGCCATCGCCACGCTCCAAGGCGAAGTGGTGCAACGAGTGGAAACCACCGCCTGGGATGCGACTCGTAGCAGGCGGGGCCGGATGAAATGCCGGGCGGCCCTCGCATCCATAAGGCAACAGACGCAGGACGTCACCGTCGGAGGCGAGATCGCCTCGGTCTGTATTGGGATGACGGGTGGTTCATACGGTAGAGATAGGGTGACGCGGTGGGCCAGATCGGTGTTTTCCTGCCGCTCTGTCACCGTCTCACAAGACATGGTCGTTAACCTGAGGGGCGCGGATCCCGTGCATGGTGAAGGCGTTGTGGTCATAGCCGGAGGCGGCTCCGTCGCCTGGGGCAGGACCACGGACGGGACGGAGGCCACAGCTGGCGGGTATGGGCATATACTTGGCGACGAAGGTAGCGCCTACGAGATTGGCCGGCAGGCCATCGTGGCGGCCCTAAGGGCGTCGCAACACAGGACACCTGCAACAGCGCTAACCCGTGAGGTGCTCGCGCACTTCGCAGTGGACAATGTGTGGGACGCACGCCTACTCGTTTACTCGGGTGACGACCCGCGAAAGCAACTATCTGCCCTGGCGCCGCGAGTATCAAGCGCTGCGGAGACGGGTGACGGCGTCGCGCAGCAGATAGTCCTGCGAGCCGGCAGCGAGCTTGCGTCAATGG
>JAUYEF010000092.1 GCA_030691635.1 Bacillota bacterium
CAACCGCGTCTGTTTTCTGGGCTGGGAGATTGACTCGCTGAAAGGGGAACTGGATTGCCGAATCAAGCGTATTTTGGGTGCCTAGCAGCCCGTTGAAGAAGGCGGGTTCGTGGGGAAGCGCTATGCGGCCAGTCGAAGGCGCAGCGTTAGCCCAAATGGCCTCTCGGGCGCGATCTGAGCCGTCAGAAGCCTTCCGAGCCGCCCAATGGCCCGCCGGAAACGCGATATGAGGACGAGAATGGCCCGGCTCGGGCCGCCCTGCACCTGCCGCGGCTTTCCGATGCCGTAGAAAGCGCGCATCACCAGCGCTAGATTGAAGCCACCGACATGGACCAGGAGCCTTTTCAGAATATTCGCACGGCCCCGTAGATACGTCCGCCTCATGCCGCCGGTCTCGTAGTTGTGTGCGAAAGACCGCTCCACCAGTTCGCCGCGCTGCCTAAGCAGGAGTTTGCCGTAGTCGCTGCTGATCCGTTCGCGGTTGGCATGCACCGCGTCCCGCTCCTCTTCCTTGCCGTTCCAGTTGCGGCGGCCCTTGCGCTGTGGCTCACTAACATAGCTGAGAATCTCCATCTTCGCCAGGACCTTCAACATCGGGCCGCTGTGGTAGCCCTTGTCGTTCACTACCTCCGCCAGCAACTGCTCATCAATCCGGCTGGCCGTTTGCGGGTCCTCGACCACTTCCAGCAGCTGCTCGCCCGCCTCGGCCAACGTCTCATGTACCGTCTCCGTATCGCCCTGATCCGCCGCGTGGAGCGTCACCGCCACCACCGCTCCGGTCTCCATGTCCACCGCATGCTCGGCTTTGTAGGCCAGGTGAGTCGTACCGTCCTTCATCTTGGTGATCCTGGCGTCTGGATCGTGCGGGTTATGCCAGTCCTGGTTTGACGCCTTGTTCTTGCGGGTCTTGTCCACTTTAGCCAGATCCTCCCGCGTCGGCGTTTCGATCCCCGAGGACTTGGCCAGGTCCGTCAAGAAGCCGTTGTAGCTCTGCCCGCTGTCCCGGCGCACGATGCTCCGCATCGCCGCATTGGCTTCCAACGTCGTGGCGTCGACGCCCACCGTCTTGCCCCGCAACAGGTCGCTGGCCGCAACCACCTTGAGTACCCAGGTGAACACTTCCCGGTGCGTATCCAAGTCGATCCGCTGACGCGTCCGGCTCAGACTGGAGTGGTCCGGCGTCATCTGCATCAGGCCATAGCCCAGGAACTCCCGCAGCCCCAGGCTGTCCGAGCACCGCCAGGCGATGCCCCGTTCGCTGTCAATGCCCTCGAAATAGCCGATCAGCAGCATGCGGAAGTAGGCTCCAGGCGCAATGCTCGGCCGGCCGATCGTCTCGTGGTAGAACCTGGCGCACAGCGCTTCCACAAAACCGTCAAAGCCATGCTTGTCAAGCAGCTGGTTCAGCCGCTGATAGAAGGGGTGACCCTTGGACTCCGGCAGATCGGCCGTGGCAACCCATATGTCCGCTTGCCGCTTCCGCTTTCGTTTGCCCATCGCCATCGTTCCCGTCCCCCCTCAATGAGTACTACTACACCCCCTGCGGCATCGCCTTTTTCAACGGGCTGCTAGGGAGGTATTGCCAGTCTATTGTGAGAAGCATGATGCCGACTGACTCTCGGCTCTTAGGGAATGGGGGCCCAGCCTAGGTGGGACTAGACGAACTCATCAGGCGACGGCTGATGAACCACCTTCGAGTGCTCGGCCTGGTCAGAGGCCAGAACAACCAACCCGTGTCTCCTGACCAGACAAAGGCTGCGCTACGGGCGCTTCACGTGCCCTTGAGGCGGGAGAAGCTCCGACGTGAAAGGGCCTTTGTCTCTGAGCAGGGGCCCCGGCTTTTGCCGTTCTTCGCCGACGGCAAGGACCTTAACCCGGAGTCCATCAGCCCCGCCCTTGAACTCATAAGGTCGGACACTTGGCAGTCGCGCCTGTTCAGGTTGGCGAGTTTGACTTGGAGCGTGCCGGTATCGCAGGGCTACGGGCGACGGCTTCGCTATCTGGTGTGGGACCAGAGCAACGATCGCTTAATCGGGCTCTTCGCCCTTGGCGATCCCGTGTTCAACCTGCGTGTGCGCGATTCATTCATCGGCTGGACTGCGGAGGAACGGTCTGAGCGTCTCGTCCATATGATGGACGCTTACATTCTAGGGGCAGTGCCCCCATACTCGCAGCTCTTGGCGGGCAAGCTCATTGCCTGCCTTGTGCGGACCCGTGAGGTGCGTGATGCCTTCTCCGGACGTTACGGGGCAAGTAAGGGCATCATCAGCGGCAAGGTCAAGGCCCCTACACTGAGCTTTGTGACCACATCGTCGGCACTGGGCAGATCCTCTGTCTACAACCGCCTCGTCCTCGGTGGTATAAGGTACTTCGCATCTCTCGGATACACCTCGGGATGGGGCCATTTTCACATCCCTCAAGATCTCTTCGAGCTTTGCCGGCAGTACCTCGATCTCTCGGGTGACCCCTACGCCAGCAACAACAGGTTCGGCGACGGTCCCAACTGGCGAATGAGGGCTTTGCGCAAGGCGCTCTCCAAGCTGGACCTTGACCCGAGCCTGCTCCAACATGGGGTCAGAAGAGAGGTCTTCTCCTGTGAACTGGCCCGAAACGCAAGGCAGTTCCTGGCCGGCACGGAGCCCGCACCTGACTATCAGGGACTCCTCTCAGTTGCGGAGGTGGGGACTCTGGCTAGGAAACGCTGGATGGAACCAAGAGCGAAACGGCATCACGAGTATCAGCTTTGGGACAAGGAAGCAATCATCGACCTGATCGTGGAGCCACCGGCGGCCTCCGAGGGGGAGCAGCATGTCGCTCGCTAGCCTTGACACGCAGGTCGCCGCCCAGCAGTTGCGAGAAGCAACTCTGCAGGAGTTCCCCAGGGTCGCTGCCCTACGTGAGCGCTTGCGGTCCTTGACGATTCACGAACTCGGCTACCGGCAGTGCCTTGCACTGGCCCCGGTGGCAACTGACGGCGGGGAGAACCGGCTTTCATTTGACCCCCTCAACATCGAGCTCATCCGGGTAGTCGATTCCGAGGGCAGGGAGCACGTCCAGAAGTTTATCCCGCTCAGCGAAGACGCCTCGCTCATCCAACGGATGTTCGTCGAGATACCGGTGCTGTGTACATTCCTCGAACGCATCGGGGTCAGCTATCACGACCTTTCCTTCTTTCTGCCTGGCAATAGGCGGTCGCCAGATCCTGAAGGTCACACCGAGGAAGACCTGAGAAAGTATGTACGGTCAGTACGGGACATCATCGAATGGGCCGTCCTCCTAGACCTGGCGGCAAGGTCCACCGGTGTTCGCATGCTCGTCATTCGGGATGGCTTACTTCGCTGCAAGTCAATGAGCATCCCCGCCATGAAA
>JAUYEF010000133.1 GCA_030691635.1 Bacillota bacterium
ACCATTCGTTGTTGCTTGGTCGTGGAGCGAGTCCACGACTCCAATGTCGCCTTCTCTTCAGGCGTTAGATTGACAGGGGTGGGTTGATATCTCATACCAATAGCATACCATATTACCCTTACTATAGCAAGTAAGTACTAGGGTCTCCGAAGAACGCGCCGGGGAAGAAGGTATCGAGCGTCATCTCGGGGCCGGCGTACCGGCCTTTCATGAACCAGGCCGGAGGCTCTGGTGGCAACTCCGGCAGCTGTGCCTTGACCCTACCCAGGCAGAGCATCAATGACGTGTCTGGGTTGCCCTCTCCTGCTATATCCCTGTGGAAGGAACCCAGGAGAGAGAAGTTGCATACAGCCAGGCGTATGGAAGGCTGCCGCCGGGAAAACCCCTCCATCGCAGCCACAAGCGCACTGAAGACATTGCCCGGGTGTGGAGTGAACAACACTACCATCCTTGCGCCCTGCTCTGTAAGGCTTTCGAGGATGCATTGACATAGCTCAGTTAGCGTCATAATCTAATGTACCAGCAGTGACCGTATGCGGTCAATATGGCCTCGGGCCCGGCGATTCTCGCGACCACGTACCTGCGAGGGCATGGAACGGACAGCCTGGCCCAGTCACTGTTCAGAGGAACTCCACGACCAGGGAAAGAAACTAACGGCCATACACTTGCGGACGGAGGAATGAGCCTCATGCCTGAGCTCTTCAAAGTGGGGAACCTGACGTGCGGGCCCAACAGCAAGGCCAGGGGTTTTCTGAAAGTCGCCAACGCCGAGATCGAAATGCCCATCACGCTGGTATCCGGCTCTCCCGGCAAGACCGTGGTGATCACGGGCGGCACCCACGGGGGCGAGTACCCGGGGATTGAGACGGCGATCCGCCTCGCCCAGGAAATCGGGCCCCAGGACGTGAAGGGCAACCTGGCGATCGTGCATCCCGTGAACACGACGTCGTTCTTGGCCAGGACGCAGTACTATGTGCCTGCCGACGGGAAGAACCTCAACCGCATGTTTCCCGGCAGAGCACTCGGGACACTGAGCGAGAGAATCGCTTATACGATCAGCACGGAGCTTTTCTCCCAGGCCGACTTCTACATGGACCTGCACGGTGGGGACATCCATGAAGCGCTGATCCCGTTCGTGCTGTACCCGGCTTTCGCCGCTCCGGATGTCGCCAGGGTGTCGAGAGAAGCAGCATCCAAGGTGGGTGTCAGATTCGTCGTGGGGTCCTATTCATCGAATGGGTCCATTGGGTCGGCGGCCGTGGCGGGTGTGCCCGGCATGCTCGTCGAGATCGGGCAATGCGGTCTCTGGAGCGAAGAAGAAGTCTCTGCGTACGCGAGAGGGGTCAGGAGCGTATTGCGGCATCTCGGGATGCTCGGCGGCATGTGCGAGGACCTGGGCCCAGTCGAGTATGTCGAGCGAATGAACGTCCTGGTCGCCGAACATGAGGGCTGCTGGTACCCGCGCGTAAAGCCTGGCGACAGCATCGAGAGCGGACAGGAATTCGGCCAGATCCGCGACTACTTTGGCAAGGTCCTGGGTAAGGTTTGCGCGCCCTCGTCCGGCATCGTGCTCTATGTGGCCAGGTCGCTCGCCATTCTGCCGGGTGATCCTATCGGTGCGATAGGCTAACGCACACGCATGCGCACGCACTGGTTACCGTGAAGCACGGCTCCGGCATGGCCTTTTAGGATTTCCTGCCAAAGGGCTTGTCTCCAATCATGTCGAATATGCCGCCATCCCCGAATAGGATGCTATACGGAGCGCTCCAGGACACTTTGAGATGATCTGACGGCAGTCACAACAGGGAGAGCCAGGTGGACCAGATCAAGTTTCAGGGACATAGGGCTATCAGCAGGATCAGGAGAAGGCTCGGCATCATCGTCGGATTTCTCATTCTCCTGACCCTTGTGGCATACAAGGTGCCGAGTGGGTACTACGCCTTCTTCCCTGGGGACGCGGTGCCGGTGACCGCCATGGTCAACGTCGAAGGCGGGACCAAGGACGCTCAGGGCAGGTTCTACATGACCACGATCTCCGCGCGAGAGGCCAATTTCCTGGTCTACCTGTATGCCAAGCTGGATGCCCGTGTGGACCTGAAGACCAGGGAAGAATACCTGCCCAAGGGCATGGATACCGCCGAGCACAACAAGTACCTCCGGCGGCTGATGGATGAAAGCCGCGCCGCCGCTGCGGTCGTCGGCCTGCGGGCAATGGGGATTGACGCCAAGTTCACCGGTGAGGGCGTCAGGGTGGTTGAGGTCATGTCGGACGGCCCTGCCAACGGCAAGCTGCAGCAGGGCGACGTGATTTCTGCTGTGGACGGCGTCACGACGAAGGTCGTTGAGGACCTGACGAACTACATGGGTCGAGTGAAAGTCTCGGACACGGTCACGTTCACCGTCCGGAGGGGCGGGCAGGAGCTCTCGATACCTCTGACAACGGTCGATCACCCGACGCAGAAGGGCAGGGCCGCCGCAAGGATCACCATAGAGACCGAGAAGCCCGGGGTGTCTCTGCCGGTCAGAGTTGAGATAGACCCGGGCAACGTCACAGGACCATCGGCTGGACTCATGTTCACTTTGGAGATAATCAACCAGGTGGATACCAAGCACGACATAACGCACGGAAAGCGGATCGCTGGAACGGGCACGATAAGCCCCAGCGGCACAGTGGGTCCGGTGGGTGGGACGCCGCAGAAAGTGGCCGCGGCGGAAAGAGCGGGGGTCGAGTACTTCCTGGTCCCAGCATCAAACCTCAGCGAAGCTCAGAGGACCGCGAGGCGCATCAAGCTCGTTCCGGTCGCCAACGTGGCCGAGGCATTGAGTTTCCTCGAGAAGCTGGGCAACTAGACATTCATGCCGCCCGAATCGCCACGAGGGATGAAAATGCATTTTCGTAGTAGACGCCTGGAAGCGGCCGGAAACCGCCTTCGCACTCCAGCCCACGCGGCGTTTCCTTGACACATGTCGAGCCTCTGGGTATAATTTAGTCTCGGCTTCGGGGGTAAAACACTTTGAGAATCGATGTCACTGAACTAAGACGGGGCATCGGCCGTGAGGCGACGTACGAGTTTCGCGAGGCGGTGCAGCCCGTGGAGATGGCGGGTGAAACGGTGACGTTCGAGCCTGCCCAGGTCACTGCGAGGCTTGTGAACGCCGGTGACAGCATCGGAGGCTACTTCGAAGTTTCCAGCGGAGCTCACATGCTGTGTTCGCGGTGCCTGAAGCCGGTGCTCGTTCCCATAGACATGGAGTTCATGGTAGTCTACCAACAGGCTCCGGCCACGCCGGGCAAAGATGACGGGCTCGAACACGAAGTGGTCCTTTACACCGAGAATCGGATCGACGTGTCGGACGATGTACGGCAGCACCTGGTGCTCGAGCTACCGATGAAGCCGGTATGCGGGCCTTCCTGCAAGGGGCTGTGCCTTCGTTGCGGCAAAGACCTGAACGAGGGTGACTGCGACTGTCCCAAGACAGACGAGAACCCAGGGATGAGTGTGCTGAAAGACTTGCTGAAGCGGGAATAGCGCAGTCGAAAGGAGTCTTCACGGAATGGCAGTACCAAAAAGAAAGACCTCGAAAGCCAGGCATAAGAGCAGGCATGCCAGCTGGAAGCTCAGTGCTCCGGCATTCGCGCCGTGCCCCCAGTGCCATGAGCCCAAGCTTCCCCATCACGTATGCCCAAGCTGCGGGTTCTACAAGCAAAAGGAAGTCATCAAGGTCAAGAAAAAGGCCTGAAGCCCAGCGCATCACGCGCTGCGCCAGACAGAGGGCCCCTTTCCCGGGGCCTTTTTGTGCATCTGATACCTGCCTGAGCCATCTTCTGCCTTGAAATCCCCGTTCGGGGTGGTATATACTCTCCACTAGGAGCAGTTTTTAATATCTGCTGCTAATACCTACTTCCGAATCCGCACTCAGGGGAGGAGATCCGTTGACGGACTCTCGCGCCGACCGGCAGCATCTCCTCAGGCAAAGGCTACAGGAAAACCCGCTTCTGACAGATCACGAGCTGGCATCCGTGTTCGGTGTCAGCGTTCAGACCATCCGCCTCGACAGGATGAGCCTCGGCATCCCGGAGCTTCGCCAGCGAGTGAAGGATGTCGCCGAACGCGTCCTGGGCGTGGTCAGGTCCATTGGCACCCAGGAGATCGTCGGAGAAGTGATCGATATCGTGCTGGGCAAGAGCGGCGTGTCCATCCTGGAGACCACTCAGGACATGGCTTTCTTAAGGTCAGGAGTGGTGCGAGGCCACTACATTTACTCCCAGGCCGAATCCCTGGCGATAGCTCTCGTTGACGCTGAGGTCGCCCTCACAGGTCTCGCGAATGTGAAGTACCGCCGCCCGGTCAAGGTCGGCGAGAAGCTCGTCGCCAAGGCCGAAGTGATCCGGCAGAAGGGCACGAGCCAGGTGGTTCTCGTGGTCACCAGGGTCGGGTCCGCGCCGGTGTTCAGGGCGAAGTTCGTCGTCTTTGCGATAGACCCGGAGCGTGCCGACCGGCCTATCAAGGAGGCGGTGATGACGCCATGAGGACGATAGCTCTCGATGCCATGGGCGGCGATCTGGCACCCCAAGCTACTGTCAAGGGCGCGCTTCTTGCAGCATCTGAGTACCCCGTGCGGATCACTCTGGTCGGCCGTCGCTCCGTGCTCGAGCCCATCCTTGGCAAGGGCCACCCGAATATCGGCATCCATGATTGTTCCGAGGTCATCGAGGCAGACGATCAACCCGTGCAGGCCGTCAGGCAGAAGCGGGATTCCAGCATGGTCAAGGGTTTCGGCATGGTCAAAGATGGAAGAGCCGGCGCGATCGTGTCCGCGGGCAACACCGGCGCGTTCCTGGCGGGCGGGCTTTTGATCCTCGGCCGAGTGAAGGGCATCGACAGGCCTGCGCTCACGGTCGTGCTGCCGGGTTACGGGCGCGGACCGTTCTTGCTGCTCGATGTGGGCGCGAACACCGATGCCAGAGCCAAGAACCTTGTGGATTTTGCGGTGATGGGCTCGATCTATGCCGAGAAGGTCATGGGGGTGGATTCTCCTCGCATCGCCCTCCTCAACATCGGGGTAGAGGAATCAAAGGGGACAGAGCAGGTGAAACTTGCCTACGGGCTCCTCAAGATCTCCGGGCTCAATTTCGTGGGTAATGTTGAGGCCAGGCACGTGTTCGACGGCCCGGCCGATGTCATAGTATCAGACGGTTTTGTCGGCAATGTGCTGCTCAAAGCGATCGAGGGAGTGGCGGCGACTCTCTTTTCCATGATCAAGGACGAGTTGAAGAGCGACCTGAGGTCGAAGGCCGGTGCGCTGGTGCTGAAACCATACTTGAAGCGCGTGGCCGCGCACCTGGACTACTCAGAATACGGCGGCGCACCCATACTCGGCCTTTCCGCGCCGTGCATCAAATGCCACGGGAGCTCCGACGCAAAGGCGATCAAGAACGGTATTGGTGTGGCACTGAAATCCATCGAGGCGAGAGTTCCCGAGCAGGTTTCGGGCGCCCTTACCGGACAGGAGCGAGACAGCTGATGATGGTGGCGGAGAAAGCGCGGCATTCAGCCATACTCGGGACGGGAGCCTGCCTTCCGGCCAGAGTCCTGACGAACCGTGACCTTGAGGCGATGGTCGACACCTCCGACGAGTGGATTGTGACCAGGACCGGAATCAGGGAGAGGCGGATCGCCTCTCCTGAGCAGGCAACTTCAGACCTTGCGTACGAGGCCGCTCTGCAGGCGTGCGCCAACGCGTCCGTCTCTCCGGGGGACCTTGACCTGATAATCGTGGCTACGATCGTGCCGGACATGCCGTTTCCGTCCACAGCCTGTCTTGTGCAGGCCCGGCTGGGCGCCAAGAAGGCTGCCGCCTTCGATATCGAGGCCGCATGCAGCGGGTTTGTCTACGCGCTGGCCATCGCCCACCAGTTCGTCGCGAACGGTGTGTACGACAAGATCCTCATCATAGGCGCCGAGACGCTGTCGCGCGTCACCGATTTCACGGACAGGACCACCTGCGTGCTGCTCGGCGATGCCGCGGGCGCTTGCGTGATCGGCCCGGCGAGCGATGGGCGAGGGATATTGAGCCTGCATCTCGGTGCGGATGGGGGAGGGGCCGACCTTCTCAAGCAGCCCGCCGGCGGGTCCAGGCTGCCCGCCACTCATGAGACCGTCGATAAACGGCAGCATTTCGTGTATATGCACGGCTCACAGGTGTTCAAGTTCGCCGTGAAGACGATGGACTCCGCAGTCCGCCGGGTCCTGGACGAATGCGGTTTGACCACCGACGATGTCTCGCTGTTGATACCTCACCAGGCAAACCTCAGGATCATGGAAGCTGCCGCGCAGAGACTTGGCATCTCCATGGACAGGGTCTATGTGAACATCGACAAGTACGGGAACACTTCGGCCGCCTCCGTCCCGGTCGCGCTTCATGAGGCTTGGGAAGGCGGCAGGATCAAAGAGGGCGACGTCGTGGTGCTTGTTGCGTTCGGAGGAGGCCTCACCTGGGGTTCGGCAGTCATCCGCTGGTAAGAATGTGGAGGTGTGTGGTGTGGGCAAGGTGAAAGTGGTTACAGACAGCACTTGCGACATCCCAAGAGAACTACTCGAAAGTCTCGATATCGCAATGGTGCCCTTGAATGTACACTTCGGAACCGACGTCTTCAAGGACTACACCGAACTCAGTTCTGAAGAGTTCTTCAAGAAGCTCGTGTCCGACCCCAGGCATCCCCGGACATCGCAGCCGTCTCCAGGCGAGTTCTCGGCAGTGTACAAAAAGGCGCTTGAGGAAGGACGGCCGGTCGTGTCTGTGCACATCTCAGCAGAGCTCAGCGGCACGTACCAGTCGGCGGTCATCGCGAAGAGAGACTTCCCGGGCGCTGAGATCGAGGTCATCGATACGAGACTCGCGTCCATGGCGGCAGGCCTCCCTGTCCTGGAAGCGGCAAGGGCATCCCGGGAGGGCGGAGGATTCCAGGAGGTAGCGGCTGTGGCGCGAAGGGCCGCGGCCAACTCGGGAGTCTTCTTTGTCGTGGACACCCTTGACTACCTGCACCGCAACGGCCGCATTGGAAAGGCGGCGCACCTCATCGGCAGCCTCTTGAACATGAAGCCGATACTGGCGCTGGAAGGGGGCGTGGTGGTCGCGGTCGAGAAGGTGCGTGGGAAGAACAAGGCCCTGGCCACGCTCAAGAATCTCGTTGTGGAGAAGGTCGGCACGAAGCGTGCCGTGATCAGCATCATCCACGGGAATGCTCCAGAGGTCGCGTCTCAAGTGGCCGCCGATCTGGCGGCTGCGGTCAATGCGGTGGAAGTCATCACAGCGCCCCTCGGCGCCGTGATAGGAGCCCACGGTGGCCCGGGTCTGGTCGGGGCCGCCTATTTGGTCATTGAATGAGCGCCGTCAGTCGCTTACCTGACCAGAACAGGAGCTGGAATCCATGACCAGGACCGCTTTCATCTTTCCGGGCCAGGGCGCGCAGTATGTGGGCATGGGCAAGAGCCTGGCCGACCAGTTCGGAGACGCGCGAGAGGTCTTCGAGCGCGCCGATGATGCTGTTTCGGCGAAGATATCGAGCCTGTGCTGGGAAGGGCCTGAAGACTCGCTTACATTGACCGCCAACGCCCAGCCCGCCATACTCGCCACGAGCGTGGCGTGCCTGGAAGTCCTGAGAGGATGCGTCATGCACCCAGCCTTCGTCGCCGGGTTGAGTCTCGGGGAATACACCGCCCTGGTCTCCGCGGGATCGCTTGATTTCGGCGATGCGCTGAGAGTCGTCAGGCAGCGTGGCATCGCGATGCAGGAAGCGTGCCCTGAGGGCAAGGGCGCCATGGCCGCCGTGGTCGGCCTTCCAGCAGAATCCGTGAGACGCGCCTGTGAGGAGGCTGCCGGCGAAGGGCTTGTGGAACTGGCCAACTACAACTGCCCAGGACAGGTGGTCATCTCAG
>JAUYEF010000227.1 GCA_030691635.1 Bacillota bacterium
GAAAGACCTACGAAATGGAACAGGTCATCCCGGGTGAGGACTGGAACGATCCGGACTCGGACCCCATTATTGAGTCGGTGGACCTCCTTCATGCTGGAGCCGTCGATGATGCCAGGCGCGTACTCCAGCAGTGTCTCACACAGGACACAAGGTGCATCGACGCCTACGTGCACCTGGGGAACATCCGGTTTCGCCACTACCACTCTGAGATAGCTGTTGAGCAGGCGTTGAAGTCATATCGCGCCGGCGTTGCTGTCGGAGAACAGGCACTCCCGGAAGGCTTCAATGGCCTCTTGCTATGGGGCTACATTGACAATCGACCATTCCTCCGGGCGTTGCACGGATTGGCATTATGCGAATGGCGACTTGGCAGGACGTCTTGTGCCCGTTCAGTGTTCATGAGACTTCTAATGCTCGACCCGGATGACGCGCTGAGAGTAAGGTTTTCCATGCACGCCCTGGACTGTGGACTCAGTTATGTTGATTACGCGGATGAAGAAGTGTGCTGAATGGTCCGGCCGAAACAGGGAAGGAGCTTCCGCTCAAGACTGCAGAAGCTCCCACGTAACACAAGATTCTAATCCACGTAACACAAGATTCTAATCTACGAGTGCCTTCTTTCCTGCCCTACAGCTGCCCCGCAGCCCTCAACGCCACGGTTACGCGAGCCTTCTCCGTTTCAGACAGCGGTAGCAGCGGCGGCCGCACCATTGCGGCCTCGAACAGCCCCATCTGGTACAGTGCTTCCTTGGTCCTGGCGCGGTAGTCGCGGACCGGGGCGGAGAAGATGAAGTCGGACAGCGGCTGTACCTTTGCGCCCAGTGCAATGACGGCTTCCCAGTCTTTGCAGACGCTGGCGTTGTACAGTTCGACTTGCTCCTTAACGCACAGGGTCCCGAAGCCTATTAGCATGCCGTCGGCGCCAAGAACCATAGATTCGGCAAGGAAGTTGTCATTGCCGGAAAGCAGCGAGATCTCAGGGGCGACTTCCCTTAAGTATCGGAAGGTCCGCACGTATTTATTGGCTTCGAACCCGGCTTCCTTTATGGCGATGACGCCAGGCGTCTTGGCCAGCCTCTCGAGCGTATCCAGCTCAAACTCCACGCCGCCAAGCGCGTCCTGCAGCTGGAACATGATCATCGGAAGCCCGCCCTCTTCGTACACTCGCCGGTGGTAGCCGCAAATCATGTCTGCAGACTGGGGTCTGCCGCGGAACGCAGGGATAGGGAACATAAGCAGCACGTCTGCTCCGGCTTCCTTTGCAGCCTTGGCTTCGCTCACCGCCTGATCGGTGAACATGGCTGACAGCCCCGCGACGATGGGCACTTTGTTCCCAATCTCGCTCTTAATGGTCTCGATCACGAGCTTTCGCTCTTCGGGCCAGAGATGCGGGCCCTCGCCGGTATCGGCGTTCACGGCAAGACCGTGCACGCCTTGGTCAACCAACCATCTCACGTACTTCTTCAGGGACTTTGTGTCAATGGTGCAATCGGACTTCATCGGAGTGCCGATCGCTGGGATGATACCTTTGAGTTTCATCTGCTGCTTGCCTCCCTTTCCGGTTTCTCGCCAAGGTAAGCCTCACGTATCCTGGGATCGCTCAAGAGCGCCTGGCCTTCGCCTTCCATCACAATCTTGCCGGTCTCCAGCACGTATGCATGATCGCAAACGGCCAGCGCCTTGCTGGCGTTTTGCTCCACAAGCAACACGGTAGTCCCTGAGTCATTGAGGCGCTCTATGCACCTCATGACGTCACGGATCAGAAGAGGAGCAAGCCCAAGCGACGGCTCATCGATCATAAGCACTCTTGGCTTGGCCATAAGCCCCCGGCCTATTGCGAGCATTTGTTGCTCACCGCCGCTCAAGGTGCCCGCAAGCTGATTTCGTCGCTCAAGCAGCCTTGGGAAAAGCTGGTATACCTCCTGCATTGACGCCGAGATCCCGGCCTTGTCCTTACGAGTCATAGCGCCTGCCAGCAGGTTCTCTTCCACGGCAAGGCTCGGAAACACGCGCCTGCCTTCTGGCACCTGCACAATGCCCATCTCAACCACCTTGTGGGGGGCGTCGGGCACCGGGCGGCCATCCAGGGTTATGCTTCCACCGGACCGCTTGGCCACGCCGGAAATCGCGTTCAGCAGGCTGGTCTTGCCCGCACCGTTGGCGCCGATTAGCGCGACAATACGACCGTCATCAACCTTCAGACTGATACCCTGGAGTGCAGATACCGCACCATACTTGACCACTAGGTCACGTATCTTAAGCAACATCCTCGCCCTCCTTGCCCAGGTACGCCTCAAGAACGCGGGGATCATTCCGAATCTGCTCGGACGTGCCTTCGGCAACCTTCTGCCCGAAGTTCAACACAGTGATGCGCCTGCAGATGCGCATGACGACTTCCATGCGATGTTCTATCAGCAGCACCGTAACGCCGAACTCACGCCAGATCCTCTCTATTAGAATAGACAGGTCAATCGACTCGTCAGTGTTAAGGCCAGCGGCCGGTTCGTCTAGCAGCAGCAACTTGGGCTCAAGCGCAAGCGCTTTTGCTAGTTCCAGTTTGCGCTGTAGCCCGTAGGGCAGGGACTCGCCCATCGAGTCCTTCCACGCGGCAAGGCCCACAAGGTCCAGAAGTTGTAGCGCCTGTTGACGCGCGATTCTTTCGGACTCCTTGAACCTGCGCGTGCGGAAGAGCGCTTCCGGGATAGAGTATGGTGTCCGAGTATACAGAGCTGTTGTGAGAGTATCGTGCACCGTTAGCCCTGAGAAGAGGTGCACAGCCTGGAATGTGCGCCCTATGCCAAGGCGCGCAATTTCGTGGGGCTTAATGCCCAGCGTGCTCTGGCCGTTGATGCGGATATCGCCCGACGTTGGCTTATCAAAACCGCTTATCAGGTTAAAGAGCGTGCTCTTGCCAGCACCGTTCGGTCCTATGATGCCGGCCAGGTCCCCGGAATCAACTGTGAGCGATAGGTTGTCGACCGCCCTGACTCCACCAAAGTACTTCGAGACATTCTGGATCTCAAGATATGGCATCTTTTGCGGTCCTCCTCTTGCCGAACAGCGCCATCCGGATTCTTGCGAAGTGACCGAACGTGAGCTCACTCGACCCCATGAGGCCTTCGGGTTTGTAGATGATGACCGTTAGCACGAGGACACTGAACAGTACAGCTCGCCATTCGGCAGCGAAATGAAGCAATTGTGGCACGGCCGTTAGTAGGATGGCGGCTATTACTGCGCCTGTCATGCTACGGAGGCCGCCGAAGAACACAATCACCAGGAGCTCCACCGAGCGCGCCACGCTGAACATATCTGGAGCGATGTAACTCATGTAAAAGGCCATTAGCCCCCCGGCGAGACCAGCCAGACAGGACGCAAATATGTAAGCAAGCATACGCACCTTGAATGAATCCATGCCCATCGACTCGGCGGCCATCTCATCTGTGCGTACAGCTACTGAGGCACGGCCAAGCTTGGAACACACAAAATTGCGTACCAGCACGAGCGCCATCGCAGCGAATAGCAGCACCGTCCAGATGCCGACCCTCCTAGGTATACCACCCACGCCCGTGGCGCCGCCCGTGAAACTCACGAAGAAGTTCAACAGCGACCGGATAGCCTCCGAGAACCCCAGGGTTGCGATCGCGAAGTAGTTTGAGCGGAGCCGTATAGTCGGGTAGCCTGTGGCGAACGCAGTAAGCGCAGATGCCAAGATGCCGACAGGAATCGCGACATAATAGGGCAGGCCCAGTTTAAGAGCAACCACCGCCGATACGTAGGCGCCGGTCGCCATAAACCCGGCCTGGCCGAAGGAGAATAGCCCTGTCAGGCCGGTAAGGAGGTAGATGCCCAACGCAGCTATGAGGTTCACACCCGCTGTAACCGCTATCGACTCAAAGAACGACATCTCTCCACACCTCCTTACAGCTTTTCGACATACACGCCCATGAGCCCGGACGGTTTTAGGAGAAGAAATGCTATGACCATGGCGTAGGCAAGAGTGGGCGCCAGCGCCGAGTTGACGTAGGCAATGAGCATCGTCTCGGTGATGCCGAACAGCAGGGCGCCGAAAACGGCACCCGGTATGGAGCCCATCCCGCCGATCATGCAGGCGGCAAAGGATTTGAACACCATCTGTCCCAACTCGGGGTTCACCGTGTAGTTCATGCCGAGGAAGAAACCACCTATGCCTCCCAGCAAGCCCGAGATGACAAACGCCACCGAGATCACCTTATCCAGATCGATACCACAAAGGCTAGCAGCACGAGGGTCCTGAGCTGCACACCGGATCGCAAGGCCGACACGGGTCCTGTAAAGGACCGAGGTCGTAGCGAGAAGCGCGAGTATAGTGCCGATAAGGACAGTGATATCTATCATCGAAATCCGGATGTCGCCGACCATGAACACCTGGCTGAGCGCGGTTGACGGGTACGACATGACGTTTGCGCCAGTGGCCGCGCTTACGAAGTTCTCCATCAGAGTAAACGATGTCATAGAAGCCATGAAGAAGAATACCAGCGGCCTGCCCCTGGAGCGAATGGGCTTCAGGATAATCTTCTCTAGCAGGAGGCTGAGGGCGCCTGCCGCCAGAGCGGCGATTAGTAGTGCCGGCCCAGCCGGAATCTTGGCTTTGAGCACGTAGTAACCTACATACGCGCCAGCCAGCAGCATGCCGCCGTGGGCGAGGTTAGACAGGCGAAGCACGTTGTAAGTCAACGAGAACCCCACCGCCACAACGGCATAGATGGTACCGAGCGAGAGACCGTTCAGGATTTGCTGGAGCACCGTAGCCACCCTTCCGGGTGGGGCCCCGGTTGTGAGCCGGGACCCCAGCATTCTAGTCTAGTCAGCCTCGTTCGCCATGATCTTGCCCACGTACTTGATCTTGCCTTTTTCGTACTTGAACACCACACAGGGCATGCCAACCGGGCGGTGGTTCTTGGGGTCAATGGTGATGACGCCGTCACCCTGGAGAACGGGGACGTTCTTCATCTGCTCAAGCGCGTCACGGATCGCCTTCGGCTCCGCCTTGCCGGCGCGCTTAATGGCGTCTGCGATAATCATCATGTTGTCGTAACCGAAGAACACGTTGGTTGTCTTGATGTCTTCCTTGTATTTCGCCTTGTACCTGGAGATGAAATCGGCGAATTTGGGATCTTCCATGTTCACGTTATACACGTAGTAGATTTCGTCGAGGTTTGCCGCGCCGGCAGCCTCTTCGAACGGCGCACTGGTAAGGGTGTTCGGGCCGACAACCGGCACCTTCATGCCAAGCTGCTCGCGCGCCTGCTTAATGGCGAGCCCCGCCTCCTGAGCGTACTGGGGGATCATGATGACGTCAGGATTGGCCTGCTTGATCTTCGTGAGCTGTGCCCTGAAGTCGGTCTGGCCAGGCGCAAACTCCTCGTACGCAACGACCTTGCCGCCATGCTTGGCAAAGTAGGTCTTGAACGGGTCGGCCAGAGAGGTTGCGAACGCAAGACCGTTGTTCACCAGCACAGCAGCTCTCTTGAAGCCCTTGTCCAGTGCCATCTTGGCAATCATGTTGCCCTGAGCGATAGAGCTCGGCTGAGCCAGGAACGTGTAGGCAAATACTTTGTTCGGCTCGGGAGTCGTGGCGCGTGGATCCATAGCGTTGCAGACGACCGGAACCTTCAGGTCATCGGCCACTGGCGACACGGCGATGTTTATGTTGCTGAAGTTGGTTCCGATTACCGCGACGACCTTGTCCTGTTCCACTAGCTTGCGGTAGTTCGTCACGCCGTCCTCGACCTTGCCCTTGAAGTCCAGGGTGATGAGCTCGAGCTTAGCGCCGAGCAGGCCGCCCTTGGCGTTGATTTCGTCAATCGCCATCTGCACACCGTTTCTTTCCTGCAGTCCACTGAGGGCGGTGGGTCCTGTAAGTGCCGCGATCTCACCGATCTTGATGGTCGCCGGAGCCTTGGGCGCGGGCGGGGCCGCGGGTGCGCTCGGAGCCGTGGTGCCGCCGCATCCGGCCAGGAGCACGCTGAGACTTACGATCACGAGAAAAAGCGCGACAAATCTCTTCATTTTGGGTCTCCTCTCATGAGTTCTGTCTTATGGCCTCGATCTGGTCAAATCACTTTGCCAGGTAGTCGGCCGTGAGGTCCGACAGGGTCAGCATGATCTTCTCGCCTTTCACGCGGGTGGCTTTCGACGGATAACCCCACACACCCGGGGGCGAGAACCTGAGGATCGGGACGTAGTCGAAGAACTCGCGCCCGACAGCCGGCACGTTGTCCTTGGCCCGCTCGATATGTGTGCCCTCCGGCGCGAGGTACATCATCATGGAAGCCTCGCCCTCACCCGCGTGGATGTCATCTCCCGCCGGCGTCTCCAAGAACTTTGAGATGTGTGATCTGAAAGCATCACTCGGGCATACCTGCTGCACCGCGACGTCGGGGTACATCATGTTCATTTGGCGGACTGCGGGCTTAACCACCCAAAGGCCACCGTGGCCGAGGATAAATGCGATCCTCTTGAAGCCGTTGGCGCGCAGCGAAAGGCAGATGTCTTGAAGGTAAGCCATGTAGGTGGCAGGCTGCACCCAAACACTGCCCTTGCCTCCGGTGTGCTCCTGGCACGTTCCGACGGGGATGCCAGGCAGCAAGTAAGCGTTGATCTTTTCGGCGACGCGCTTGCTAATGAAACAGGTGGCGATGAAGTCGGTGCCGAGCGGAAGCGCCGCGCCATGCTGCTCAATGGAGCCAAGAGGGATTATCGCGGTCGTAACGCCCGATTCGGCAACTTCCGTGGATGTTGACAACCAATCGAACATGGAATTCACCTCGAATGAAGGCTTATTGCGCTTTGAAGGCACACGTTAGGGCAGAGACCGCAGCCTTCGCATTTCTCGTTGACAGCGTAAGACAAATCGCCAGGATCTATTGCCTGCCGGAAACAACAATCTGCGCAGCGCCCACAGGCTATGCACTTTCCCTTGTCGATAGAAGCGAGGAGCATCGTGCTCCGGTCTATTTGGTCGAGTTTCTTGAGAGACCGGGCGGCCAGGCCAATCACATCAGTGACTGAGGCGACCTGCTTCCGCTGCATCCAGGCCTCGATATCCTGGACAACCCGTGGGATGACACCGTAGCCCTCCAGGATAATGAGTGTGGCTATCTCTACTGAATGTGCGCCTGCCAGGAGATATTTGACGACGTCCGTCCCACTGCCCACGCCGCCTGTGCCAGTGATGGGCAGGTTCCGCCTACCGAAACACTCCGCAATCCATCGCATGCAGAAGTGCTTGTACCATGCGCCGCCGTACCCAGCGATTCCGCCATGCATCACGGGCATCATCGTCTCGGTGTCGATATCCAGCCCCGACATCCTGTTGAACATCACGATCCCATCTGCCCCGGCGTCGGCTGCGGCATCATACATGCCGGTCGGGTTGTCCAACTGGGGGAGCAGCTTGCCGACAACCGGAATCTTGACGGCTGCCTTGACCAGTTGAACAATCTCAGGTAGCCCGGCGTTACCCTGGTTCTCGCCGTGCGGGCACATTTTGACCTCTACGGCATCTGCGCCAGCCTGCTCCATCAAGCGGGCGTACTTGACCCAGACCTCCGGCGTGCGGCAATCGAGACTCGCGATCACTGGGATCTCGAGGCTCCTCTTAGCCCGTGCGATCTCCTCGGCGTAGCCATATTCGTCAAGGTGGCTCGCCTGCTCATATGAATAGAAGCTTTCCGCAGAGAGCTGGCCCACCTGGCTACGGAGCACATGCATGTGCGGGGACGGGTCACCCGTCCGCGGGATCGGGTTCTCGAACAAAGACTTCATAACAACTGCCGCAACACCGGCATCTCCAGCACGCTTCATGCGGTCGGCGCTGGCGCCGATGCCGGCTGACGCCATCATGACTGGGTTCTTTAAGGTGAGCGTGGCGTATTTCGTGATGAGATTCATGGCACTACCCTCCTGATTACTTCGGCCGGCCTATGCTCGCGTTCCGCGTGGCCACGCGCTGCACACGTCGCTACATGCCGCTAATTGCTGCCCTCGATCGCCCTGGTTGAACCTCTGACTACAAGCCGCAGAGGCACCTTCTCATCGATGTCCGGGTAATCCCCACCTCCGCACACGTGGAGTATGACTTCCATGGCGCGCCTACCCATCTCGTACATTGGCACGTCCATAGTGGTGAGCGGAGGATCGACGTACTCGGAGGAGGGGAGATTGTTCGCCCCGATCACCGACACGTCTTCAGGGACACGAACACCACGACGCCTGAGCTCCCAGAGGCACCCGATAGCAGTTTCGTCGTTCGACGCTGCTATTGCAGTAAACTGGACGGCCCGGCCGTAAAGCAAACGGACGCTCTCGATACCTCCCTTCTCAGTGAAGTTGGACCAGACAACGAGGCTAGGGTCATGCGCGATACTGGCCTCACTTAAGGCCTGATGATAGCCCTCTAATCTCTCATGACTGGTGAAGATCTCCTGAGGTCCGGCCACAAAGGCGATGCGCCTGTGCCCAAGCTCAATAAGATGTGAGGTAATCGTTTTCCCAAGAAAGATGTTATCGGTATGGATAGTTGGGAAGCACACATGTTGAGTCGCCAGGGCAACTACGGCCACGCGCTCCCGGCGCAGTCCCTCGAACTGGCGCGCGAGCATCTGCTGATGCTGCTCGGCCCGCAGGCCACCGCCGGCCAGGATGATGCCTGACACTCGTGTCTCACGGAGCGTCTGAATGTAGCCGATCTCCTGGCGGGCACTCCGGTCGGTATTGCATACCAGCACCAGATGATCGTTCTCGGAGGCGAGGTCCTCGACGCCGCGCACGATTTCGCTGAAGTAGGGGTCGGTAATGTCGTGCACAATGACACCGACAAGCGGCATGTGCTTGCGGCGGAGGTTTCAGCCCAACGCGCTGGGGTGATAGTCAAGTTCCTCGACTGCCTTGAGCACTCGCTGGCGCACGTCCCAGGTGACAGGGTGCGGGAGTTTGTTTATCACCCTGGATACTGTAGCAATGGACACGCCCGCTCGCCGGGCGACATCCTGCAGTGTAGCGGTTTTGCCGCGATTGGCCAAGAGAGTCCCTTCGGATCGTGCATAACACACGGTAAACGTTTTCTATATGATTCATTGGACCCGATGTCTGAGTATTCCTTCACGAGTGCAATGAAAAACTTAGGCGTCGGGTTGAGGTAAGGTACAACGTGCATAGGTGATTTACGTGGAAGCTCGGATCGGAACAGCTCAGAAGGATCCGCTCACATCAAGGGCTCCGGAGTAGAAAGGCAGGCATAGAGGGAGTCGTGGATATCGTCCGCGAGAGGGAACGTACCACCATGTATGACCTCAAGACATATGATGCGGATTCCTATCGACCAAGGCCCCGAGCGCCAAGGTGGTTTAGGGACCCCATTGTAGCATCATCACTCAAACAGGTCGCGCATGGTGTAGAGACCGGGCTGCCGCCCTGCCAGAAACCGAGCGGATCTCATCGCACCCTGTGCAAACACCTCTCTTGAGAGCGCAGAGTGCTTGATCTCGATTACCTCGCTTGGGCCCGCGAAGATGATGTCATGTTCGCCAACAATGGTCCCACCCCGAATAGCATGGATCCCTATCTCGTCTTGCTGGCGTCGCTCGGACTTGGAATGCCGGCCGAGCTTGAAGTTCATGGCGTTCCCCAGTCCGGAATTGATCGCATTGGCGATCATCAAGGCAGTACCACTCGGAGAATCGATTTTCTGCTTGTGGTGCTTCTCCACGATCTCCACGTCGAAGCCGTATCGCACAAGCAGCGTTGCACGTTCTACAAGCGAGAGAAGCATGTTTATACCGAACGACATGTTAGCGGAGTGCAGGATCGCCACCGATCTGGCTGCCTCAGCGATCCTGGTCATCTGCTCAGCGCTGAAGCCGGTGGTGCCTATGACGACGGGGATGCCGCGTTCCACGGCAAAAGCAAGAAGCGCGTCAAGGCACCGGTGATGAGAGAAATCCATGATGACGTCCGCGCTCTCGGTGACCTCTGAAAGCGAGATATGTACCGGGTAGTCGCTGGAGGGCTGGCCCGTCACGTCAACCCCGGCAGATATCTCCATGTCGGCGCTTTCCGATACTGCCTGGGCCACGACCTTACCCATCTTACCGTTACATCCGTGCAGAAGAACTCTCATGCTCCAACCCCCAAGGATTCAAGATAGAACCGAGGCTTCCGGGTCGTCGATTTTCCGCGAACACGCGAGCAGGGTTGCTGCCGATCCTGTCACCGAGCAGCGGTTTCTACATTGACAGCTATAGCAGTACATGCTACCGTACATATAAGTACATCTTACTGCGCGACGCAGGCACAAGTACATAGGGAGAATGGAGACGCCTCATCTCTATTAGCGGGGTGAGGTAGAGGCGCGAGGTCCATAAGTAGTCACCCGAGAAAGGCATCGATGAGGGTGGACGAAAGGGCACTTCGCCGAAGTGGGAGACTGGGCCGTCCGGCTCCCGCTGGGGTTGCATCGAACAGGTGCAGCACTGTCATCACAGACACATCCCTTGGGTCCGTGATGAAGCGCTATCTCACAACAAAGGGAAGAGATGGGCTCTCTATGGTTGTCTTAGACACAGCCAGATGGTCCGTCTGGCTGTGTTTTTTATTGTTGCGGAGGTGGATAGCATGGCAGGCAAGCGTGTGGCAATCCTAGGTGCGACAGGGCTTGTTGGACAGAAGGTGATCGAAATGCTGGTGGAGCGCAAGTTCCCACTGGCGTGCCTGCGACTGCTGGCAACGTCGCGCACCGCGGGATCGTTCATCAGAGTGCTCGATGAGGAATTACGGGTCGAGGCCGTTGGTCCTGATTCGTTTCGCGGAATAGACCTGTGCTTTTTTGCGGCAACGGCTGCAGCGTCGAAGCAATTCGCTCCGACGGCAGTCGAAAGCGACGCCGTCGTGATAGACAAGTCAAGTGCGTTCAGAATGGACCCTGAAGTTCCCCTGGTGGTGCCGGAAGTCAACCCGCATCATCTCAGAAGTCACAGAGGAGTGATCGCCAGCCCCAATTGCTCGACGATCCAGCTGGTTGTGCCGCTGAAACCGATTGAAGCCAGCGTGGGGATCAGCCGGGTGGTGGTGTCGACCTACCAGTCGGTGTCGGGCACGGGCAAAGATGCCATGGAGGAGTTGAGAGATCAGACGGACGACGCGCTTCACGGCCGCCCGGTGCGGACGACGGTTTATGACCGGCAGATTGCGTTCAACCTCATACCTCAGGTCGATGAGTTCATGCAAGACGATTACACGGGAGAGGAATGGAAGATGGTGCTGGAAACCCGGAAGATTCTCGAGCGTCCGGACCTTCCGATCACGGCTACTTGCGTGAGAGTACCGGTGTTCGTTTCACACAGCGAATCGGTTCTCATTGAGACGCGCACGCAAGTACGGCCGTCCGACATCCGAAGCCTGCTGAGCACCGCGCCCTCTGTTGTGGTCGTCGACAACCCGGCCGAAAGACGGTACGCTGTGCCCCTGGATGCGGAGGGAAGCGACAATGTTCTCGTCAGTCGGGTGAGGCGGGACCTGTCCCATGAACGTGGCATTTGGATGTGGATTGTGTGCGACAACCTGCGCAAAGGCGCGGCTACGAATGCTGTGCAAATCGCGGAGTCACTTATGGTTCAGGGTCTTCTGTAGGAGGAAAGCCGCGTGAGGGTTATCGTTCAGAAGTTCGGAGGAACGTCAGTAGCTACCATGGAGAGCCGTCGCCTCATCGCCGCGCGCGTCTCCGAAGCAATGGGCGAGGGCTTCTCGCCTGTGATCGTGGTTTCAGCCATGGGCAGAGCCGGCGATCCCTATTCCACTGATACGCTGATTGCGCTCGCCAAGAGCGAATACACGAGCAGTGACGCTCGAGAAAT
>JAUYEF010000230.1 GCA_030691635.1 Bacillota bacterium
GGCGAGGCTGACCCCATCGCGTTTACGCTACGCCGTCCAAAAGGGCTCTACCAGGGGCCGCCCGAAATGGGGCGTTTTGCGAGGAGGCTCTACAATCTTGGTGCGCGCCTGGAGAGGGATCTGGGGTGCCCGCAGGACATTGAGTGGACGGTTGACGACAAGGACGGGCTTTACCTGCTCCAGTCGCGTCCGATCACGACGCTGATCGCGCACAATCCTGCCACCGGCGAGTGGAACGACAGCCTGACGGGCGACTATCTGTGGTCCAATGCCAACGTGGCCGAGGCCGTCCCCGGGGTCATGACGCCCCTCACGTGGTCACTGTGGCGGATTTTCCACGTGGAATTGACGCCTATCGACCTGGGCGAGGATCCTCTCGTCGGCAACATCTGTGGCCGTTGCTATGCCAACCTTGGATTGCTCTTTTCCATCTACCGGCTGGGCACCAGTTCCCAGAACGCCCTACAGCAGGCAGAAGCAACGCTGGGCCGCGTGCCGGAAGGCATGGACATCCCGCTGATACAGGTACCTAAGTCGAGGCTGTTCCGTATAGCGCTTGCGGCTCTGCGATGGGAGCGCAAGTTCAGGACGCTGGTCAAGGGCATACCAGAGTTTGTTGCCACATCGCCAGAATGGTGCCGGCAGATGCGGAAGCGGCTTCCTGGAATCCAGACCAAGGCAGAACTCGCATCACTGTGGCGCGAGGAACTGCAGCCCAACCTGTACCGTGCTCTCTGGATGCTACGGGCCGGCATGAAGCTCTTCGCGGACCGGGCTCTCCGGCTGGATGCCGATCTGACGAGGCTGGTGGGAAGGGTCGATTCAAATGCCCTGCTTTCGAACCTGAGAGGGAGCGGAGAGCTTGCCAGCCTTGGCCCCGTAGTCGGTCTTTCCAGGGTGGCACGCGGCGACATGAGCAGTGAGGAGTACCGGGAGCGGTGGGGCCACCGCGGTCAGGATGAGCTGGAACTGTCCGCCCCACGCCCGGCGGAGGACCCCGACTGGCTCGAAGGCGAGTTGCAGGAGCTTCGTAAATCAGGATTGGATGTGGGGGTGCTGCTCACAAGACAACGCGCGGTGTACGACACGGCCTGGGAGCGGTTTCGGCACCGGTTTCCTCAGCAGGAGCAATCGATGCTCCGTCGCCTCGGACAGGTGGCGGAGGTGGCCCGCGTGCGCGAAGCTGTCCGGTCGGAAGCCGCGCGTTGCGTCGGCGTCGTGCGAGAATTCGCCCTCCGTACCGGTGATCTAGCCGGACTGGGTGATGGCATCTTCTTCCTCTACATGGAGGAGGTACGCGACCTGCTGTCCGGCCGAGACGCGGCGGTGAAGTACATCCCCGCCCGCACGAAGACCCACGCCCGGTACAAGGAGCTGCCCCCTTACCCGACGATCATCCGTGGACGCTTCGACCCGTTCCGCTGGGCCGCCGACCCGAAACGCCGCTCCGACATCTTCGATGCGACCGGGGCTGCACCCGCATACGAATCGGGCACGATCCGCGGCTTCCCGGGCGCGGCGGGCACCGTGGAGGGCAAGGTTCGGGTGCTGGCCGGGCCGGACCAAGGCAGCCAGCTCCAGGCCGGTGAGATCCTGGTCGCGGTAACGACCAACGTCGGCTGGACACCGCTGTTCCCGAGAGCCGCCGCCATCGTCACGGACGTCGGCGCACCGCTCTCCCACGCGGCGATCGTCGCCCGCGAGCTAGGGATCCCCGCTGTGGTAGGCTGCGTCACCGCTACAATGCGGCTGCGCACCGGCGATCGGGTCCGGGTTGACGGCGGGCGGGGGACGGTAGAGGTTCTGTGCTCCTCCCCGGAGGACGGCACCGGACCGGCCCACGCGTCCCAGGAGTAACACCTTAAGGATGGGCTTTGAGGGCCTGACCCGCATGAGTGCGGATACTCGGCCGGCTGAAACCTTGCATGCCCGTGAGCGTATTCATTAGAGCTCTAAGCTCAGAGGGGAGCGGCAACTCCCTTTGCGCAAGAGGTTCATGCCGGACCGTCATGGCCTGCTTTGTCGCTGCTATTGCCTATGGCCCTCCTCCTGATGCTGGACCTCCTTGGCGACTGGTATGGGAGGACAATGGGTGGTACGGACAAGCAAGGCCTGGTTCCTGTTCTGCATCCTCACGATAACGCTGTTCAGCCCCGGTTGACGCGGGCAACAGGCGTTTCCGCAGGTCAAAGGCCCGTATTCGGATAGGAGCCGCCCGGCATGATACCTCAGCTGTTTGCTCCGGACGTGTTCTGAGAGGTGTACTCGGTTCCAATGTTCTCCCTCAGCAGCGATGAGGTCTGTTGGGGTCCGATGGGCGACGAGGGGCTCCTGCACATGAGGCTGGTCGACTGGACCCGGACCTCTCCCACCGTTCCCGCCTTTTCCCGCGCCTTTGACGACAGCCCGGTGTTCTCACCTGATGGAGATAGGCTCTACTTCCCGAGGGCCAGAAGCGGCAGGGACATCTGGCATATCGAAAGGACAGCGGACGGGTGGTCCAGCCCCACGGCTCTGCCCCAAGCGGTCAACTCGCTGATCATCCACTGGCAGCTTTCCGTCGCCGACAACGGGGATCTCTACTTCGCGGCTAAGGTGGCCGAGAAAGATGACCAAGACATCTACCGGGCCGAACTCGTGAACCTCCGTGGGTGTCCAACGATGGGAAGCACCTGTTCTTTGCCAGCTTCCGGGGCGGCGGATCCCAAGTCCACTGGGTGGACGCCAAGGGGATCGACGACATACGGCCGCGTTGAACTCATGTGAGTGCAGGCAGCGGATGAAGGCGAACCGGCAATGCGTCATCAAGCCGTCCAGCACGCGAATGTTGTGCCTGCTCTCCTCGTTCTGGTGCTGTACGCCCGCGTGCCCGCCGATCGACCCCGAAAGGCCATTCGCGCACACGCCGCGGAGGGGTTGACACATGTGTCAGCACAACGCATACTGTAGATGACACGTGTGTCACCCTAGGAGAGGGGCCGGGTAGCCGTGCCGACGGAACGGTTCTGCAACCTGCCTGAAGAGAAGCGGGAGCGCATCACCCGGGCGGCGCTCAGCGAGTACGTTGACAAGGGCATTGATGGGGCGGATGTGGCCGGCGTGGTGAGGCGGGCCGGGATCCCACGGGGGAGTTTCTACCAGTACTTCTCGGACATGGACGATCTCTTCGGCCATGTCTTCAATCACCTGACTGCGGTCAAGCTTCGCTACATGGCCGGCGTGTTCGATCAGGCCGGCAACATCCCGTTTGCCGAGTACGTTGAAATGAGCTTTCGATGCGGACTGCGCTTCGCCGAAAGCCACCCTCAGTTCGTCGCCCTGGGCAAGCAGGTCTACTCCTCAACAAACCCCGTGGCCATCAAATGCATCGAGACCGCGCGGCGGATGGGCGTCGAGCATTACGCCCCGCTGATCGACCGGGACAAGGCCAGGGGCCTGATCCGCGAGTCTATCGACTCATCCATCCTCGCCGCTTTCGTGATGACCGTGTACACGGACGTCGTGGCCAGCGTGATGTTCGGCCAGTCCGGAGACAAACAGGACGTCATGGTCATCGCGGATACGCTCTTTGACATTCTGCGGCATGGCATCCACAAGACAGGGGGGGCTTCTTAGATGGTCGAGGTCTCAGATCTTCGTTACAGATACCCGACGGGCAAGGACGACGTGATTCGCGGCATTTCGTTTGCGTTTAAGAGGGGCGAGATATTCGGATTTCTGGGACCCTCCGGAGCCGGCAAGTCCACCACGCAGAAGCTGCTGATCGGGATTCTCAAGGGCTTCCGCGGCCAGGTCCGCTACCAGGGGAAAGACCTCGGCGCCTACGGCCGGGAGATCTACCGGGACATCGGTGTGGGTTTCGAGGTGCCCGTGCACTTCTCAAAGCTCACCGCGATGGAGAACCTCGGTTTCTACGGCCGTCTCTACCCGCAACGAATCGACGTGGAGCCCCTGCTCAAGAGGGTAGGTCTGTGGGATGACCGCAACAAGAGAGTCGCAGAGTTCTCCAAGGGCATGAAGGTCAGGCTCAACTTCGTCAGGGCGATGCTCAACAACCCGAAGATGCTGTTCCTGGATGAGCCGACTGTCGGGCTCGACCCACAGAACGCGCGGATCATCAAGGACATCATCCTCGAGTACCGGCAGGCCGGAGGGACGGTCTTCCTCACGACGCACGCCATGCACGACGCGGATGAGCTGTGCGACCGGGTGGCGTTCATCGCCGACGGCGAAATCCGCGAGATTGACTCGCCCATGAACCTCAAGCTCCGTTTCGGCAACCGCGTGGTCAACATCGAGTACCGCGACCGCGGACTGGAGCGGGTCAGCTTCCCGATGGACGGCCTGGCGGACAACCAGGATTTCCTGGGGTTGCTGCGGACCAAGGTGATTGTGACCATCCACAGCGGGGAAACCACGCTTGATGACATCTTCATCAAAGTCACGGGGGTGAGGCTGCATGCGTGAGCTGCTTGCGCTGTACTCCGGCGAGGTGATGCGCATGCGCCGGTACGGGATCGCGGGCGCCAGCATGGTGGTTGTGGTGCTGTGGGTGCTCGTGCTGCACTATGCCGGGGCCGGGAGCATCGACATGGTGTTTCCCCTGGTCTTGTTCGCCGACGCCACCTTCATGTCGTTCCTGCTCATCGGCGTGATCATGATCTTCGAAAAGCAGGAGGGCGCCACGAAATCGATGCTTGTCCTGCCGATCGGCAAGGGCGGATACCTGGGGGCCAAAGTGCTTGCCACCATCACGTCCAGCGTGGTCACCTTGGTGCTGCTGCTGATATACGGACTGGCCTTCCGTGACCTGTCCATAAACATCCCGGGCATCTTTGCGGCCGTGGTTCTGAGCGCCTTTGCCTTCTGCCAGGTGGGCCTGGTCATCACCTACCGGGTCCGCGACTTCACGCAACTGCTGATGTCCATGTTCGCGTTTACAATGGTGTTCGCCGTGCCCACGCTGTTGGAGTTCCTGCATATCCTTCAGGGCGAGTGGATTACCCGAGTGCAATACCTCAACCCGACAAAGAGCGCTCTCAACGTGTTGATGGCCCCGGCGGGGCACGTCGCCGCCGCGGATCTCTGGATCTCGGCGGCCTACCTTACTGTGTTAGGCATCGGGCTGGCGTGGGTGGCCTGGCGGCGCTTTGACGCCTACGCAGCCAAAGAGATAGGGGGCTAGGACCATGGAGCTTGTCGCCTACGCCGGCTACGAAATCCGCAAGTGGTTTCGGGACTCGCTGTCGGCGTTCATGCTCACTTACTTCGTGCTGATGGGGCTGATCGGCCGGTACCTCGTCCCGCTGGCCGAGCGGCAGTTGGGGTTTAACCTCACGCCGTACTACCATGTCATACTGGTCGCCCTGATGCTGTTCGCCTCACGCATTATCGGGGCGGTCGCGGGGTTTTCCATCCTCGATGATCGGGACGACAATATCATGCTGGCGGTGAAGGTGGCCCCGATGACCCTCGAGGCGTTCATCGGCCTCAAGCTGGCCCTGATCTACAGCCTGAGCGTGGTGGGCGGGGCCTTCGTCCTCTGGTTCTCCCAGCTTGTGCCCCTGCAGGCGGGGACGATCTGGTCTGTCGCGGCCGTGGCGGCCTTCGGCGCCCCGCTGGCGGCGCTGCTGATCAACTGCCTGGCCAGCAACAAGATCGAGGGCTTCGCGGCCATCAAGGGTCTCAACACCCTGGTCATCCTGCCGATTGTTGCGCTGTTCATGCGCGGCGCAAAGGAGTTCATATTCGCCTTCGAGCCGGGATTCTGGCCGGCCAAGGCCCTCAGCGTGGCGATCGCAGGTTCTGCGGCGGGTCAACTGAGCTACGCTACTTACCTGTCGGTCGGGCTGGTATATGCCATAGGGGCCGTCATCGCCCTGTATGCGGTCTTCAAGCGCCGGGTCTAGCTGGTCGCCGGCGAGCAAGCGAACGAGCAGGGCGCGAGGCAGGGCCACGGCATACTCGGTCGGCAATGGACGAGCCGGCACTGCTGCTGAGGCCGTGGGGCACTCCCGAGGCCCAAGGCCTCAATCATCCCTGTAGACGTCGCCGCGGGATCCGATGGCGACGACGGTGATTGAGCGTGTCCGGTGATCAACACGAAACAGCGTGCGCTGCGCTCCGATCCGTAGCCGCCACTCAAGCCTGCCCGCAGTTTGCGGCACTTCCCCTGAATGCGTATTCCGACGAAATCGACCACCCAGTCCAGACGATTGCGACCATTGATTCCGATTCATCCCGACCAGTGAATCCAGGCCATTGCGACCATCTCAGAGTGGATGGCGTCGACGACCGAGGGCTCGGGCAGCGTGTTGTGCCAGTGCTCAAGGCAACCGCCCGGCCACCGTTGATGACAGCCGAATTGGGGCCTTCGGCGCCGACTGGCAGGTGAGCCCTGGGCTTGAGGTTTGACGCAGTGTGCCACCATTGGTAGAATCAGCTTGAAGCATCAGGAGCGGTCTATGCGAACTGCGTAGACCCGGCAACCTGGCCAGGGCGGCCAAGGTGCCTTCCCCGACAGTCGAGGGGGATGCGGGCGGGCTTCCTAAGACCCGTCAAATAGGCGCCCTGTACCAGTATATGCCCGTGCTCCTGGTCCTCGGGAGGCGGGCGTTTGGCTTGTTTGGGAGCTTGAGCTGTCCCGCTACCCGTTAACTGTGGGAGGGATAGCAGTGAAGGTCAAGACTCAGTTCGTGATGGACCGCTTCGCCGAGACACCGTACGAGCAGCGCAGCTACATCTTCGCTCTGGTGACCATCGAGGAATGGGTCACGCGCAAGGCAAATAGCTATGCCAGCGCGATGCTGATCACCAGCCTACGCACCAGGCATCCCGTCGAGTGGGAGTTCATCTCACGGGAGTTGAACGAAGGCTACATTGCACCCGCCGACGAAGTCAGGCAGGCACTAGACGGGCATAAGGCGCAAATCCGAACAGCTGAGCTCGAAAAGGCGAAGGCCGAGGCGGAACACGCGATCAGCGAGTGGAAAGCCTGGCGAAAAGCTGGAGGCAGGGCATGAGCGATCCTGATGGGCGGTAGCGTCAGTAGCTCGACAGGGACAAGGCGAGCTGACGTGACCCACTGGGGTCGAAACGCAGGCCAGTGTGTACGGAAGCAGTTACGGCGGGACCGGTGGCTTCATGAACCTCTGATTCGGGCAACGTATCTATCGTCTTGACGATTGATGTGCTGCCCGAAAACGGGCTGTGGCTGGAGCGGATGTGTCCGGGTGGATGAGAGGTCCCGCGCCAAGGTGGAAGACAGGTGCTGAACTCCAGTCTCGCACCTGTGGCTGCAGGAATCCTGCCAACTGCAGAAGGGGAGGAAAAACGACAGCACGAATACCAGCAGTAACACATACTGGAGGTTGCGGATGGGCGCTAGCCTAGACACAGGGAAGGTTTCCGAATT
>JAUYEF010000067.1 GCA_030691635.1 Bacillota bacterium
AGGTGAAATGGTCCGAGCAACCCGGCTCAAAGGTCAGTGTCGTGCAGGACAGCATCAAGATGGCCCTTCAGGTCGCCAACATCCGACGTTCCCTGGCCTGCCGCAGCAGTGATCCCGCGGCGAGATTGCCAAGGAACAGCAGGCCCCCGACGACATAGAAAGAGGTCCCCAGGTCAAGCCACTGCCCGATGACCCCAAAGATGACTGGGCTGACGAGCTGCGCACTCCTGTTACCGGTCAGCCGGACACCCATGGCGAGCCCGCGCAGGTGATCTGGTGCGTCGCTGGCAATGAGCGACATGGTGAGCGGGAGGTTCAACCCGAGCCCGATGCCAGCAACCGCAGACGCAACCGCCAGGGCAGGCAGGTTCATGATCAGAGGCGTGACCGCTGTCGCGGCGATGCCGAGCACCATGCCGGAAAGCAGCAGCGTATCCTCGCGCAGCACCCTGAGCAGCGACCCGAGGAAAAGCCTCACCACAGTGGATGACCCTTCCATGAGCGAGACCAGCATGCCGATCGTCGATGCGCTGAAGCCATAGCCCTTGAGGAGCACTGGAAAGAACGAGCCTCTCACGGACTTGGTGAAAATCATCGTGAAAGTGCAGAGGAGCGCCGCGCGAGTCCTCGGGCGCCTGGACAGCTCTCCTGCGCGCGCAAACTGCCCAAGCAGGCCCATGCGCTCGTGCACGCGAGCCCTGATGTCTGGCATTTGAAAACCGGCAAGGACAACAAGCACGGAAAACGCAAGCGATAGTAGGAAGGCATTGTGGTAACCGAACATGTCTGCGGCACGACCGGCCATCGCAGGCGCCACCGCCTGGCCCAGGGCGATTGCGAACCCGAAATACCCGAGATTCCTTCCTCGCAAGGAAGTATGCCCTATGCTGGTCGCGGCCGCTTGAGCACAGACCCACACCGAAAGCTCTCCCAGCCCGATCAGCACCTGCCCTGCGATAAGAGGATAGATGCCATTCGACAGGTAGTAGACGACCGATGCCACGCACATGCAGACTCCGCCTGCCAGAGTCATGACCTTGAATCCGACCCTGTCCGCGAGGGCGCCTGCCGGCACCGCAAGAAACAGAGGCAACAGGGGTTGAGCGCCCACCACCAGGCCGATCGTCCCGACAGACGCCCCCAACGAGGTGCAGTACAGGGGCACGAGCACTTTTGCGGCTGAGGCAGCCGTATGGTAGGAGAACCCTACCAGGCTGACGATGAACACGTCCTTGAACAACGCGGACTCACCTCAGGTTTAGTCAATTTGACGGAGCCGCGGGAATACCTTCGAGGCTGTCCCGAAAGGCCAGACACCCTTGAGGCTAACGTGACTGATCGGCAGTCCGTTCTGCGGAAAACCGGCTGCCCATCAGTCCCATCCGCTGGCAACTGGTAGTCTAGGCGAACGTTTGAGGCTGACGTGACTGATCGGCAGTCCGTTCTAGCGGAAAACCGGCTGCCTATCAGTCCGATCCGCTGGCAACCGGTAGCCTGGGCGAACATTTGAGGCTAACGTGACTGATCGGCAGTCCGTTCTGCGGAAAACCGGCTGCCCATCAGTCCGATCCACTGGCAACCGGTAGTCTAGGCGAACTGTGACGCTGATGTGACCGCCGGGCAGTCCGTTCTGCGGAAAACCGGCTGCCTGGAAGTCTGTTCTCTGCGTGCTGGATGCGCGACCGCTACCCCTTGACCAGCACCGTGGCTGCCAAGGGGTGCAGCAGGGCGCCATCCTTCATGATGATCTGCCCGTCTATCTCGATCGTCGGATGCCAGATCAGGGCGTCGTAGTGCAGCACCGTCTTGATGGTGCCGCCCAGCAGCGTGCTTGTGCCGATTCCTATGTGGCAGGTGCCGTAGGCGCCCTCATCCTCCAGCATTACCCCCTGCACCTTGCAGTGAGGATTGAGGCCGATCGACAGTTGCGCGATGTTGTAGACGTTTTCGTCCCGGCAGTCAGCCATCATCCGTGCTACTTCCTGTGCCTGCCTGCCCCCATCGATACTCACGGCCCGCCCTGAGCGAACTGTGTACCTGACGGGCTCGTCGAGTACACCGATGCCGAAGTACGGGATGCTCGCATCCGCAACAATCATGCCCTCACAAGTGCCCTCGACCGGGGAGACGCTTGCCTCTATGTTGGGCACCGTCGTCATGGTGCCTCGCTCGTGAGCGATCCCGGGATGAGCGTTCCCAGGCCTGCCGGCGAGCGAGGCCGTGATGCCGGTCCCTCCTGGCGCGGTGATGCGGACGGACGTGCCGTCGGCCCAGCACTTGCCCACCCATTCACACACAGGCCTGATGGCGGCGAAATCCGCATCGATGCCACCACCCTGAAGCATGCCGAGGTTAAACTGGGTCAGCATGATGCCGCGAGCGCCGGCGGCAAGCGCCATTCGCGTGGCGTCGCTGTGTGTTATTGACTTGGACACAGGAGTAAAGAACACGTCCGACGCCTTCATGGCTGCTGCGACGCAGGCCGGGGGCTCCGCCCCATCAGTGCGCCGCGGCGGCATTACGATCACTGTCACCTCCGGAGTGACCGACCTCGCGGCCGTGGCGACAGCCTCAGCGACGTCGAGCGTCAGGAAATCCGTCACCACCAGCACATCTTCTCTGTTCTTTAGACCTGCGCACTCTTCAACAAGCTTCCTGGCGCCTCTGGCTGCCAGAATTCGCTCCATCCACACTCACCTTCTCAATGCTCCGGCGTGTCAATTGCTGGTGAGACTCCTTTCATACCCCGGCGGTGATATCCTGCTACCTGAGATTAGGTCCGGGGGGCGGATCGCAGCCACATGCACCTGATAAGTGCATGTCCGGGCTGACGTGCCCACTACGAGTGCATGTCCGGGCTGACGTGCCCACCACGAGTGCATGCCGCGGGCAGGGGCATCGGGCCCACGGCGTCGTAGCCGGGGCCACGGCGTCGTAGCCGGCCGAGGCCGGGGTATCGGGGCCGCGGCATCGTAGCCGGCCGGAGGAATCGATCTTACTGTGCGCGAATCTTCCACCAGGTCCCAGACAAGTGAGGGAGGCGTGCACAAGTGATAAAGGATCTGGTCCGGCGGTTGAACGACATGTGTGACAGGCAGCCGTTCCGAACGACATGGTATCTCAAGGCGCTCCGGACCGGGGAGAGCGCGCACCGGCAAGGAGACCTGGTGATACCGTCCGCGAGCACGCGAAAGGTTTCCATCATGATGTCCGCGCTCAAAGCCGTAAACGATGGGCGTTTCAGGCTGGACCAGCCAGTCACCATGCTTGCGAAATACCAGGACAACGACTCTGGAACGTTCCAGCACTTCTCGCCCAACTTCTCCATCGAGTTCAAGGACGTCCTGCTCATGATGATCATCGTGAGCGACAACACGTGTACTGGCACCGTAGCCGACATGGTCGGCCTCGACGAGGTAAACGCGTACTGCAAGTCCATCGGCATGAAAGACACGCTTCACCGGTATGGGCTCCCCCCGCGCCACACTGGTGGGGACCCGGCAAGAACGGCGACCGTCACGACAGCGAACGATCAAGGCCTGCTTCTTGAAGCGATCTTGAACGGCACGAAGGATGCGGCAGCGGCCCAGAAGCTGGGTTGCACGCCCGAGCTGTGCAGGCTGGGATTGCAGATTCTGCTGTGGCAGAAGCTCAACACCCGGATGCCTTCGCTGCTTCCGGCGGGCACCAAGGTCGCCCACAAGACCGGCACAGGAAACGGCGTCTTCAACGACGTGGGCACAGTGTACCGGGGTGATGACCCGCTATTCATCCTGTGCACTTACACGGGCCTGGTGCCTGATGAGCTTCCGGACGGCATGCCCGGCTTCGCCGCGGCGGCACAGCACATCGGGAAACTGGCCCGCACCTGCTACGATGAGTTGAAGGCGTGATCGAGTTTCAGGCACGAGGCGAGTGCAGGCCAGGCACGATGTATTTGCCCAGGACCGGGCAGTTTTCTCCAGAGTGCCCGCTCCTGATTCTAGTTTCACCAAAACATCCCAGCTGAAAGTTATTGAAAGTTAGACAGGAGAAAAGTGCTCATAAAGCCAATCTATATCGCACTAAAGGCAGACAGAAAGAGGTGATGCGTGGCAGCAGGCAAGATGGCTTTCTTATGTGCCGACACTGTATCATAACCGTACCTCACTCTACGTTCTCACCGTGGCAGTATCTCATTTTGGAAGGAGGCTAAAGCCGTGTCCCTCGTAGCAGATCGTGCTCTTGGCCTGGTCACCTTGCTGCTCCTCTTCGGCGCCATGTACTGGCAGATGCAGGTCGCCAAGAGCGGAAAGACGCCAACGATCAGGCGAATCGCCGGCCTTGACGCTATCCCCGAGGCCGTGGGACGTGCTACTGAGTTGGGCCGCCCAGTGCATTACAGCACGGGCATCGGCGCGCTGGACAACGAGTTCGGGCCGCAGACCCTGGCCGGGTTGGGTTTGCTGCAGTACGTGTCAACTTTATGCGCCAAATATGACACGAAGATAATCAATACAGTCTGCAACCCCGTCGTGTTCCCGCTGTCCCAGGAGATGGTCAAAGCTGGGTTCCTGGAGGCAGGCAGGCCTGATGCCTATACCGATGACATGGTCAGGTTCCTTTCTTCCGAGCAGTTTGCGTACGCGGGCGGTGCCATGGGCACCATGCAGCGGGAGAAAGTGGCAGCCAACTTCATGATAGGCGCTTTCTACGCAGAGGCCCTCCTGATAGCTGAGGCGGGGTTCCAGTCAGGCGCCATTCAGGTTGGCAGCACCGCGCGTATGTATCAGCTCCCATTTTTCGTCATTGTGTGCGACTACGTCTTGATCGGTGAAGAGATGTTCGCAGCCAGCGCCTACGTCAGCCGTGACCCCGACAAGCTGGGCGCGCTTGCCGGGCAAGACATAGGCAAGGTGGTCTCGTTCGTGTTGATCGGGCTGGGCGCGATTCTGACGACCTTCAAGATCAACATCATCACCGACTTCCTTACCAAGTACGGTAAGTAGTCAGGGGGAGGTGGAACTGTGCAACGACGTTACCAGACCTGGATAGTGGCCGCGACGGCGATACTGATGTTGTGTGAGCAGTTCGTAAAGTCCCCTGGGATTGCCGCTGCCGCGAAGGAAGTGCGGAGCTGGGGACTGATTGTGGCGGCATTTGCGCTGGGCTTGGGTACGGTCAACCTTGTCATGATCCACGGCGACAAGGTCTCCAAGAAGAAAGAGGGCTGGGGCAACAGCATCGTGCTGATGGCCGGCCTTGTGGTGTTCGCCGTTACGGGCATTGTGCTGGGTACATCCAATAAGACCTATTCCGCGATGTACGACACCACGGTGTCGCCCATGGCCACTGCCCTGTTTGGCACCTTGATATTCTACATCATTTCAGCCGGATACCGCTCGTTCGTGGTCCGCAAACTCGAGTCGGGCGTCATCTTAGCCTCTGCACTGATCGTGATGCTTGCGCAGATACCCATCGGCCGCATGATCAGTCCGATGATTCCGGCTGCGGCCACATGGCTTCAGAATATCCCGAACAACGCCGGGCAGCGCGGCCTCGTGATTGGCGCTGCCGTCGGCGCGGTTGCGAACGGGCTCCGGGTCATGCTCGGGCTCGAACGCAACTTCGGCGGTTAAGGGGGCCACGAATATGCTGCAGAAACTACAGAGCATAGACAGGCGCATCGTCTACCTTCTCTTCTTCGTGGTGACTGCCGTGCCGTTCGTACGGCCGGTCGCGGTGCCGATGGCGACAGCCGAATATACCAAGAGCACATATCAAGCCATCGACGCCCTGAAGCCAGGTGACTTCGTCCTGATAGACCTGCGCTTCGGGCCGGCTTCGGCCGGTGAGATGGTCCCGGCGTACAACTCCATGGTCGCCCACGTTCTGAAAAAGCCCGGCGTCCGGGTGGTGTGGTTCGTTACGAGCCTCGCCGGCGCAATCTTCGCCGACGACGGGATCAGGATGGCCGAGGCGGCCGGCAGGGTGTATGGAAAGGATATCGCCCAGATGGGCTTCCTGGCGGGCGAAGAGACTGCCATCGCCGCAGTGTCGCAGGACATCTTCAAGGCTTTCCCGTCCGACAGCCGGGGCACCAAGAGTGACACACTGGAAGTCCTGAAGGGCATCAAAAACGCGAAGGACTTCGCCCTCGTGTTAAACATGTCAGACGGTGGCCTTGGCCCGCTCGGATGGGTCCGTCAGGCCAACATGCCGTTCGGCACCAAGATCATCAGCCTTCTGTCTCAGGTCATGGTGCCTTCGGCCATCCCCTACTACCAGGCGAAACAGGTCGTAGGGCTCGTCAGCGGCCTCCAGGGCGGCGCTGAATACGAGCAGTTGCTGGGGACTCCGGGCCGTGGCATGGCGGGCATGGGGGCTCAGACATTCGGCCACCTGTACCTGATCGCGCTCGTGATCCTGGCCAACATAAGCTACCTGGTCACGAAATCCGGCAGTGGTGCCGCGAAAGGAGGTCGGGTTAAGTGAGCATCAGCTCTGACCCAAAGGCGTGGATAGCTGCGCTCTTGATCCTATGCCTGTACTCCTTCCTGTACAAGGAGAACCCGGTCTTCCGTTTCGCAGAGCACCTGTACATCGGAATCGGTGCCGGGCACGCAATCGCGGTACAGTGGAATAACCTCAGGAACACGGCGTTTCTGCCTCTGATGAGGGGCAACATGATGATGATCATCCCGATCATCATCGGCGCCCTGCTCTATACGAGGTTTACGAAGAAGTACGTCCACATCAGCCGGCTCTGCCTCGCTCTGCCGGTCGGACTCGGCATCGGGCTCGCGCTACGCGGCCTGCCCGCCGCGCAGATACTTTCACAGATACGCGCGACGCTGGTGCCTCTGAACACCGTCAACAACGTCCTCCTGGTCATCTGCGTGATGGGGACTCTCAGCTTCTTCTTCTTCACCACGAAGCAGACGCCGGTCGTCAGAGGGTTCTCTGAGATCGGCAAGTGGACGATGATGGTCACCTTCGGGCTGACCTTCGCCACCGCCGTCTTCGGGCAGATGGCCATCTACCTCGGTGCTCTGCAACGGGTGCTGGGGACCTGGCTGGGAATGATTAGGTAGCGCGCTAAGGCAACCTGGCAGGCAGTGGGGCCGGCGAGAACGCCGGCCCCACTTTCTGTTGGCATATTACGGATTGCAAACATGAGCTTCATTTGTATGGTCATTATGGTAATATATGTATCAAAGAAGGCATCAGATTTCCAGGGAGAGAAGATTGATGAAGAGATTCCGGTGGACGCTATTGATGCTGGTGTTGGCGCTGGCGGTCACCAGCAACGTCCTCGCGGCTCCGAAGGAAGGCCACGAACTTCAGAAGATAACTTTTGTCCACTACCGCGATCCTCATGGGAAGCCCGCACCTCGATCTACGGGCGAAGATGCGACCGACTACAAGCTCATTTCGGGGGGCGTCAAACTGGCTGGCCCAGTCACATACAAGATAGTCGATCGCTTGGGAATACCGAAGGGTGCCGCTGCGGCGATTCTCGCCGCAACTCAGGAATGGAATGACGTGACGGGCACGGATCCGTTTGGTGCTGAGGATAAGGCCGACCTGCTAACTACCAAGAATGTGCTTACGTGGGGTTCTTTGCAGCCGAATGTCATCGCTGTGACCTACATGTACTACTGGACCAAGACCAAGACAATGGACTACTTCGAGATTACCTTTAACAACAATGACGATTACGCCTGGTCTGGCCAGGAGGCTTGCCCATCCGGAGAGATGGACCTGAGGAACATAGCGACTCATGAACTGGGGCACGCGCTTGGACTGAGCGACCTCTATGCCATACGCGACTCTGAACTGACCATGTACGGTTATAGCGACGTGGGCGAGACCAAGAAGCGTGGCCTAGGCGCAGGGGATATCCTGGGAGCCCAGAAGCTTTACGGCACTCAACCGTAGCGTTCGTGTTCGAACTGGTTTCGATATAGGGAGCATATTGACCGCCATAGCACCGAACCCAGGGCGCTCTCCAGTCCCTGGGTTTCTCTTAGCCTGGCACGGCCCCTTTGTGCCATCTCCTTCCATAGACGACCGTTCCAAACCATGCTAAGATGAGCACAAATTCGCCAGATATGGGCAGGTGACGCATTCATGAAGGTCCGGCCAGGGTGGCTGCTTCTCGCTCTGGGCCTCATGCTCGCCACGGCCGGCATCTTGCGCGGTGAGGCCTGGCGCGTGCTCACGAAGGCGATCATCATCTGCCTTGAGTGCATCGGGATAGGTTGAAAATGAACGCCCATTGACGCGGGAGGCTCCCGGTTGGCCGGTCCAGGTCCAATCTCTCTGCTAGCAGCAAGAGTGACCCTGACCCAGCGGCTCAGGCGGACAGTGCAGTACGTGACTGCGCTTCTCGCCAACCCGTATCTCACCGGGTTTGCCCGCGGGACGATCTACCAGGGCAACGCCAAGCTGGTCTGCGTACCCTTCCTCAACTGCTACTCCTGCCCCGGCGCGATCTTCTCTTGCCCTGTGGGGGCTATCCAGGCGATCGCCGGAGGCGCGAGCTACCGGCTGTCGCTTTACGTGGGTGGCCTGCTTCTTGCCGCAGGCTCG
>JAUYEF010000267.1 GCA_030691635.1 Bacillota bacterium
CCGCGTGTAGATGGGTCAAACCAGGTGCGGCCTAACCAGGCGTTGCTACTGCACGGTAAGCTGCAGGCTCCGGAGCACTCGCCTGGCGGCTCGCGCTCCGGGTAGGCATGTTGCGCGCGCAGTAGAACGCCAAAGTCGTTAGAAAGCGCGGAAGAAGTGGGCCCAGACGGAGACCATTTGTGTGAGAGAAGGCAGAGCGGGATGGGATCTCGGCAACGCCGTTCTCTACGACCTTTGTCGCCAACATCCGGGACACCTCGACACTGACGCAGTCTTGGCCAAGGTCTGGCTCATCGGCCGAGCGTACGCGGCCCCCATCGAGCGGTGCGCACGCTCTACCGGTGCCCCTCGCAACGAGCAGTTCTATACGGAGCGCGCGGTCCCAGCGATTGTCGCGAGCCCCCTCGACGCCTGGTTGGAGCGCCTGACGGGAGTGGCCCTCACTTGGGAGAGCGTGCCCGACATCTTGTCGGTCCACCATGACCTCACGGTCCTCTTCACGAGGATCTCAGGATGCGCTCAGCGTTCCCTTGCGTCGAAGTACCTGCACTTCCACCGCCCGGACCTCTTCTTCCTGTACGACTCTCGCGCCACGGAGGCGGCCCGAAAGAAGTGTGTGACGCCCAGGCCAGTGGAGATGCGAGGGCTGGAGGCGGACTCCGAATACAGCCTCTTCGTCCGTCGCTGCATGTGTGTCCGCGACGCCCTGCGGGCTGCTGGAGGCGATCTCCATGACCCACGGGCTATTGATCGCCTCTTTCTTGGGTACTGACCGAGAATGAGCCTGGAGCGAGCGGTTGCCACGGTGGCGCGCTATCCAATTACGGCTCTGGTTGCCGTATCGGAAACGGCCTTCCTCCTCGGCGGAGTCGGCGCTCCCCCCGCAGAACTCTGGCTGGTGCTGTTGCTTCCGGCCTATGTTGCTCATGTCGCGCTGGCCTTTGTGTTTGGGCCATACTACTGGCTTCTTCTCGCAGTGACGGTGACTGTGGCATTCGCACTCGATCGAATCACCCAGCGGCTGCGCCAGACCTGAGCGTGCGCTTTCTAACCAGGCGTTGGTTCTGCACGGTAAGCTGCGCGGTCCGGAGCACTCGCCTGGCGGCTCGCGCTCCGGGTGAACATGTTGCGCGTGCAGCACAACGCCAAAGTCGTTAGGCGGCAGGTCAACCAAGCGGGGTGATCACTGGCGACGTCAAGCGTGCCGCCCGGATGGATAATCCAGGCGCCCAGTGCCTGCGTCCTCTTCATCGGGGACGAGATGCGTATCTCTGCCCTGTTGATGCGGTCGCTAACGCACACCGAGCATGCTCAACCGATCCTTGAGTTTGTCGCGCGACTCGCTCCGCGCTTCGGCGACCGCAAGGCATCAGCTGCGGCGCGCCGCCTAGCCGGCGAAGCTCCGTTCCTTGAAGATTGGGCGCGAGAACTGCGGGAGTCCGACTACGCTGTTCTGAATGCCCATAGTCTCGTGTCGATCTGGGGCGCAGTGGAGACATGCGTCGAGGATCTAGCCGTAAGCGTGTTCCTGAACTGGCCTCACGCGCTGCCCGCACTCCAGCTCATCGGGGTCAAGCACTCCCTACAGTTTCCTCCGTCCGAGGAGCAAGCGCACGCCTTGTACGGCAAGCTTGAACGTAGGATGGCCGCGCCTGGCGACATCGTCGAAACATACGCGGGGGTCCTGGGGCACCTCGAGCTAGACGCCCCCGTGAGCGCCTCCGATGCTGCGATCCTTCGGGAAGTGAACGCCCTTCGGAACTGCCTGCTGCATCGTGGCGGGCGAATCGACGCACGTGCCGTCCAGGCTGCTCCAACCTTGGCCGGTCAGGAGGGCTCAGCCGTACGGGTGTCGTCTGCTGACTACCTGCGATACCACGAGGCGGTGAGTGCATGGGTGGTGGCTCTGCTGAGCAGCGCGACGCAATCCAAGTACTTCCCCAGGTAGTCGAGGCTTTCGGCGCTGCCGCCTAACCAGGCGTTGGTTCTGCACGGTAAGCTGCGGGATCGGAGCACTCGCCTGGCGGCTCGCGCTGCGGGTGAGCATGTTGCGCGTGCAGCACAACGCCAAAGTCGTTAGAGAGCGCTTCACGAGGCCTGCCATGGCATGCATCGGTACAACTCAACCCCCATGCGGGCTGGAGTGGGGCCGGGCGGACTTCGACGGCTTCTGGGATTTCATTGGGCCGTGGCTCCACAGGGTACGCCGCGGCGGAGCCCGGAGACGCGACGACCCGTTTCCTGACCTCATCTACCTGTGGGTCGCGTTCAACGCCTGGCTGGGTCAAGTCGTTGGGGATCGTGCCCATATCGACCGGGACTGGACCCTCGTCCTCGCTGCCGCCCACGATCCCAAACTCACTCGGGCCTTTGAAGAAACGAGAGCTGCGGCCCTGCCCGCCGGGCGGGCCTGTGTGGAGTTCCATGCGTTGTGGCCGGTATTCAAAGCCCGCGCGCTTGTTGATCGGAACATCTTGCCATGGGAAGCGCCGAGTGGAACGGAGGGACGCTCCACGTTCCGGGCAGCGTGCTTCGCCAGTCACCTCGACCAGGGAGACTGGGCCCCGAGGTGCTTCCAAGCCCACCAGCCGAGCGGCACGTCGCCAGCCCAGTATGATCCAGGGCACGTACCACTCGACTGGCCACACATGATCGCCGCCATCTATCAGGTGCGCTGCAATCTATTCCATGGCGGCAAGACGTTTGTCTACGCAGGTGACCGGATGTTCGTAGCGCTGGCTGTGGACATACTGCGCGAGGTGTGGGCCCGGAGTGGGGCGATCCCTCGTCACATTCTCTGACGAT
>JAUYEF010000313.1 GCA_030691635.1 Bacillota bacterium
CGATGCGCTGCGTCAGCAACCTCTACAGCTTCTACGGCACGAGCGACATCGGCTTTACGTTCGGGGACAACGAGTTCCCGGGCAATCCGTGGGACAACCGCGACATTCTCTGGGAGCGGAGCCCGTTCACGTACGTCAAGAATATCGTCACGCCTCTGCTCATCATCCACAGCGAGCAGGACCACAGGTGCCCGATCGAGCAAGGGGAGCAGATGTTCACGGCCCTGAAGAAACTCGGGCGCGAGGTGCAGTTCGTGAGGTTCCCGGATGAGGGCCATAACCTCTCCCGTTCTGGCAAGCCGCATCACAGGGTGGAGCGGCTGGAACGGGTCATCGGCTGGTTCGAGAAGCACCTGCGGTAGCTCGGTCACGCGTTGGTTCGAGAAGCACCTGCGGTAGCTCGGGCTGCAAAACAGAGGCCAGGAGACGCCTTTCACTTCTCCTGGCCTTCTTGTTGGCTGCAGTCGTGTCCTGACGCAGATTATGGCTGTAGCCGCGTCCTGTCGCGCGGGAATGTGCACGCCTCCCTGACATTGCCCAGGCCGAGAAGACGCGTCGTGAGCCGCTCGGCGCCTATCGCAAGCCCGCCGTGCGGAGGCATCCCGAACCTGAAGACTTCCAGGTATCCTTCAAACTTGGCCGGGTCCAGGCCCCATGCAGACAGGTTGCGCAGGAGCATCTCGTGGTCGTGTATGCGCTGGCCACCCGTCGTGACCTCAAGCCCCCTGAACAGCAGGTCGAAGCTCTTTGTCCTGCTGGGGTCGGTAGGATCAGGCATGGCATAGAACGGTCGCGACGTGACCGGGTAGCCGGTGACGAACACGAACTCCTGCCCGGTGGTCTCAAGGATGTGTTCGGACACAGCTTTCTCGCCTTCAGGGCTGAGGTTGCCGGGCGGCATCTCGTGGCCAAGCCCTATCCTCGCCGCCTCACGCGCCTCTTCGATGTCGAGCCTCGGTATGCTGCCCGGCTGAGGCACTCGGGCCCCGGCCATTTCGATCTCGCATGCGCACGCCTTGGCGACGCGCGGCAAAGCATATGCCAGCAATCTCTCTTCGAGCCGCATCACATCCTCTACGCTCTCGATGAAGCCCATCTCGAGGTCGAGGCTCGTGAACTGGTTTATGTGCCTTGAGGTGTTATGTTCCTCTGCTCGGAAAACCGGCCCGACTTCGAAGACCCGCTCGAGCCCCGATCCGACGAGCATCTGCTTGTAGAGCTGCGGGCTCTGGGCCAAGTACGCCTGCCGCTCGAAGTATTTCACCTCGAACAGCTCGGCGCCGCCTTCCGTGCCCGTGGCGACGATCTTCGGCGTGAAGACCTCCGTAAAGCCTTCCGATCGCAGGAAGTCCCGGAAGGCGGCGGCCAGCTCTGACTGCACCCTGAGGGCCGCGGACACCCGTGGATTCCTGAGCGCAAGGACCCTGTGGTCGAGCATGACTTCTACGTTCGACTGGGTCTTGCCCATGATGTCCAGGGGCAGGGCCGGTTCCGCCCTGGAAAGCTCGGTGATGCACGTCCCAACGATTTCGCATCCGCCGGGCGCCCGTTTCTCTGCCCTGACCATGCCGCTGACCTCAACCACCGACTGCTGCGGCGGGAGCTCAGCTTTTCCTTCGAAGACTGCCTGGGATGTCCCTGTCCTGTCCCTCACGATCACAAACGCGATACCGCCCAGGGACCTGGTGGCCTGGACCCAACCGCAGATCCTGATTTCCTCACCCTGGTGACGGGAAATATCCGAACACAGCGTACGCTTCATGTCGCATCCTCCTGGTGTTATCCATCATGAGCCGAACCCGGTTGTTGTCGTCATTGTCGTCATTGTCGTCATTGTCGTCGCCACCGTCGTCCATCCCCGTCACCTCCCCTTGCCGAGAGTAAAGAAATCCCGCCCCATGAAGGGACGGGATCGTTCCCGCGGTACCACCCTAGTTAGTCCGTCCGGACTCGCTCTCGCCTTAACGCGGCCTCACGGCTCTGCCTACTGCTGCCACTTCGACAGAGCAGCTCCGGGTCGTCATTCACTCGAAGCAGCGGTCGCCGGCTTTCACCCACCCGGCTCGCTGGAGACGTGCTCCGAGCTACTCTTCCCATCGTCGCTTTTCAATGCTTGACGACATTATAGTCTTCCCAGCCATGCAGGTCAATGGCGCCGGCCCGGAAGCCCTGCAACATGCGCGCGCCTGACGGAACGCACGGCGTCTACCGCACCAGCACACGCGCGTCCTGCGGCGGGATGACGATGCTGCTTCCCGCGGTCGCGCCGCTGTTGACCGTGGTGTCCTGGGTGCCGTCAATGGCTCTCAACTTGAGCCCGGGAGCGACCACATCGACCGGCACGGTGATCTCTCGTTCGCTCCCGTTCACAATGACCGTGCCGCCCTCGAAAACGCGGTAGTGGACTTCTGCGCTGCCCTGGCGAACTTCCAAGTCTTGAATCCAGTACTTGCCGGGATCGGGGAACTTGAGCACGGCACGGGCGGACTGAACTGCGCTCTTTCCCCCATAAAGCGTGACGTGGTTCTGCGCCCACTCACCGCCGACAAACATAGCCTGGGCAGGTGTCTTGCTCCCTGCGATGCTCACTTCGATCGAACTGGGCAAGCCGGCATACGAAGGATCGACCTCCTCATACCTGTTCTTGCCTTTCGCCCAGAAAACGATGCTGTACGCCGCGCCGGGTTTCATCTCGAAAGTCCCGGTGCTCTCCAGAGACGTTCGCGCTTGTGCCGTGACAAGCACCGACGACCCAGTCCCACCGTGGGACTCGGAAGATGGCTGGGTCACGCCCTGCCCGCCGTCGCCGGACTTTGCTGCGAACCCTGCGGGCGTCTTGGCCGATCCTTTGAGGAGGTCTTCCCTGCCGAGACTGCCATGCAGCATGACGGAAGGGCCCAGCGGTTTCCCAAGGTAGTGCGGCTTGTTCTCCTTGCCGGCGCCGTACTCGTCGAGATAGCAGTCCTTCCCCCAGCCCAAAGACAGGTTGTTGGTGGGGTCGACGGAGCAATAGGCAGACGCCTGCCCCTCGAGCAGCGCAGTGCCGAACCCGAGTCTCGCGGGCGCAGAGCTCAGCGACTTGGCTGCCTCAGCGTTCTTCGACGGCCGCGAGAACGCGGGCGACGGGGTCCGGACCAGGGTGTACGAAAGCCGCGGTGACGAGCCGGCGTTTGCCGACAGGAACTGCAACCGCTGGAACGCGGACGAAAAGCCCCGCTTCGCATCAACGTCAAAGCGGTCGAATGCCACGCCATTGGCGAGCGCAATGGCGCGCGAACCGTCTGCGCCGCTGTGCATCACCCAGACTCCGGTATCCTTGCCCAACCCCTCAAATGCCCTCGATGCTGGAGTCTTGCCTGCAGTAGCCTTGTTTCCTGCACGGAGGTCCCTTACAAGATCGATCGTGCCCAATCCCCACGAGTTGACGATCCCGACCGCCGGGGTATAGGCCTCACCCCAGTCCGCCTTGAGATCGTTGTTCACGTCTGGGCCACGGCGGGCATTTGCCGAGCCGGCATATACCTCCCACCGGAGCTGGTCGAGCTCCACGCCGGCAGCGCCCGACCCCGATTCTGCGTAGTCCTCATAGATGAGGCGAGCCATGGATTGTGCGCCACGCTCTCCGGCCGGAGATGTAGGGCTGACGGTCGAGATATTGACGACCCAGAGCGACGTATCGTCCCGGGTCCTGGTGGCATGCGTTGCGATGACGGCCTTTTGGGCGACAAACTCCCGCGGCCGGGTCCAGTACTGCGCCCTCTTGATGATGATGTTCTTCTGTGCCTGATCGACGCCGGCGATGACGACTTCCTCGGAACGCGAAAAGTCCGGCCGTCCGTCGTCGCCGATGGCGTATAGAAGAGCGTCGTCGGTGCCGAACCCGGGATCAGCATCGGAGAGCACCGATGTGTTCTCGACCCCAATGATGACCACGCCGTCAACAGAGGGAACATCAGTGGTGACAACGGTCCCGTTATACAGAAGCCAGTGCCCCGGCCAGATCCGCCGGTCTCCCTTGGGGCGAGCGTCGGCGTCGTACCTGATTATCCGTAGTTGCGAAGGCGCGATCTTCGAAACGGCAGCGGAAAACCCTCCGGCATCCGCCATCCTCTCGAGCACGGCGATGTCATAGCGTGCCACGTTCGCCACTTGGCCCGATTCGCCCTCATTCTGCCGGTAGCTCACGGACCAGGGATAGCCTTTGTCCGGCAGGTTGAAGGGTGTGGGAGGGGTCTCGGGCGCCTTGGCGCCCGGTATCGTCGGCTTTTTGGCGGAAGGCAGAACGCTTCTTCCGGAAGCGTCTGGCGCTGTGGGGCTGGTTGTGCATGATGACAGCAGCACAGCCATGGCAAGCAGCACAAGCCACGTGCCGGCGGCCCGGCGGGCGGGACCGTGACGCGTGGCGGGAGCACGGCGGCTCGAGCCTCCGTACCGGCGATGCACGCAGGTGCACCGGCTGCCAGCGGGTCGGGATCTGATTGCGATGTATCTCATCGAGATCACCTGGCTGCCCTGGGTTTGGATGAACGGAAAATGGGTTCGGGCAAAAGAAAAGCGGACCCGTAGGGTCCACTTGAGTCGTCTTGGATGAAAAATGATGAAGACTGGTGGAGGCGGAGGGAATTGCACCCTCGTCCAGAAGCGCAATGACCTAAGCGTCTACGAGCGTAGCCCCTGTTTTCTTATTCGCTCGGCCGGTCCCTCAAGGGGCAAGGTGCCGGTCTCGCTATCCCGTTAGGTTCCCTGTCTGGCTACGGGAAGTCGCCTGGCAGGTAGCCCGCGATTTGACGTTTCTGCCGGGCCAGCGGGCGAGGGTCGGCGAAACGTTAACTGCTCTAGGCAGCTAAGGCGTAACTTGGTTTGGTGTTTATCTTGTTCCGCGGATTTACGAGTCACGGATGCTCGGCTCGCAGCTAGGGTCCTCACCACCCCTGTCGAATCTTATTCGCCCCCATGCTTATGATACTGGACTCCAGAACGTATTGTGGCGCCCTATTAGCTTATTGGTATTCCTGGCTTCTTGCCACTTACTAGTCTTCGCGCTGGTCCTTGCCTCTGAGCGCTCTGGCGATGGCCCTTTCGGCATCGCGTTGCGCAAGATCATCGCGCTTGTCGTACTGCCGCTTTCCTCTGGCAAGCCCCAGTTCAACTTTAGCTTTGCCATTTCTGAAGTATATCTTCAACGGTACCAGCGCGTAGCCCTTTTCCTTAACCTTACTGTTAAGCTTCAGAATCTCATGCTTGTGTAACAGTAATTTCCTCGTCCTCAACGGGTCGTGGTTGAACTTCGACGCCGGGTCATAGGAACTGATGTGAACATTATACAGAAGCGCCTCGCCGTTTTCAATCCGAGCGTAACTATCGCGCAGGTTGCACTTACCTTGACGAAGTGACTTCACTTCGGTTCCCGCCAGCGCGATACCAGCCTCAAGACTCTCGTCAACGAAGAAGTCGTGCCGCGCTTTTCTGTTGTCTGCCGCGATCTTGACGGCATCGGTCTTCACGGCCTGTCACTCGCAATTCATGATGCACATTCCTGCTTGACACCGCACCCGGCGCCGCCACCCTTGTCCAGGCGCCTGTGGTTTCCATGGTGCACGGCTGTATGTGCACACTGCACGCGCGCACCCGCTCACGATGCAAAAACATCGCGCTTCTGCGGCCCTGATCGCCTCGTCAGCGCGACGAACTTGCAGCACAGAATTATATCACCCGTGCGGCGCCTGAGTCAAATAATCGCGCGGCGGGTTGCTGTTGCCCAGCGATAATGTCATAGCCAAGTGTGCAGCGAATATGTCACCCCATGGATTCGGACCTGTCGGGGCCGGAGCGTACCTGGCAGTCAGTTCGTCACCAGAATGGACTGCTCAGCAGTCACGTTCGGTCCATGTGTAGCCCGGGACTACCGATTGCTCGTCGAATGGACTGCCTGGTAGTCTGTTCGTTACCGGAATGGACTGCTCAGCAGTCATGTTCGCTCCAAGTGCAGTCTGGGACTACCGGTCGGTCGTCGAATGTACTACCTGGCAGTCCGTTCACCGCGGAATGGACTGCTCAGCAGTCACGTTCGCTCCAAGTGCAGTCTGGGACTACCGGTCGCTCGTCGAATCGACTGCCTGGCAGTCTAGTCTGCGGTAATGCGGGCGGCGGCAGGGAACTTTGACAGGTGACAGCAGGCAGCTCTTATGGGCGACCACGGGGCTCTTGACAATCGCTTCCGCGGGCCGGGTAGAATGTGACGAGGGCCCGCGTGCCGGACCCGCCGGCCCTCGAGATATTGCCACGAAGGGGAGACTCGACGTGAAACCGATCTACGGCAACCAGTGCCTCATTGTAACCCCGCTCAAGCAGGACGAGAGTGTGGATGCCGCAAGCACGCGG
>JAUYEF010000405.1 GCA_030691635.1 Bacillota bacterium
GTGTGTCGTAGATACTGCCAGTGATGCCCGACGTGTGGGTGAGCAGGTGGAACACGGTTATGTCGCGCTTCTCAGGGTTGTCGAACGCTGGGAGGTGGCGCGCGATCCTATCCTCGAGACGGACCCTCCCCTCTTCAACGAGCATCAGCACCGCTGTGCCGACCAGAGGCTTCGTCATGGACCTCATGCGGAATATGGCGTCCGGCCTCATTTCCAGGCCCTTCTCCCGGTCGCTCCACCCAAATGCCTGGTGCGCCAGCACTTCCGCGCCCTGCTCGACATGGAGGACGGCTCCGACGATTTCGTCCTGCTGCACCAGAGATTTGACAAGTGTGGTCGTACGAGTTATTGCGCTGCCGTCAACCTTCAATGCGACGCCTCCTTCAAGGCTCGAACGCTTGAAGCCCTGTCCCCGCCGCAACGTTCGCCGCATGCACCTGAGTTCCTTTCATCTGGAGGTAAAGCGCGGCGAGCATGGAACCTTTCACAAGGCTGGACTGGCCGTTTCAAACGCGTCGAGGTGGGAAATGTCGAGAGCAAGGCTTGTGGCCATCATCATGGGACTTTGCGTCATAGGCGACTCAATGCTGTATGTGACACTGCCGCCGTCGTTCCAGCAGCTCGGCCTCGACGCGACCACGACCGGCCTCATTCTCAGCGTGAACAGGTTCTCTCGCCTCGCCTTCAACCCCCTGGCTGCGGTGGTTATTCTGCGGCTCGGATACCGGAAGACAGCGACACTGGCCTCCTGTCTCGCGGTGGTGTGCACGGCGGGGTACGCGGTGGCCTCGACCGCCCCTGTGTGGCTGGCTCTCAGGGTGGTCTGGGGGCTCGTCTGGTCGCTGATCAGGCTGGTTGCGTTCCTGGTGACTCTGGAGGAGTGCACTCAAGCCAGCAAGGGGCAAGCGCTCGGCACAATGCAGCGGCTTGTCCGAATTGGCTCAACCTCCGGGACCTTGGGAGGCGGCTTACTGCTGGACCACATAGGCTTCCGCAACACATCGGCGCTCTTCGGGGCGGTTACCGTGCTGGCTGTGTTCCTGGCAATGTCGCTCAAGGATAGGCCGGCAGGCGGGGACTCCTCCCCGGGTGCGGCTGCCGGTGTCGGGACGGCCGCAGGTAGGGGGGCGGCCCGGGAGACGGGCGTGGCCTCCGGTGCGGGCGTGGCCTCCGGGTCCGTCCCGGCAGGCAATGTGGCGGCGCGGCCCAAGTGGCGAGAACGGGTGGCCGGGCTCGGGCGAGCAGTGGTTGTGGGTCTTCCTGTTTACGCCTCGGCCCTGGGAGTGGCCATAGCCGTCGGCGGTGTGTTCTTGTCCACCGTGGGAGTGATGCTCAAAGCCAGGTTTGGAGATGCAGCGGCGTACTCCTTCATGGGCATTGCGCTTGGAGTTGGCTCAGTCGCCGGGTTCATGCAGTCATTCAGGCGGCTTTCCGACATCGTGCTGTCGCCGTATGTCGGCAGGCTATCAGACCGTGTTGGAAGGTCTGCCCCGATGGCCGCGATCCTTGGTGTCGAGTTCCTCGCCGGTTGGGTCCTTCTTGGTTCGTCTTCCCTACCTGCGGTAATCGCTGCAGGAATCGTGCTTTTCTCGGCGCACTCAGCGGTCCTCGTCGTCCTGTCGTCGGCAGCCGCCGATTACGGCAGGGAGCGAGGGGCAGCCACGCCGATGACCATTTACAGCACCTGCCTCGACGCCGGTGACGCTGTCGGCCCGGTTTTTGCATACTCCCTGCTGGGCTTCGGCATCGACAAGTCGTACGGGGTGGGTGTCGCGATCGTTGGGTTGATGGCCCTCGTATGGAGCATGCGAGTCGTGTGGTCTGGACGCCGCAGGCGCGCCGGTGGCGCCGGTCCGGCGGCTTAACGCAGAAGGCAGAATCCCAGAGTATCCTGTGCGGCTGGGCCCGGAGCTACCCCCCCCAATGTGCCCCACAGAACAGGTTTCTGATTTTGCTGCTCCCTGTGGCACAGGTTTGGCGAAATCACTGTGCCTACGGACGCAGAGGCACCGCCCACTGTGCCCCACAGAGCCGGACATGTGCCTCAGGCACAGCTTCTAGGCCGGACCTGTGCTGTGGGCACATGTGAAGCCTCCCGCCGTGCTGCTACTCCGTCTTCTTCCCCAGCCAGGCCAGGATTGCGTCCTTGTATGACATCCGTGCCGGCGGCATGACCTTCTCAGCGGCCCAACCCAGCGAAAGGTAGGTCACGACCTCAACGTAATCCGGCAGGTCGAAGCGCTTGTGGATGCCCTCAATCTGCTGTGGCGTGAAGGTGGACCAGCAGCCACCCAGCCCCAGCGCGTGCGCCATGAGCGCCATGTTCTGGAGCGCCGCGCCGACGTCCAGCAGTTTGTTCTTCTCGGGTGGTGGGTAGGTCACGTCCCGGTATCCGCGCACATCCATGCATACCACGATTTTGACCCGTTCAATCTCAAACTCCGTGTTGGCGAACTCCTTGAGAACGGCCGGGTCCTCCATGACGATGAACCGCCAGATCTCGAGGTTACACCCACTACCGGCCCACATGCCGGCTTCGATGATCTTCTCCACCATCCATGAAGGGACGGGCCTGGAGTCCCAGTGCCGGTAGGACCGCCTGCCGAAAAGGAGCTTCTGCCAGGCCTTCATCTCGGACTCGCTGAGGGGCGACGGGAGATAGCCACCGGGGACCTCGACTTTCTCGCCTTTCTTCGCCCGCTCCGCCAAGTCCATCAGTGCATAGATCCACTTGATGTCCGGCAGATCCTTGGGCAGGCCCCTCGCCTCCCAAACCTCCAGGATCTCGCGGGCGATGTTGCCGAAGACCGGGCCGAGTTTCCGGTCGCCGTATATGGCCGAATACAGCTGATGCTCAACCGTGTGGTGTACTCGCTCCCGTAAGTGCATCCTGAGAAAGAGTGGGTCCATCTCCATCATTTGCTCTTTGGTGAAAACACCTGCCAACTCAGTTCTCCTCCGTTCTCAAGGGACTTCCGCAGATGCTCTTATCCACAATGATGAGAAACCCTTCACGCGCAGCGCCGTTCAAAACAGGCTCCGTGATGCTTATGGGCGTGCGACCGGCCACAGATCGACCGCAGACCGGCCGACGATGGTCGACGATCGGCCGAACGATTTCTCGCCAGCCGACGGGTTCCGACGGGTTCCGACCGGCCCACGACTTTCTTCCCAGATATCGAGAAGAAAGTCGCGCTTTTCATCTGCAAAATTGCGCAATTAGGTGAAGGGTATCCGCCAGCCACAGAGAAGTCAGCCGGAAAGGCGCTGCTAATCAATGATGATTAGCGGCGGCCTAATATCTCTCCCCCGGAGTGTCGCGCATGAGCGTACCGGAACTTGAGCTGGACGTTCTATCCGCCCTCGACTCGTCTGACCGGCCGATGGGCGCGTGCTTGCTTCATATGAAGCTCAAGGACAAGCATCACATCGGCCAGGCGACCATCGGACGGATGCTCTTGGAGCTGGACGGTCGCGGCCTCACGACCCGCCACGCATATGCCGGGAGGAAGATAACCGCCGAGGGCAAGGCCTACCTGGACGAGCTATCGGGAGCAGCCGTGTTCATGCGCGAGCGAGACATGCTCCTGGAAACGCTTACGGCCCAGGATGCCAGGACACTGTTCGCCGTGCTGGAGGTCAGGTACGGGCTTGAGGGCTACTGCGCATATCTGGCCGCAGACAGGGCGACCGAGGATGATATCGCTTGCCTCAGGGACGTGCTCAGGCAGGACGAAGAAGCGTTCACGAGAGGCGAGTCCGGCGACCGCGAGGACGCTCTGTTCCACGAGACTGTGGCCCGGGCGGCGCATAACCCGGTCCTCGAGCACACGGTGAAGCTTGTCAGGCAGGCGAGCGTATTCGCCCCGGTGATAGCCTCCATCCTGAGAGGCCGCCTTGCTGAAGGCGAGCAGTATCCTGACCTGTACGACATCCTTGACAGGATAGAACAGCGTGAGCCGGACGGCGCCAGAGAGAAGATGTGCATTCATATTGACAAGATGAAACGGGAACTTGAGGCGTTCTTGGCAAAGCGAGACGGGGCAACTCACCAGGCCGGGCCGCCGATCAGACAACCGTTCGCATAGTGGATTTTTCGCGCAAGTATGATCAAAAACCAGTGGAGATGGGGGTGGTGGAATCCAGCCTGCAGCCGATTACAGCGCTGCACGCAGTGACTATTTCCTCGTGAACCAGTTCAAAATGTCCAGGACCAAGGAGGTAGTGAGAATGGCAAAGAAGGTCACGGGTCTCCTCTTACTGGCCGCGATGATCACAGCGCTCACAGGTTGCGGGGCCAAACCCCCCGAACCGGCAGCCAAACCACCCGAGCCCAAGGAAATCCGCATACCGATAATCGCACCGCTCTCAGGCCCACTGGCATCAGGACCCGGAAAGCAGGCTCAAGAAGGCGCCAATCTGGCTACGAAGCTGGTCAACGCGAAAGGCGGGATCGGCGGCAAGCAGCTGGTCCTCGACTGGTTGGACGACAGGGGGCAGGCTTCCGAGGCAACAGTACTGGCTCAGAAAGTGGCGGACGACAAGAGATACCCGGTCGTCCTGGCACACTTCACGTCCGATGCCTGCTTCGCCACAATGCCCATTTACGAGAAAGCCGGCATGGCTATGCTCACTCCCTGGGCGTCGCACGTGGAGCTCACAACGCGGTCCGGCATCAGCTTCAGGATGTCCCAATCGACCGCATTCGCCGGCGGGTTGAACGCGGAGATAATTACGGATCTGCTGAAATCAAAGAGCGCGGCGATCATCCTGGCTAACGCGGAGTACCACAAAGACCACGCCAAGCACCTCAAGGCTGGGCTCGAGGCTAAGAAGGTGCCCGTGGTGAAGGAAGAGCTCTACATGGTAGGAGACTCGAACTTCAAGCCGCAGATAACCAACATCCTCGCGGCAAAGCCGGCTGTCCTGGCCGTTGTCGGGTACCCGAGAGAGACAGGGCTGATCATCAACCAGGCACGCGAGATGGGATACAAAGGCCCGATAACGATCGCGCCAGGTGGCGGCGCGCCTGAGCTCTTCGAGATCTCAGCTAAGAACATGACCGAGACTTACATGGGCGGCGGATCCACATTCAGGGAGGCTCTGGCCGGGACAAACCTGCAGAACAAAGCCGCAGTCGAGTATATCACGGAGTTCAGGAAGGAATACAAGAGGGATCCTTCGGGCGGCTGGGACTCCCAAGCCTATGACCTGATTCGTGTTATGGCTCAGGTACTGGCAAAGACAGGCACCGATCGTGCCAAGACGCTGGAGGAGCTCAAGAAGGTCAAAGACTTCGAGGGGGTCATCGGGAAGCTGTTCGGGTCAGACAGGGCGATGGTGCCCGAGTCCGGCGTGAACAAGTTCGACCAGAAGCTCAACCAGTGGGGGCG
>JAUYEF010000442.1 GCA_030691635.1 Bacillota bacterium
GGGCTTCCGTCCCAGGCCGAAGTGGCGGAATTGGTAGACGCGACAGTCTCAAAAACTGTTGGGGGGCGACTCCCGTGCCGGTTCGAGTCCGGCCTTCGGCACCAGCAGGCGGGAGAGAAACTCGGGGTGGCCCCGACCGCAGTCGGGGCGCCTCGTTTTCTGGTCGTGTTGTGCCGAGTAGTGTAAAGGTAGCACACGGGACTTTGGATCCCTTAGTCCAGGTTCGAATCCTGGCTCGGCAGCCAGAGTGCGTGTTGGTGAGCGCTCCCCGGTAGCTCAACGGTAGAGCGGGCGGCTGTTAACCGCTAGGTTGTAGGTTCGAATCCTGCCCGGGGAGCCAGTTTATGCGCACAAGCACCTCCGCAGTTTCACCCTGCCTTGCCAGCCCTCGCGACTGCGAGTAGGATGGGGGTGCCATGGCCTCTGAGGCAACGAGAGTAGTGCCTACCGCATGACATGAACGGCGAGGATCTCATCGAGCGCAACCAAGAGATCGTCCGCTCGTATGTGGAAGAACGTCTCATGCTCGGATGAGGTTGGGGCGCGGTTCCACCTTAGTCGCAAATGAGTAGGCGAGATACTGGAAAGGGCCGGTGTCAATAGAAGGAGCCGCAGATTCAGCCCGTCGCCACGCTCACCGTGCGACGAACGTGGGAATGGAGGGCTAGCTAGAGATGGCGTCGGGGAGTGCTAAATACGTTCTTGCCGTCGATCTCGGTACCAGTGGGCCCAAGGTGGCCTTGGTTTCCACGGATGGCGAGATCATCGGTCATGAGTTTGAGAAGACCGAGCTCCTGCTCCTCCCCGGTGGTGGCGCGGAACAAGATCCCAATGATTGGTGGCGAGCCATCACCACAGCCGCTAAGAGACTTCTGGGCAGAGGCCTCGTGCCTGCTGAGAGCATCATAGCGATCAGTTGCACGACGCAATGGATGGGCACCGTCGCAGTTGACCGCGAAGGCAATCATTTGATGAACGCCGTGATTTGGATGGACGCGCGCGGCGCGGGACATGCCAAACGCATCACCAACGGTTTCATCAACATCGCCGGCTATGGCGCGGTGAAGCTGTGGCGGTGGCTGAGGCTAACAGGCGGCGTCCCGTCGCGAACGGGTAAGGACTCCATCGGCCACATTCTCTTTATTCAGAATGAACTACCCGCGATCTATCGGCAGACCTACAAGTTCCTTGAGCCGATGGACTATCTCAATCTGCGACTCACAGGGGAAGCCGCCGCATCCTACGATACGATCACCGGCCACTGGCTGACCGACAATCGCGATCTGTCCAATGTCACGTACGTTGACAAGTTGATCGCGCTTTCGGGCATTGATCGGGAGAAGCTGCCAGATCTCAAGCCCACCGGTGCGATACTCGGGCCGATCACTGCCGAGATCGCCAAGGAATTCGGCTTGAGCGAGAACGTTCAGGTCGTGATGGCAACGCCGGATACGGAGTCCGCAGCCGTCGGATCAGGCGCTGTTCGGGACTTTGAAGCACACCTCTATATCGGCACGTCGTCTTGGTTGACCTGTCATGTCCCATTCAAGAAGACGGACGTTATTAACAGCATCACGACGCTGCCCTCCGGGATCCCAGGACGGTACTTGGTTGCTACAGAGCAGGATACCGCCGGGGCCTGTTTGACACTGCTGAGGGACAAGCTGTTCTGGCCAGACGACGAGCTGTCTGGCGGCGCAGCGCCAGCCGATGCCTTTGAGGCTTTCGATCGGATGGCTGAGCGCGTCCCTGCGGGCAGCGACAAGTTGATCTTCACGCCCTGGCTGAATGGAGAGCGCACGCCCGTCGAAAACCACCTGATCCGCGGCGGGTTCTTCAATCAATCGCTCAATACGACGCGCGCGCACTTCATCAGGGCGGTTCTTGAGGGCGTCGCCTACAATGCGAGGTGGATGCACCAGCACGTCGAGCGGTTCGTCAAGAAGCGCTTTGATGGGATCAACTTTATCGGCGGCGGCGCCAAGTCAAGCCTGTGGTGCCAGATCCAAGCGGATGTCCTCAATCGAACCATCCGGCAAGTCAAGGACCCTAGCCTGGCGAACGTTCGCGGTGCCGCCTTTCTTGCCTTGGTGGCTTTGGGGTACATCACCTTTGATGACATCCCTGAGCGCGTTGAGATCACCAAGACCTACGAACCAGACCCCGACAACCGAAAGATCTACGACGAGCTCTTCGCCGAGTTCCTCAATATCTATAAGAACAACAAGCGGGCATATGCGCGCCTCAACGCGACGGCATAGTAACCGAACGACGCAGTTTCAGTTTCCTGACGACTTCTATTAAGGGAGAAGACGCCATGACCCAGGATGCAGAGAACAAGCACAGCGATTCCAACGCAGAGCACAGCGCGACGATCAAGTCCTACAGACGGCGTTTCAAGACCTACGCCCGCATCCCTGCGACGGGTCGCGACCGGGACGACATCCTGGCCGAGATGAAGGAGATGAGATCGCTGGAGGAGGCGAGGTGGGGAGCAGGCTACGCATCGGGGTCGGTCTACCACGGCGGGGAAGATCACATCGAATTCCTCAACGAGGTCTATGCCGTCAACTCCCAGTCCAATCCCTTGCACACCGACCTTTGGCCGAGCGCCGTTAAGTTCGAGTCCGAGATCGTATCGATGACCGCAAACATGCTCGGCGCCGCTCAGTCGGGTGCGGAACCAGGCACACCAGAGGAGATCTGCGGCGTGGTGTCGTCGGGCGGAACGGAGAGCATTCTGCTCGCCATGAAGACCTATCGGGACTACGCGCGGGAGAAGAAGGGCATTACCAAGCCGGAAATGATTCTCCCTACCACTGCACATGCTGCCTTTGACAAGGCGGCGCAGTACTTCGGGATCGATATGATCCGCATCCCCGTGGGCGACGACTTTCGAGCAGATGTTGCTGCGACGGAGAAAGCGATTACCGACAACACAATCGTTATCGCCGGCTCGGCGCCGCAGTTTCCACATGGCGTGATCGACCCGATTGGGGAGTTGTCGGAGCTGGCTCGCGCCCGGGGCATCGGTTTCCACACCGATGCGTGCCTCGGTGGGTTTGTTCTGCCGTGGGCGGAGAAGTTGGGCTACGACGTACCGCCGTTCGATTTCCGGTTGCCGGGCGTCACGTCGATGTCGGCAGATACGCACAAGTTTGGCTACGCCGCGAAAGGCACGTCGGTGGTGCTCTATCGTGGTCTTGAACTCCGCCACTATCAGTACTTCACGACCACAGAATGGCCCGGCGGGTTGTATTGCTCCCCGTCATTCGCAGGCAGCCGAGCAGGTGCTTTGAGTGCAGTCTGCTGGGCGGCTATGGTGTCCATCGGCGAGCAAGGATATCTAGACAACACAAGGCGGATCCTGGAGGCAGCGGCGAAGATCAGGAACGAGGTCGCAGGAATACCCGAGTTCCAGTTGTTCGGCGATTCTCTGTTTGTCATCGCCTTCGGGTCGAGAGAGCTCGATATTTACAAGATCATGGATGCGATGACCGAAAGAGGCTGGAGTCTGAACGGCCTCCACAAGCCGGCATGCCTCCATCTATGCACGACTCTGCGGCATGCCGAGCCCGGTGTGGCGGAACGGCTCATCGAGGACCTCAAGGCGTCTGTCGTATACGTCAAAGCGAACCCGAGCATAGAGGGCGGTATGGCGCCCGTCTATGGCATGGCGAATACCCTTCCCGACAGGGGTTTGATTGCTGACCTTCTGAGAAAGCACATGGACAGCTGGTACAGGCTGTCCTAGGTGGCGACGTCTGTGCCGGCGAGGTGATGGCGATGGTCGGGCGGATGGCTCCGACAACTGCCGCTCGGTGCCCAACGCCAGCCAGACCAACACCGATGGTGACGCCCAGGGCGATGCCTGCGACGCCGCCGACGACAACGATGGATTCGCAGACGACAAGGAACTGCACATCGGCACTGACCCTCTGGACGCCTGCCCCGCCTGCACCTAAGGGGCATCAGCAGGGTTAGCCTGTACCTCGGCGGCGTCTATAGCCCCCACTCTAGCCTCCGCGCGTGCCGGTCGCTGTAGCCCGCCGCCATATGAGGGTATGTGGGGGTCGGCTCGTGTTCGCCACTGCTCGAGCACAGCAGCAACGGAGCTTGCACGGAAACTTCCGGCCCTACTTGACCGTAAGAGCTTGACAACGCTGGCGGCTTGGCCTACGATCGCGCGGAGCGGGAGGTTCCCGCCCAGAGCATCGAGAGAGCTTTTGTGGCCGCACCCCCGAAGGCTCTCTCTCTTTCTTTTCGACGCCACGCTGGTGGGGATCACCCACAACATAATGGGTGTTTTCCATCTTGCTCAGCGCGGCGGGGCGGATGGAGAATAGCGGCCAGCGTCGGGGGTGCGGCTCAGAACTCCGACGTGGGCGGGGAGTTGGTGCGTCCAGGCCGGCACTCCCCGCTCGTTGTGTCAAAAGCCAGGCTGTCCCCCGCACCTACACCCCCCACTCTAGCCGCCGTGCGTGGCGGTCGCTGTAGCCCGCTGCTACCGCTGCCTCGAAGACTCCTAGGCCACGCTCTAGGGCCTCCTCCAGCTTCTCCCGCTTCCGGGGGTCAAAGGTGAATAGGTTCCACTCGTCCCGCAGCAAGTGAGGCCTCTCCCGCCGGTCTACTTGTGGTTTTCTCTTGCGTTTCTTCCGTGTCATCGCCGTCTCATCTGGCGGCCAAGGAATCGGCTCCGTTGCTTGTTCCGCGTTCTGTCTGCCGCCGAATGAGCCTTGGGCAACAGGCCCCTTCGTTATGCAGCCTGGAACCGGGTCAGTGGACGTGGGGGAAAGCCCTGTAGCAAGTTGCGACCCCGCCTGATTGACTCTGGCAATGGGTGGAGTTACGGTAGGTTTAGGGAATATTCGTGGGCGCTCTCGCATGGCAAATCCACCGCCTCAAGTGGGCAACTGTCGTCGCGCCTACGGTTTTCTTGGACGCGTTAACCTATGTCGCCCATTGC
>JAUYEF010000031.1 GCA_030691635.1 Bacillota bacterium
GCCGGCGCCAGCGGATGCGCCTGGTGTAGCCTTCTGGTGTGCCTTCCGGTATGGCCTTCTGGCGCGCCTCACCCGGTCAGCGTGTATTGGCTTCTGTCTTCCAGCGCTTGCCTATCGGGTAGATGTCGTCCGGGATGTTCTCAAAGTGAAGCGTCCTGAGGTTGGGGATCTCGAGGTAACCGGGGGCGTCAACCGGGAAGTTGACCTTCGCCACACTATCCCAGTAGGCTCTGTGGTGCACCCGGCTCTTCAGCGGGATGATATCCAACGTGCTCACGTCAATGCCAACGGAAGTCATGCCGCTGGCGTCGTTACAGCCGCGTGTTGTTTCGGACACGACGACGTGGCGGTTTCTGCCCAGGTTGATTCGCGCGACGAATTTATCCTGTACCAGGGCTCCTTTCCTCATCGGGCCGACCAGCCTGTAGCTCGGCCTGCCCATGAACTCAACGGTGCCTGTGATCTCAACCGGTTCGCCTGAAAGAGGACCGTACCAGCCTCCGATCCTCACGGTGACTGTGTCGCCTGTTCTGGCGTTTTCCTCAAGGTACTTCGCGGCCCGCGGATCGTTGATTCCCGGAACGGCCCAGTTGGTCGCGCCCTGGGCGATGAGTTCTTTCAGGATGTGGGTGCTGTCGCCGATCCGGTCCGCTCCGTCCGCTATGGCCACCGGCTTCTTGCCCTCAGAAACCATCTGCATCACTTGCCCCACCGCGTCTTTCGGGTTGGGCAGGGGTGTCGAGAAGTCGTCCCTCAGGCTCCATGCGAGCGCCGAAATGTCGTCCGCAGCCTGGCGGGCGAGTTCCGCGTCGCCATCAGCGACCACTATCACGCTCATGCCCACATCGGGCACGTCCGCATACGCGAACCCGGGTGCACAGGAAGCGCAGTAAACGCCGGGCTTCGTTTCCCACTCACGGCAGCGGTCGTAGATGACCTTCATCGGGTAATGCTCGGAGGCCTGATAGATACTCGCGATGATGAGCCCAGGCTTTTTACACACTTGGACTGGGTGGAAGTTGCCGCGGATGGTCTCAACCATACAGCGCCCTGCGATTTCGCCGGTCTCTTCTGAGTCCACATGGGGGTAAGTCTTGAGGATAAACACTGCATCCGCAGCATCCGTCAGTTCATGGTCTTCGTTGGCATGAAGGTCGAGCGTGACCATAATCGGGATGTCGCCAACGACCGCGCGCACGCGGCGACAGATCTCGGCCTCCGGCCGCGGCACACCCGAAACGGCCATGGCGCCGTGGAGTGCCAGCAACACACCGTCCAGATTCCCGGAGCCGCGGAGACCCTCTGTTATCTCGCCGGCATACTTCTCAAAGCAGCTCCTGGTCACCCAGCCCGAGAACGGTCCAGGTCCTTTGCGGGCTTCAACGATGGGCACGATCTCTGCGCCGGCGCGTTCGAGCTCCTTGACAAACCCGTTGATGTAAACCGGGATACCGCGGTTCTCGTCTACTACTGCCTGCCCTCGCCTCGTTCCGGTCTCGAATCGCTCTTCCGTGGTCGGCTCTGGGAGAAATGTCATCGTCTCATCCACGAAACTGGCAATAGCAACTCTCATATTCCGGACTACCTCCTTCGTTCTGCGAGGCGAACGGCCTGTTTAAGTGCATGTTTTCCGTGAACGGTTAAAATTCCTGCTATTGAATTAAAAATCTGGGGATGCTGCAGAAATCGCAGCCGCTACGGCTATACCCGCGTGAGCCGGCTATTGTGCGGGATATTTGCAAATCGAACGCCAACCGCCGCGAGCGTTTCACCATGAAACGCAAGACACCCACCGCGTTCGACTGTGAAACGCGGCTGACCGGTCGATGAATAAGTGACCCCACGCGTTCCCCCAGAGGATCGCGTGGGGTCAACAACCGTTGATGTTCCCTACTATCTCAAGGCCAGGCGCGCACTGCTATCCCTGCCCCTTCGAATCGCCCACAGCTTTCTGGTCCACTTCGGCCTTGACGCCCCTTATCCTCCGCGTCATCAGCCCACCAAGTTGGCCGCTTTCCCGCGACGTCAGGCCGCCCCAGCCGCCCTTCTTCACCTTGTCAATAAGCCCGAGTTCCTTCGCGATTTCCATCTTGAGCGGGTCAAGAGGGCTCACCTTCTTGGGCCTCTTCGCCCGCGGCTTCTGCCCTTTCTTACCCTTCAACTTCCGTGTGTCAGGCACGAGCACACCCCCCTTCGTCGGGGATAGTGTTGTCAGTGCCCTTCCCCCCTATTCGGACGGCGCATGCCGTGCCCCGCGCCGGGCCCATGTCTACGCCCGCTGGGAGCCTGTGTCGGTAACTGAATGAGCACCTTGAACATCTATGTGGGCGGTCCAGGTGAAACGGACCGCCGCCTACTTATGTGGGGTTTTACGGACGCACGTGAGTGCCAGGTAGTCCATCGTCACCACGCTTGTCCGAGCCGTATTCTTTGTCCTCGGTAATGTCGGCGCGCTCCGCCTTCTGGGTCATTTCATCTATCTCAGCCTTAAGCCGTTTCTCCTCTTCAACCATACGGCCATAACTCATAGCCTTGTGTTTCGACGCGTTTGCCTTGATCTTGGTGCCGTCGATCGCCACATGGCCCAGTCTAACCAGGCCCGCCTCCCGGCACAACTGTAACACCTGTACGAATATGTCCTTAAACGCATTCAGGTGGCGTCTGCGGAACTCGCTTATGGACTTGAAGTCCGGCATGTTGCCGGCTGCCAGTACCCTGAATGCAATATCTTCCTGGATGCGTTTCTCGATCTTACGCGATGAGTAAACCCCTTGCGAGTACGCGAAGATCAGCACCTTGGTCATCATCGACGGGTGGTATGGCGGAAAGCCTCTCAACTCTTCCTCATACTGATCCGTGATCAACGACAGGTTGAGGCAATCCACTACCTGGCTTACGAAGTATACCAGGTGATCTTTAGGCAACCAGTCCTGGAGTGCTGGCGGCAACAGCAGAATCTGATCTGGTTCATATGGCTTGAAGGTCTTCATGCCCTGCATCTTCCACATTTAGCCTGCGTTTACCTGCTAAAACAGGATCAGTTACCGACACAGGCTCCTGGCATGGCTGCCGGCCTCTGTGGGTCGCCTCAGCATCAGAGTACGCCCAGGCTGCCGGTTGCCGGCGGATTGGACTGATGGGCAACCGGTCTTCCGCAGAACGGACTGCCGATCAGTCACGTTAGCCTAGGAGGTGCCTGGCCTTTCGGGACAATGCCGCCAGCCTCCGCAGCCGCACCCTCGTCCTCCTTCTCCACCCGCACCTCGGTAAACTGCTTCTCATACAGGTCCTTATACAGGCCGCCGCGCGCGATCAACTCGTCGTGCGACCCGATCTCAACGACCTGGCCGTCATCGATGACGTAGATGCGGTCCGCGTTGCGGATGGTGGACAGCCTGTGCGCGATCACGATGGATGTCCGGCCCCGCAACAGCTTCTCAAGCGCCTGCTGGATAAGCATCTCGGTGTATGCGTCCACGCTCGAAGTCGCTTCGTCGAGGATCAATATCCTTGGGTCCGCCAGCACGGCCCTGGCGAACGACACGAGTTGCCGCTGCCCGACCGATAACCGCGAACCACGCTCGTTGACCTGCGTCAGGTAACCGTCCGGTAGGCGCATGATGAACTCGTGCGCATTGACGGCCCGGGCCGCGGCCTGGGCCTCCTCGTCCGTGGCGCTGGGCCGCCCGTACCGTATGTTGTCCATAACCGTGCCCGAGAAGATGACCGTATCCTGCAGCACTATGCCCATCTGTCCGTGGAGTGACGCCATCGTCACGTCCCGCAGGTCGTGGCCGTCAACCGTGACCCAGCCCTCCCACGGGTCGTAGAACCGCGAAACCAGGTTGATGATCGAAGTCTTGCCCGCTCCGGTCGGCCCGACAAGCGCGATGGTCTCGCCGGGCAGCGCTTCGATGTTCACATTCTTGAGGACGACCTGGCCCTTTTCGTACCCGAACGTAACGCCCTCAAGCCTTACATGGCCGGCGACCGCGGGGAGCGCGGCCCCGCCGGGTTTGTCCTGCACCTTGGGCGGCGTGTCGAGGATTTCGAATATCCTCTCGGTGGATACCGCCGCGGCGAGGAACATGTTATACACCTGGCTTATGTCCCTTATCGGCATGAAGAAGCGCGTCACATATCCAAGGAAGGCAACCAGCGTGCCGACGGTCAGCCCTTGCGTGGCCGATTCGAACCCGCCGTACCATATCACCGCCGCGGTCCCGACCGCTCCGATCACCTCGACCAGCGGGAAGAACGCCGCGAACAGCGCCGCCGCCTGCAGGCCTGCCTGCATGTTGCCGACGTTTGTGTCCTGGAACTGGTTCATGCTCGCCTCTTCGCGCGAGAAGGCCTGGATGACGCGCATGCCGGAGATGCTCTCCTGAAGGTACGCGTTGACGTCGGCAACCCGCCGGCGCACCCGGTCGAACGCCCTCATCATCCGGCCCTGGAAGAACACCACAAGCCCGATGAGCATCGGTATCGTGATGAAGCTGACGATCGCGAGCCGCCAGTTCATGAAGAACATGATGGCGGCGATGCCGAAGATCGTGAGGATATCGTTGACGATGTGGGTCAGCCCGGACGACACGAGCTGGCTCAATGAATCCACGTCGTTGGTGATCCTGGACATGAGGCGCCCGGTCTGGTTGTCCTCATGGAACTTCAGGTCGAGCGACTGGATGTGCTTGAACAGCCGCCGCCGGAGGTCATAAATGATACTCTGCCCGACCAGCGACACGATGTAAGTCTGCCAGTACGTGCAGATCCAGTTCAGGATGTACAGCACGCCGTAGATCACGCTCACGGTCGTCAGGCCGGCGATGTTACCCTTCGCGATGTGCTCGTCGATCGCGACTTTCAGCAGGTACGGGCCCGCAAGGCCGCTAGCGGAGACGATCACCATCAGCACGGCAGACAGCGCCAGCATCCAGATGTGTGGCTTGACAAGCCCCCAGAGCCGCTTGAGCGACTGCGGCTTGATCTTCGACAGCGCGAGGTCGGTATCGAGCTGGCCGCGCATCCCATGGCCGAACCCGCCGTGCATCCCGCCGCCCATTGGTCCGTGCATCATTGCGGCTCACCTCCTTCGCGGCGCGCGTGGGCGTGCTCGCGCACCTGCTCGCCGGGGCCGTTGCCGGGCTGGGCCGCCGCACGGGCGTGCTCGCCTTGCAGGGCGTGCTCGCCCTCGACGCCCTCCTGCGACCTGAACTGCATCTCATAGATCTGTGCGTACACTCCGCCGAGATTGAGCAGCTCGTCGTGAGTGCCTTCTTCGGCGGCTTTCCCCTTGTCCAAGACGATGATCTTGTCGGCCGTCCGGACGGTCGAAAGCCGCTGCGCGATGATGAAGCTGGTCCTGTCCCTCAACAGGTCGCTGAACGCCTTCTGTATCTGCATCTCTGTCTCAACGTCCACGTTCGAGGTGCTCTCGTCGAGCAGCACTATCCGCGCGTCCATCAACAGCGCCCGCGCGATGGCGACCCGCTGCTTCTGGCCGCCGGACAGCCCAACGCCGCGCTCGCCGATGACGGTGTTGTAGCCCTGGGGTAGGGACGCGATGAAGTCGTGTATGTGGGCAGCCCTCGCAGCAGCGACGATCTCCTGGTCCGTGGCTTCGGGGCGCCCGTAGGCGATGTTGTCCTTGATGCTGGCCGAGAACAAGAACGTCTCCTGCGTCACGATGCCGATCTGCCGCCTGAGGCTGTCGAGCGTCACATCGCGGATGTCGCGGCCGTCGATCAGCACGCGGCCTTCGTCCACGTCGTAGAAGCGCGGGATCAGGTGAATCACCGTGCTCTTGCCGGACCCGGTCGCGCCCAATATGGCGATGGTCGATCCGGCCGGCGCGCGCAGGGTGACACCCTCAAGCACAGGGGTCTTCTTGTCGTAGCTGAACCAGACGTTGTCAAGCACGACCTCTCCCTTGACCGGCGGGAGTTCACGGGCGCCTGGCCTGTCGGCGACGTCGGCCTTGGTGTCAAGTATGTCGAAGATGCGGTCGCCGGAGGAAATGCCGCGCTGCACAAGGCCGACCAGCATGCCCAGCATCCGGATCGGGTGCATCAACTGAAGCAGGTAGCTGTTGAACGCCACGAGCGAGCCGAGCGTCAGGGCTTTTCCGATGACTTCCCTGCCGCCGTACCAGAGTATCAAGGTGGCGGCTATGCCGCTCAAGAAGTTCATATATGGACCGTAAAACGCTGTCATCCGGACGGACTTGAGGTTGCGGTCCATGTACTCCTTGTTCTCCCGGTCGAACTTCTGCAGCTCGTAGTCCTCCCGCGCGAAGGCCTTGACCACCTTTATGCCGGTGAGGCTTTCCTGCAGGTCCGTCGTCAGGATGGCCATCTGGTCCTGGACGCTCCAGAATAGCGGCCTGACCTTCTTGGAGAATGTGAAGACCGCATGCAGCAGGAATGGGATGACGGACATGGAGACGATGGTCAAGCGCCAGTCCAGCCTGAGGAGGATAACCAGCACCGCCAGCAGCGTGAACGCGTTGCTGGTGATGTTTATGAGACCCATGCCCAAAAACCGCTGGACCGTGTTCACGTCGCTGACCAGCCTCGACATGAGCTGGCCGGTCTGGGCCTTGTCGTAGAAGCTGAAGGAAAGCTGCTGCATGTGGAAGTAGAGCCTGTTCCTGATGTCGAACACGGCCTTCTGGCCGATGTACTCCATGCTGTAGCGCTGGCCGAACGTTAGGAGGCCGCGCACGACCGCGATCGCGATCACAGCGCCGGCCGCGAGTGGGAGCAGGTTATAGCGCTTGCCCATGAGGACGGTGTCTATCGTCCAACGGATCACCAGTGGCTGCGCGATTCCCAGCCCTGACACCACGATCACGAGCGCCAACGAGCCGAGAACCATCAGCAAGTACGGCCGTAAGAAGCCGGCCAGCCGGATTGCTGTCTTCATCTAATGTGTCACTCCTGTACCTGCGTCGCTGCTGTCCGGGAGCAGCCCGGCATTCGGGGCACTCCTGCTCTAGAAGCCCGTTCCATCTTCCCGCTGCGTGGCGGGCCTGGTGTCATCTTCTGCCGGGGCATCCGTGGGAGCATCTGCCGTGGCATCAGCGGCGGGCACCTCTGCGATCGTTCGCTCAAGTTCGGCAAGGCGAGCCATACGCTCGGAGAGCAGACGCGCCACGTCGTCGGCCTTGAGAAAGAGAATGCCCATGCCGTGCTTCATCACAATGACTTTGTCGCCGACTTCGATCCCGAAGTCCTTCCTTGCCTCGGCGGGCATGACGACCTGCCCGCGCTCCCCTATCGTCGTGGAGCCGTAGATCCTGTCGTGGCCTCGCGCAAGGAAGCGCAGGTCCGGATGATGCGGACCGTGCTGCATACCAGTGTCCTGCTGCATGCCAGCGCTTTGCGGCGTGCCGGCGCCTTGCGGCATGCCAGTGCCCTGCGGTCCGGATCCCGACGGCCCACGGTGCTTGTGCCCAGGCGTCATAAGATTTCCACCCCCGTAATGATTGGTCAAGCCGAGTACGATTTACATGACTTATCATGCACTCACCACATTATGCGCTTGCAACGCGGGAGAGTCAAGGACGACCGGTTTCTACTCGACGCTTCTGCTCGACATTGCCTGTACCTACAACTATTGTAGATACAGGCAGGTGCCCGTTGAGGAGGGATTGTCATCACGAAGCCTGTAAGCAAGGGCGGGTTCCTCATCGCAAAGGTACACCAGATCGCGGGCCGGGTGTTCGCGAGGAAACTTAAGGAGCGCGGGATCACCGACATGAGCCCGGCTCGTGGCCGGATCCTCTTCGTGCTGTGGGAGAATGACGGTATTCCGGTCCAAGAACTGGCCGCGCGCACCGGCCTTGAGCCATCGACGCTGACACGTATGCTTGACCGGCTGGAAGAGTCGGGGCACATCCGGCGGGAGGCCTGGGCCGGAGACAGGAGAAAAGTCCTCATCCATCTCACCGGACCACACCAAGACCTGCGGCCTCTCTACGATGAGGTCTCGGCTGAGATGACCGGTCTGTTCTACCGCGGCCTTGCGCCATCGGAAGTGACCTTTTTCGAGTCCTGCCTGGAACGGATCCTGGGCAACCTGGAGGCGCTTGACGGCACCAGCCAGGGAGAAGGGGTGAAGACTGAGTGAACACATCTGAAGCGAGGAATCTGGGGCTTGACCTGGTAGGACGCAACCGTAGCGTGCTGGTGGGCTCCATCGACAGTGAGGGCTACCCAAACATAAAGGGCATGTTCAACCTCAGGCACGATGGGCTCAAGACGTTCTTATTCAGCACTAACACGTCGTCGAGGCACGTAGGGCACTTCGTGGCCGACCCGCGGGCATGCCTGTACTTCGTGGATTTCGGGCGCGTGGAAGGCCTGCAACTCACGGGTAAGATGGAGGCGTGCCAAGACCCGGAGTTGAAGCAGTTGTTGTGGTTCGATGGCTGCGAGAAGTACTACCCGCTGGGTGTAACAGACCCAGACTATGCGGTGCTGCGGTTCACCGCCGAGCGCGGCAACTACTACCACGGGCTGATGAATGTTGCGTTTGACGTACCTTAGTGCGTCGCCGGCTCTTAACCGTCGCGCGTCGAGAACCCACACGCCATGCGTTGGTCACCACGTCGTCCTAGGCCCGCGCCTTAACCCCACGTCCTGAGCCTGTGCAACGCCTACAGCAAGTCCTTCAGCCTGAACGCAAGCCCCAGGTTGCCGTCTACTTTGATCTTGCCCGAGAAGTACAGGCTCATGGGGTCGGCCCGCCGCTCGACCAGCGCCTGGAAGTCGGAGACGCTTGTCGAAATGGTCATGCCGGGGTTTGCAGTCGTGCCCTTCCCCGCAACAACTTTGCCGCCTACGATCTTCACATGGAAGTCGCCGCCGCCTTCGCCGTTCAGGTGAACTTGAAACGAAGCATCCGGTCCAGGCACAGTGCCAGACCCTGCCTTCTCAGCGATCATGGCGATGACTTCATCGATCATTTGCAGTCCCCCCATAGTGTGACCTGGCCCTCCCGGCAGCCCGCCCTATCCGGGCAGCCCGCCCTATCCCTCCGGCGGCTCGCCATGCGCCTCCGGCAGTTCCACCCCGTCCCCCGCCAGCCGATCCGCCACGTCACCGAGCCCGAGTGACTCAAACTTGGCCCTGCTCGGCCAGCCCGTGTCCTTGTCCCAACCGCGCGCCGCGTAATATTCGTCCAGCATCGGCTCCAGTTCAAATACTGACCCGGCCGACGCCTTGCTCTCCGGCGGGAGCGGCTCCCGGAACCGCGCGGGTATGGTGTCGTCTTTCCGCGACATCCCCTCACGCATGTTGAACGCCCGCTCGACGTGGATGATACGCTCGCAGGCGGCCTCGAGCCCGCCCGCCTGTAGCCCGACCTCCGGTGGTCCAGCCGGCTTCAACCCCGCCGCCTCCGCCCCGGCCGCGCCGAAGTCCAGGCCGGTCAGCGCTGTAAGCATCTCCGCGCAATCCCCAAACGCTAGTGTCTCCATGTTGACAATGGTGTTCTTGCACAGGTTGAGCGAGTCGGCCAGGGCGCTCCAGTGCTCGAAGAACTTGACCACCCTGCCCTTGCCCTTCCACTCCAGGCGCATCGACGACTCGGGCACGCCGAAGCGCTGCCGGCCGAGTTCGGGGTCGTTGAGCAACTCGAAGAACGGCTCCGACCTGAGGTGGTCGGCGCCCCTGCTTGAGACGACGTTGCCGAGGCCGTATGCCTTGATGCCACGCGGCTCGCCCTGGAATATCTCCAGCCCCTTGATGTGCATCGCAAACTGCTCCGACCCGCGCCCGACCTGCTCAGCCGCGCGGCGGACGCCACCGGAAAGGAGTCGCCCGACCCCTTCGTTCTTCGCGATTTTCTCAACCAGCGCCAGCATGGCCCGGCCATCGCCCCACCGAAGGTCTATCCCGTCAAGGTCCTCCCTGCTCAGGATGCCGAGCTCGTAACACTCCATGCACCACGCCACAAGCTCCGAAGTCGTGATGGTATCGATCCCGCTCCGGTTGCAGATGTCGATGCACTTCAGCGCTGTGGGCAGGTCCTCGTTCAGGCAGCGCGACGTGAAACCCGCCAGCGACTCGAACTCTGGCCCCTCGAAGTGGAGACCCGCGAACGGTCCTTCCTTGACCCGAAGATACCTGCTGCAGGGGATCGTGCATGCGAAGCAGCCTTTGTTCTTGACGTTGAACTCCGCGTCGAGCCTCTCGCCCGAGACCGCCGCGGCGGCCGGGAAGTAGCCTGTGCGGAAGTGGTGCGTGCAGAGCATGCCGCTGTTGTTCAGCCCGGAAACAAGCCGGGTGCTGCCGTACCTCACGCGGGGCGCGTAATCCGGGTGCGAGTATATCAGGCGGTCGAGCCGCCTGATGGCTTCCATGAAGCCGGGCAGGTCGTGGGCGGACACCGTGCCCGTGCCCCTGACGGCCAGCGCCTTGACCTTCTTCGACGCCATCACCGCTCCCATCCCGGTCCTCGCAGCGGCGCGGACGATGTTCGCGAATACGCCCGAGAACAGCACGCCCCGTTCGGCGGACGGCCCTATGCAGGCCACCTGGATACCCGGATCGCCAAGTTCCTGCCGGATGAGCTCGTGCGTCGCCGGGACATCGTGTCCCCAGATCCCCGCTGCGTCGCGGATCTCCACACAACCGTCATCTATGAAGATGTAGACCGGCTTCTCGGCCTTGCCCTCGACGATCACCTGGTCGTAGCCCGCGTATTTGATCTCGGCGCCGAAGTGGCCACCCGCGTTTGAGTCACCGAGAATACCGGTCTGGGGCGACTTCGCGCTGACGTTGAAACGGCTGCCGGGCGCGATTGTACCGTTGAGCGGCCCGACGCCGAACATGAGCTTGTTGTCCTCACCAAGCGGGTCCGTCCCTTTCGGCACCTCATCGAAGAGCCGCCGCATGTTGAACCCCCGGCCTCCGATGTACGAACGGGCAAACGCCCCATCCACCGGCTCGGCCCAGGCCTTCATGTTGTTGAGGTCGATCCTGAGCACCGCGCCGGCGTAGCCGCCGTGTATGCCGTCTCCTTTCACCCGAGCGATGCGGATCTTCGTCTGCGCCGGGCGGGTCATGGCCTGGGCCGCCTGGGCGTCGGTCTGGCCCGCGCGAGTCACGATCTGAGGCGATCGTGCCGTCCGCTGCGGCGGATCCTCCGCGTACACCAGCACCTTGAGCGGGCACCTTTCGACACACTCTGGGCTGCCGCCGCAAAGATCGCACGTAATCGCCTTGCCCGTCGCGGGGTGGATGTGCATGGCGCCAAACGGGCAAGCCTCGGCGCACGCGCCGCAGCCGGTGCAAGCCGTCGCGTCGATGGCGCGAGCCCCGGTGCAAAGAGATGTCGAAATCGCTTCGACCGGACAGGCCTCGGCGCATGACGGGTCTGAGCAGTGCCTGCACACGACCGGCACATCGACACCGGAGGTCTCCATCTTCGCCACTCGGATCCTTGAAATGCTGGTGCCAAACTTACCGTCATGCGCGACCGAGCAGGCCATTTCGCATGACCGGCAGCCGGAGCATCTCTCAAAGTCGACGTGAATCCTCGTCAAGAGCATAGTCTCCTTCCCTGGCAACAGGGCATATTTCGTCCGAGCCTCGGTTATTGCCTGCAAGTGTGGGGCCGGCGCCGGCGGTTAACTCCGGCAGGTGGCTCGCTGGCGCGGCCATCCCGGCCTTCGCCAGGTGCCGAGCGGGGGTAGAAGCCCGAAGTTAGGCCCTGACACCTCTTCAGGCGGCAGGCGCGGCGGAATATAGAAAGGGCGGGTACATCCTCATCATCGAGACCGGGGAACGGGTCGACTGCGAACTGACGATCCGGTTCCTCTAGAACAGCCGCATGAACGGCGCTAGCCGCAGCAGGGTCATCAGAAGCGCCGCCGCGACGGCCACGAACCCAACCGCCCCAGCCACCCTCCAGGATGGCCTCGTCCGGTAACCCAGCCCGAGCGCGAGAGCGATCAGGAAGCCGCCTATCAGCCCTCCGAAGTGGCCGAGGTGGTCGACGCGGATCAGGAGGCCGTAGACGGTTGTCGCGAGTATCGGGTAGCCGACCGTTCTCCAGATCAGGTCCCAGGACGCCTGGCCAGAGATCAGGAACACCGCCGTCGCGCCAAGAAGCCCAAACAGGGCGCCCGACGCTCCGGCGCTGACCGACCCGGGTGAGAGCGCTGCACTAGCCAGCCCGCCGAGAGCGCCCGACAACAGGTAGATGGTCAAGAACCCCCAGTGCCCCCACGCGTCTTCTATCAGCGGCCCAAGGTGGTACAGCGCGTAGCCGTTAAACAAAAGGTGCATGACTCCGATATGCAAAAACTGGTAAGTTATGAGCCTCCACCACTGCCCCGCGAGGATTAGGGGCGTGTACTTGGCGCCCAGCGTGATCAAGGCGCCCGAAGACATTGAGCCGCCCATGAGCTCCTCAATAAGCAGCATGATGACATTTACCACGATCAGCCCATTGGTAACGTACGGCGTGCCCCAACTGAAGCCGCCACCCCTGGCCGTAAGAGACCGGCGTGCGCGCTGCCTGAACCATTGCCGTGCGCGTCGGACCTCGTCGTTCTCGTCAATCTGCTGGGCGGGGGGGGGCTCGGCAGGTAACGTTTCTGCGCCCGCCCCTCCCGGGGCCGGACCTTGGGGGAACCCGAGGCTCCGCGCGCCGGGCTGCTCCGGGCGGACCTCGCCCGGGCTGGCGATTCTCTTCGTGGCGGCGTCGATCGCGACGACATCCACTGTCGTGCGGGCCCGGGCCATGTGGGCCACGAGCGCGGTCAGCTTCTCCTCCGGAGCATGATCGTAGACGGCCGCCAGCACGAGTTTGGCTGGCGTCCTGGTGTCGCCGTACCGGTGGAAGAACTCCTCGGCCAGCGCCTTTGCTATCTCAGGTGCGTCTTGGTCCTGCGAAAGAGGGACAAGCCCCACAAGGTACTCCGTCCCACCCCGGGTCTTGGACAAGAGCCCCCAGCAGTATCCGGAGATCTCCGGGCGGAAATACCAGTCGGCAGGGCTGAAGTCTTCATTGTATATGAGAGAATGCCTGGCGGCGTCAAGATAGTCATCAGCGGTAAGAGATTTGCCCTCGTCCGAGGGCTCCGCCGGATCGTTCGCCGGCGCCGGCTCATCCGCAGGGGCTGGGGCGTTCGCCGGGGCCGGATCGCCACCTACGGCCTGATTGCCGCCTGGAGCCGGGGGATTGTCGCTGAAGGGGCCGCCTGGGGCCGGGTTCTCGGTTGGAGCCATGCAAGACGCACCTCCATATGGCAACTACGACGCGGGTGATGGATAACCCTACCCCTGGCTCCCGTTTTCTCGCCTGTACGGCATGGGAATATACAGGACTGAGGGCCGCCTGCCGGGCGGCTGCGGGTAGAGGTCCATGAGCATGTAGACTTCCTTGGGCATGCCGGTGTTCACGTTGAGCCCCATCTTCTGCAGGTCGTCCACTGTAAGTGGGTAATCGTGCGTCCAGTAGCCTTTCGTAAGCACGTCGGCGATTTCTGCGGCGCCCGTCTGGTCCATTTTGCCGGTGAGTATGTGTGTGAGAGTATCCTTCACCTGGATAACGGCCTTACGGGCAATGTCCGCCAGGATGAGTGTTTCATCATCCACCCGGTCTATGGCTTTGCGCTCGACGGCAGCGAGAATCGACGCCGCGGGGAACGAACCTATCTGTGGGTCGACCGGGCCAAGCACCGCGTTTTCATCCATCACTATCTCATCGGCGGCCAGGGCGAGCATTGTGCCCCCGGACATGGCATAGTGCGGCACCAGCACCGTCACCTTGCCCTTGTGTCTGCGCATCGCCAGCGCGATCTGCTCCGCCGCCAGCACGAGGCCGCCCGGCGTGTGCAGGATCAGGTCGATGGGCAGGTCCTCCCGCGTCAGACGGATGACCCGCAGGATTTCCTCCGAGTCCTCAATGTTCATGTACCGGGCTATTGGGATGCCCAGGATGCTGATCGCCTCCTGGCGGTGCACCATCGTCACCACACGGGAGCCGCGTTTCTTCTCCAGCCTGCGGATCAGATCTATCCTATGCCGCTCCGTCTGCCTGGACTTGTACACAGGCCACAGGAACGACAGCGCGATCAGCGCGAACCAGAGCAGGTTTATCAGCTGGCTCATCCGGATCACCTCATCGGGCGCCATGACTTGGCTCTTGCTTCTGCCGGCCGCCGCTGCGTTCCGTGCCACATGCCGGCATGCGTATTCTGCCACCTGTTGGACGGAGGGACTCATCAGGCCGAAAGCGAATTTGACTCAGCAATCTGGTGAGAAGTCTAGAGGCATGCGTTTCATATCGAAACATGACGGTGGGTCGCACTGTGTGTCGGATGAACAGTGTTCGCGCGATCTGGACAGCACTGCGAACCCCTGAAGGGAGATCTCTTTCAGCTATGGTCAAGGCATGTGTGATGGTCGCGCCTGAGAAGCCAGTCCAGATGTGGGAAGTCGCAGAGCCTGCCATCGAGCAGGGCGCCGTGGTGCTTCGCACTGTGTACAGCGAGGTCTGTGGCACTGACGTGCATCTTTGGCACGGCAGGCTGGCCGGGGTGCCCTACCCGATCATCCCCGGCCACGTAAGCGTGGGACGGGTTGAGGCGACCGGCGGCGAAGTCAAGGACGCCGACGGTCAAGTGCTTGAGCAGGGGGACCTTGTCACCTTCCTAGACGTGCATGAGAACTGCTACTCGTGCTGGTTCTGCCAGGTGGCGCACGCAAGCACGCGTTGCTCCAAGCGGCGGGTCTACGGCATCACGTATTCAGCGCAGGAAGGCCTGCTAGGCGGTTGGAGCGAGAAGATATACCTCAAACCCGGCGTGAAGATTATCAAGTTTCCGGCGACGCTCACCGCTGAAACGTTCATCTCTGGCGGCTGCGGCCTGCCCACAGCGTTCCACGCTGTCGAGCGCGCCACGATTCACATGGGAGACACGGTCGTGGTGCAGGGGACGGGGCCGGTGGGGCTGTGCGCCTGCGTGTTCGCGCGGCTCAGCGGCGCTTTGAACGTCATCGCCATCGGCGCGCCGGCCGTCCGCCTCGGCATGGCCAAGAGGATGGGCGCTGACTGCGTTATCGGCATCGAGGATACCACCCCGGCTCAACGAGCCCAGGCAGTGCGCGACATGACGGGCGGGCGCGGCGCGGACGTCGTCATTGAGGCGACCGGAGTCCCGCAGGCGCTGGCGGAAGGCACGGATATGGTCCGGGACGCAGGCATCTACGCGATCGCAGGCCAGTACACCGACGCAGGCAATGTGACTCTCAACCCGCACCGGGCGATCAACAAGAAGCACCTGGACATCAGGGGCGTCTGGGGCACCGACTTCAGCCACCTGTACCGCGCCATCCTGATGTTAAACAAGCACAGGGACGCTTTCCCCTGGACGGATATGATAAGCCGCTTCTACGGCCTGGACGAGGCCGGCCAGGCGCTTGAAGACGTCGAGACGGGCCGCGTCGTGAAGGCGGTTATCAAGCCGGGCGCGTGACCCGCGACGCGGGACGCGGCGTGGCGGGCACCCGAGTGATCGACCGCGAGGCGCCGCCGGTCGCAAGCCGCCGGCGCACCGGCGCGCGGTCTGGCCGCTATTCCTGCGTTTCCGGCTTCAGCTCGTACGTCTTGGTCTCGTCGTTGAAGGACCGGGTCAGTACCATGCCGGTCAGTTCGGCCACGGCGATCTCGCCCGTCGAGAGGATTATGGCGCCTTTCACCACGTGTCCTCCATGGACCGCGCCGTCCGCCCCGGAGACCGTTGCATGAAGATGGACCATGAACGAGCGATCGGCGTTCCTGGCGAGGTTGCCTGACAGGGCAAGCAGTTCGAGCGGGCCTTCGACTGTGGTGTAGTGCCGGTTTTCGTCCGTGATCGGCCATTCTTTGGGCGAGCTCTTGACGTTGCGGAGAACCGCGCGCCGGAGGCTCGCCGCCCCGCCGAGGACCACAGCGGACTTGAAACCAGCCGCTTCAACTTGCTTCCGTATCGCGTCCATCAGATCCAGCCCCGGCGGGAGCCGGAAGACCAGCACGCGGCCTATATTGCCTTGTGCGGACCATACCTCGCCGCTCAAACGCTGCACCTCCACATTCATCTTCTTGGGCCTTGATAACGGTAGACGCAGGGCTGCAATTGCGTAGAGCAATGTGACAGTAATCGAGATTGTTGCCGTTCCTGCACTGCAGTATAATCAGTCATGTTCTTCAGCCAAAGAAGAACCCAGCCAGGCCGCAATTCCTGCACGGCCTACGGAGGCAAGCATATTGTCCAGCGCCACTCTAAATACAGCACGCGCCCAAGCTAAACCTGCAGAAACGCTTGAGATAGCCACGATAGCAAAGTTCTTCGTCCCGCTCGCGGCGGTATCGATGTGTTACGCGATCGTCTTCAACATCATGAACACCACGATGGCGCGTATGGAAAACGCAGCAATCATCCTGGCCACGTTCTCCGTCGGCCAGAGCATCGCAGACCTGATGAGCACGCCTGCCAGCCAGGGACGCCAGTGGCTGCTCGCACGCGGCCGGGACAAGAAGTCATTCCGCGCAGGCCTCAAGGTGATGCTCCAGGTGGCCGCGCTTTCCCTGGTGCTGATGGCCGCTGTCGCCTTCACCCCGTTCGGGGACTTCATATTCGGGACCATATTCCGGGCGCCTCAGAGCCTGCGGGCAGGCCTTAGTACGTTCGTCAAATTCTGCATGCCGCTGCCCATCGCGTTTGTGCTGCGATCGGCCGGACATGCGATCCTCATGCTGTCAAGGAAGACTCACCTGATGACGATAGGTGTGTTCGTCCGGCTCAGCTGGGCCGCCCTGGTCGCCACAGTCGTGCTCAGGACACCGTCGCTTCAGGGCCCCGCCACCGGTGCGTTCATGTGGATCTCCAGTATGTGCCTCGAGTCCATCGTTGACGTCGCCCTGGCGTGGCGGTCGTTCCGCAATTACCCGGACGAGCCAGCCAACGGCGCCTTGCCGCAAACCGCACGTATCTGGTCTTTCATGATGCCCCTGATGGCGACCGGAGTCCTTTGGGCCCTCGGCAAGCCGATGATCAACATGGGTATGGCGAGGACGTCCAACCCGGAACGGGCCATCGCGGTCTACCAGGTCGCGTGGAACGCGGCATGGCTGATCCTGGCGTACGTGCAGGACTCCCTGCGACAGGTGGTTGTGGTCTTCTGGACGGACGGCAAGGCGTTGGAGACGTTGAACAGGTTCGGCAGGATTGTCGCGATTACAATCACCGTCATACTGCTCGGCGCGACCATCTCCGGCGGCGCTCTCTGGTTCATCAGGAACGTCGTGGGCGCACCTGAGGAACTGGTTTCGGCGTCAAGGAGTGTCTTCCTAGTATTGTCCCTGCTCCCCATGCCCTTCGTGGCCACGGAGCTGTTTGTCGGAAGGCTTCTCAGGAACGGCAAGACAACGGCGATCGCCATCGCCAGGAGCGCCAACCTCGGTGTGATGCTGGTCACGGTCTTCTTGATGGCGACCCTGGTGCCCGAGGCCGGAGCGCTCCTGGGAGCGCTTGCGCTGCTCTTCGGCTCGATCGCGGAATGTGGCGTCGTAGGCCTCGCGGTCCGTTACATGAGCCCATTGCCCAACAACGACGATTAGCGGCGAGCTGCCTCCCGCGCGTGGCGACCAAACCGTGCGGGGGCTTCGCCGACCACTGAGTCCCGGAAGGAGGAGCGCCTGTGAACACCGGCAAGATCCTTGAGCGGCTGGAGAGCGGTTTCGAGCGTGACCTGGAGTTTGTTCGCAGCTTTCTCAGGACCCCCAGCATCAGCTATACGGGCGAAGGCATCAAGGAAACGGGCGAAGCCGTCAGGGCCATGATTGAGTCGCTGGGCGGGACGGCCCGGCTCGTCAAAGCTGAGGGCGGCTACCATCCAGTGGTCTTTGGCAAAGTCGACAGCGGTTCGCTGCGTACGCTGCTCATTTACGGTATGTATGATGTCATGCCCGCGGAGGAGCCAGGCTGGATAGCGTCGCCGTTCGCCGCGGAAATCCACGATTACCAGCACTTTGGCCCCTGTATCATCAACCGCGGCG
>JAUYEF010000032.1 GCA_030691635.1 Bacillota bacterium
GTCGATTCGCTCGATCATTTCGCCCGGGGTCTTCGACCTGTGGAAGGGCAGGCCGGCCTGCAGGCAATGGCTGAACAGGTCCGCCCTGAGACTGTTGGTCGCCCACCAGCTGATGCTTTCCCCCAGGTACGAACCACAGGCAGCCAGGACGTGCCTTGCCATGGCAAAACCCAGGTACACCAGCGCAAGCCTCACGAGGGTGGCCTGGCCGGCACCTGCCGCGACGGAGTCTATGAACACCCGCAGCACCTGGGGGTTCAACAGGTGCAAGCCGGTCATTGTGACCGTGACAAGCGAAAGCAGCCCCAGCCGCGCAGACTGAGGTTTCAGGTACTTCCCGAGAAGGAAACCTACGGCCGCCAACTCCAAAGCAGGCAATCCTCCAGGTCCACGCTTTGCGCGATTCCAAATGATTAACAGCCAGTTCTGCGCTTCAGGCCGCTCCAGGAAACACAAACGCCCAGTTCCAGGCTTCAGACTGAAGTCGCCTGTGGAAGTAATACCACGGGGCCACATCGTTAGTCAATAGATGCGGGGCTCGTCGTGTATTAGAATTGAATAGAGGCCCCATGGCGGGGCCATGAGGGGGGAGCAGCATTGGGTTTTGAATCAAGGCAGGTAGCGTCTCTGCCGTCTTCCGAGATACGCAAGATCTTCAATGCCGCCAATGCGATGACAGACGTGGTCCATCTTGAGATCGGTGACCCTGATTTCAACACACCCGAGCACATCGTCGAAGCCGCCTACCGGGCGGCGCTCGCGGGGGCGACGCATTACACCGCCACAGCCGGCACGCCTGAGGTGAGGGAAGCGGTGGCCGCAAAGTTCCTCAGGGACAATGGTATCGCATGTGACCCTGCGAGCGAAGTGATCGTGTCCGTGGGAGCGATAGGCGCCGTGTTCGCAGCCGTCATGGCGGTTACCAACCCGGGTGACGAGATCATCGTGACGGACCCGAACTGGCCCAACTATGTCTCGCACATCATGCTTCCGGGAGGCCGGCTGGTGCCACTCCCGCTCCGCGAGGAGAACGGCTTCAGGGCAAGCCTCGAGGACATAAGGGCGGTCGCGACAAACAGGACCAAAGCGCTGATCATCAACAGCCCCAACAACCCCACCGGCAGTGTGCTGAGCAAAGAAGAGCTGCTCGAGATCGGCGAGTTCTGTGCCGCGAAGAAGATACTTGTCATCAGCGACGAGGTCTACGAGAAAATCATTTACGGTAAGAAGCATTTCAGCCTTGGCTCGATCCCTGAGTTCAAGGAGTCGGTCGTCACCGTGAACTCCCTGTCCAAGACATATGCCATGACCGGGTGGCGTCTGGGATTTGCCTGCGGGCCGAAGCCCGTCATCGGGAACATGGTCAAGGTGCAGGAGGCGGCCACTTCATGCGTCTCGGCCGTGGTGCAGAAGGCAGCCGTGGCAGCGCTCAACGGTCCTCAGGAGCCCGTCAACAGGATGGTCACGGCCTATGCCAGGCGGCGCGAGTTCTTCGTGGATGGTCTGAACAAGATACCCGGGTTCTCATGCCTGAAGCCGGACGGGGCCTTCTATGCATACCCGAATGTCAAGGCCTTCGGAATGCCGTCGTTCGAGCTGGCGATGGCGCTGCTCAAGGAAGCCGGCGTCGCCACGGTCCACGGCTCAGGACTCGGCCAGTTCGGCGAGGGCTACCTGCGCATGAGTTTCGCCACAAGTGATGATAACCTTCGCGAGGCTCTACGGAGGCTTGAAGGGTTCGCCAGGTCGAGGCTGGGCTGAAGCGTCCCGCCACTACCTTGATAGCGTCGAACCGCCTTCAGCCAGGGCATCCAGCTCGGGCCGGAACGGCATGCCTTCCCAATCCCCGAACACGCGTGTGGCCAGCGCCCCGGCGATGCATGCCCGCCGGCACGACTCGCCGGGCTCACGTCCATCCAGGTACGAGGCTATGAACGCCGCGGCGAATGCGTCGCCTGCCCCGACGGTATCCACCGTATCAACGCGCATCGCGGGCACTTGGCAGATGCCAGAAGCCGAGGCGACAACTGCCCCGTCCGCGCCCATCTTGACTGCGACCAGCTTTGGTCCCAGCGACAAGAAGCCCATGGCGATCGCAGACGCATCATCCAGACCCAGCATCATGGCGCCCTCAGACAGGCCCGGGAACACGATGTCCGCCTGCCTGGCCAGCTCCAGCAGCACCGGCCTGGCCTGAGCCGCGTCCCAAAGCTTGTAGCGCATATTTGGGTCGAAGCTCACGGTCACGCCGGCGGCCTTTGCGGTCTTGACCGCAGCGAAGACAGTGTCTCTGCAGGAACCCGACAGCGCAGGCGTGATGCCGGTCACGTGCAGCACTCGTGCGCTCTTGATGTATGTGTCGTCCAGGTCGCCGGGCGCCATGCGGCTCGCGGCCGAGCCTTTCCGGTAATATGAGACGCGCGGGTCGCCGGTGGCGGACCGCTCCTTTAGATAGAGCGCTGTGAAGCCTGCGGAGTCCAGCAAGACATGGCCTGTGTCCACGCCCTCACCTTTCAGGGCGCTAAGTATGTACCGGCCGGGCTCATCGTCACCGAGCCGGCTCTGCCACCCTGCGGTATGCCCGAGTCTCGACACACCGATAGCCACGTTGGCTTCCGCTCCGCCCATCGCCCTACGAAACAACTCGTTGTGGCGCAGCAGCCCTATCTCCGTCGCGCCCAGTATGAGCATGGCCTCTCCGATCGTCACAAGTTCAGGCACGCGTCTCTCCCCCCGGCCTACCGGTATTTCACCGGCAAGAGCTCCATCACGTTGCACTTGGCCACTCCGCCGTCGAGCGGGATTATCACATCTGCGCCGGGACTGTAGTCGCTGATGAGCTCCCTGCACATCCCGCAAGGTGACACCACTTTGATCTCCTCATCCGCGTGCTGTGGGTCAGGGTGGGCCACAGCCACGATCGTCGTGAAATCCCGGTCTCCTTCTGAGATTGCCTTTCCCAGCACGACCGCTTCCGCGCAGACCGCAATTCGCCCGACGTTCGCTTCCAAATGGACCGCGCTATAGACTTTCCCGCCGGCTGTCCGGACCGCCGCCCCGACCACGTGGCGGTTTGGGTCATACAGCCTTCGGATGCAGTCTCTCGCGGCCTCTATGAGTTCCATGTCCTCAGCCGTCAACGGCCTCGTCCTCACACGACCACTCTCCCCTCGCTGTCGACGTCATACGTCACCTGCCCATGCAAGTGCTTTTTCAGGAAGTGCCGCATCTCAGGCCCAGGACAAGTAGCCCGCGCCATTTCCTCAAATGCCCGCGTGGTCATGATGCTGTCCCGGTAGCGGGAATAGAGCGCCCTGAAGAACCGTCGTGCCTGGTCTTCGCCGAGGTATTGCCTGAACGCCTGGAGAAACAGCCCTCCCTGGCGGCGCACCACGGTTGGCTGGCTTGGGTGGGCCGCTCTGATCTCCGCCAGCGCGGGCACGGGCGCCACTGCCCCTGTGTCCGCAGGCGCCTCCGGCTGTGCCGGCGAATGCGCCGGCCTGGCCTTTCTCAGTTCGTCCAGCATACGCGAGAGGAGGTCCCTCCGTGCATCCACACCGTGCGCAAGTTCGACCGCAAGCACTTTGGCGAAATCAGCGAAACCCTCGGATAGCCAGCCCTCGTCGAGCACGTTCGAGCGCACGACATTGCCCCACCAGAAGTGGCCGAGCTCGTGGGCCGTGGCTTCAAACAGGCGCATGGCTTTCCCCGCATCCGAGTCTCGTGGAACATCGTCCCTGGTCAGAACCACGAAAGGCATGTGCGCGTACTGGCCATATTCGCGGCGCCTCGGCTGGACGACGTATATCTCGCTCAGCGGCAGTTCCCCAAACCAGGACGTGCCTGCTTCCATCGCCCGGGCCAGGTTCTCGGCGAGGCCGGCCGCCGCCCGCTCATAGCCGCGCTGCACCAGCACATTCACTCTCGCGCCTCCGGCGACGCCTTCTGACTTGGCAAATGGCCCACTCACGAACGCCGGCAAAGTGATGGGTACCTCGGTTTCCCATTCGGCCAGGGACCGCCCGTCGCGCTCCTCCCAGTGAAGGCGCTTCCCGAGGAACGCCGTCTCCTCGCCGGACGGCACCTGTGTCACAGCGCGCGCAGTGAACGCCTTGTCTGGAAACCCGACAAGCGGCAGCCACATGAACTCGGCGTTGAGCTCGGACCCTCGCACGCCGGTGTAGTTCTTCGGGGCGCCCGGGATCTCTGAGTAGCTCACGCAGACGACGATGCGCTGCCCGGCGCGCGGGGGCGACGGCGGGTAGATGGTGAGGCGGGGGCTCTGGTAGGTATAGGCAACGGCATGCCCGCCCAGAAGCACCTGCTTCAACTTGACCTTGTTCAGCCCAGGAAGGCCCAGGTACAACCTCAAGTACGGCGCAGGTTCAGGCGGCACTTCGGCGGTTATCAGCACCTCGACATCGAGACGGTGCGATTCCGGAAAAGTCTTGAGCGATATGTCGTAATGCACAGGCACGAGACGCTGATCACTCAGCAGTTCGTCCTTAAGCGGCATCAACGTCTGCATGTACCTGGCGAATTTCCCCTCCTGCGGCAACGTTCAGTCCTCCTCCAAGGCGTCGGTCCGCTGCGGCAACGCTGCTCTTCCTCAGAAACGTGCGCTCACCTGTGGCTGCGCGCCTAGACTCACAGCCATAGCCTGACTCACAGCCTCACGATCACCCTGCAGGCGTCTCCGCCCCATATTCGAGCAGACGCTTCCTGGCCTGCTCATCTGTCTGAGACTCCAGCCCTGCCATCAGTGAGGCAAACCAGTGGCGCACGTGCTCCATACATGCTCCCCCTGACTTTGTATCCTGCTAGAGCTTCTCACGTCATGGACGAGCATGCAAGAGCCAGCATGACGGAGGATATTGAGACCCAGGACGCGAACGCCATCATGAGTTGGCACATTCTCGCACTGGGAGGGAGTACTTAATGGCTGTCAAGGCAACAACAGCGATCGATTACATCAACCAGAAGGCATGCATGCTGAACGACCTGTCAGATGAGGTCTGGAAGTATGCTGAGGTGGCTCTTCACGAAGATGAGTCGGCCAAGGCGCTTGAGGCGGCTTTGAAGGCCGAGGGATTCTCGGTGGAAGTCGGAGTGGGCGGTATGCCGACGGCATTTGTCGCCACATGGGGCTCGGGACACCCTGTCATCGGGCTTCTCGGCGAGTATGATGCTCTGAGCGGCCTGTCTCAGAAAACATGTCCAACAAGAGACCCCATCGTCCAGGGCGCTCCCGGGCACGGCTGCGGGCACAACCTCCTGGGTGTCGCCGCGCTCGGCGCCGCCATGGGGCTCAAACAGCAGATGCACAAAGAAAAGCGGCCCGGAACTGTGAAGTTCTTTGGCTGCCCGGCGGAAGAGAACCTTAGCGGCAAGGCGTTCATGGCTCGTGCAGGCATCTTCGACGATTGCGACGTCTGCCTCACCTGGCACGCCGGCTGGATCAACAGGGTCAGCAATGGCTCATCCAACGCAAATAACGCCTGCAACATCACCTTCTACGGACGTACGGCGCACGCCGCCGGCGACCCGTACAACGGCCGGAGCGCGCTCGACGCCGTGCAACTCATGAACATGGGCGTTGAATTCCTGCGTGAGCACATGCCGACCAGGGCCCGCGTCCACTACGTGATAACCAACGGCGGGGATATGCCCAACGTGGTCCCGGCCAAGGCCAAGGTGTGGTACCTGGTCCGGGCTCCGCAGCGTGACCAGGTAGACGATCTCTACGCCCGCGTCCTGGACTGCGCCAAAGGCGCGGCGTTGATGACGGGCACCACCTATGAGGTAGAGCTGATCAAGGCCATCTGGAACGTGCTCAACAACACCGCGCTGGAAGACCTTCTCGAAGACTGCATGAACCGGGTCGGCGCGCCGAAGTTCAGTGAGGAAGACGTGGCCTTTGCCAGGGAGATAAGAAAGACCTTCGAAGCCAACATCCCGTCGGTCCTCGCCAAGTCTCAGCTGAGCAAAGAGCAGCTGAAGCAGATCCAGGGCCAGATCCTCAACGACACGGTCGTGGCGCGGCCGCCCACACCGCACGACGGTGAGGGTTCGACGGACGTCGGCGATGTCAGCTGGTGCTGCCCGACCGCCCAGTTCACCACGGCGTGCAACGCCATCGGCACCCCCGGCCACTCGTGGCAGTACTGCGCTCAGGCTGGCATGGACATCGGGCACCAGGGCATGCTCACCGCTGCGCGGGTCCTTGCCGAGGCCGGTTACGAGCTTGCCACGAACCCGGAGCTGATCAAACGAGCAAAGGCCGAGTTCGACGAAAGGACCGGCGGCAAGAAGTACTACTCGGCGATGCCGGCCGACCAGAAGCCGGCCTTCCACCAGTTCGCGAAGCAGGACTAGCGAGGCACCCACTCAACTAGCGGTGCAGGTCTGTTGTGCAGCTTGCTCTGACGACACGTGCAGAAGGCCCCTCACGACCCAACAACAGGTCGTGAGGGGTCTCCTTTTCGCGTACGGGAGGAAGGCCACCTCCGCGCAAAGGGGCTGCTGCCTGCGACCCCTTGGGCATGCCCGATTCGTGGGGCAACCGGGCGCGCCTACCTGGGTGGGTTCCCCGGGTCGGGCGTCCTGAAGCTCGGTGGCTGCGGCTTCTGTCCGAGCCCGAAGGCCTGACCACCGGGTCTGGAAAGATCGAAGTACAGCCTAGCGTTCTCGTCGACTCCCCAGTCCTTCGTTGAACCGGTCCCCTGGATCTTGTTGAAAGCCTCCCGGAATAGCGTGTTGTGCGCCTCTTCCCTGTTCAGCAGGAAGTCGATTGTCTGCTGGACGTGCTTATCCTTTATCTGCCTGTAGAGGTACTCATAGGTCACCTTTGCCCTCTGCTCTGCCGCGATGTTGGAGAGCAGGTCTGCTGCCAGGTCGCCGGTTACATTCACGTAATCAGCCGTCCACGGGTGCCCGGAGGCGTTAACCAGCCCAGGCACAAGGCCGGTAAACACATGGCTCTCAATCTGCCCGACCGTGGCGGCGGGGGCGTTGGGGTCGTGGCCGTTCAGCATGTTTATGGAGGTCGCCACCATTTCCAAGTGGCTCAGTTCCTCGGAACCGATGTCCAGGAAGAGGTCTTTGATTGCCGGGTCCTTGACCCTGAAGCTCTGGCTGATATACTGCATCGCAGCCTTGAGCTCTCCATTGCCGCCACCAAGTTGTTCCTGGAGCATTGAGGCGTAGGCTGGGTTCGGGCGTTCCACTTTGACGATTTCGAGCAAAGCCTTGTCGTGCTTGAACATCAAACCAGCTCCTTGTGAGAAGTCTCTTCTAGTTATTGGCGAATGTCCGCATACGTATTCTTGGCCTCCGAAAAAGCGCTGGGAGCACTGCAGCCAGTGCTCCCATAGATACCTTCTCTCGCAACCCGTCAAACAGCTCTGATCTGTTCCCTCAGTGCCGCGTCCAGGACCCTAAGGTCAACCGGTTTCTCCAGTATGATCGCGCCATCCGGGACGTGCGACGCGGCAGTATCTCTGGACAGGCCCGTTAGCACTATTATCGGTATGCCCGCGGACATAAGCTCCGTGGCAACCACCGATCCAGGAGTGACCGGCATCATCAGGTCTATGATGCCTGCGTCGACGGGACCCCCGGCCATCAGGCTGTGCGCGGCATCCACAGATTGCGCCGCCAAGCACCGGAAGCCCCTGCTCTCGAAGTACTCTTGTAGAAGCTGTCTTATCTCGTCATGGTCTTCCAGAACCAGGATCGTGGCTGCTTTGTCCACAAACGCCACAGTGACCCCGCCTTCCGCCCTGTTCTTGACACCAGGCCACTGAGGTCACCGCCGATCCTTCGGTCGGCAAATCGCTTTCGACCACCGTGGCCATTTCCTCCAGCTGGGTCACAAAAGCTCCGCTCCTGATCCGAATGTCCTGTTCGTCGGGACCGCGGCACATCCCTTCCGACCTGGATGGCCTTGTGTAGCCGGAGCCACATGACCGTTCCGCCGCCGGTGGTTGCCGTAGGCGCTCACCCAGATCCTAGCGCCTGATGCGAATACTTGACAGAATTTCCCAGATGAGTAATTATACGTAGTCTCATCTATTACCTGCACGACTTCTTCAGAATCTCACAAACAACATTTCGTGATCTGGAGCGGTGTGCTGACCGCGACCGGCAAACAGGAGGGATTGTCCCAGCGCTTCTTGAACCAGGTTCCTCATAGGACTGACGGCAGCTCCGTTGGACTGTTGCCAGGTGCCATGCGGAAGGAGACGGGTGAATGGACTCTCGCGGTGTCTCCGGCGCGGTGCTCGCATTTGCGCTAGGCTTGCCGTTGGCGTTCTTCCTGGTTTTCGCGGGCGTGTTCACTGACGTTTCTTCCCTGGCAGACCGCTTGCTCTCCCTGTCCGTGACTGGAGTTGCATATGCTGCGGCCGGCGCCGTTGCGGGCTACTGCAGCCGCCGCCCTTCCCTCGCCCTATGGCTGGCTGCGCCCGCGGTCATCATCCTCGTTTGGTACACGACCCACGAGCCTCAGGGTATCGTGCTGCACATGCTCTATGGCGTGGTCGCGGTGCTCATGTCGGTCGCCGGGAGGGGCCTGGGAGCGCGGCTCAGCATGCGGAGGCAGGGCTGATGACCTCATGGTCCATTGAAATGGGCAAAATCGTGGGCAGAACCTCATAGTCAAAGGCAAACCCCGAAACACTCAAGCCCTCTAGCAGGCAGTAAAATGGTCGGGGCGAGTGGACTTGAACCACCGACCTCATGGTCCCGAACCGTACTCTAGCAGGGAACTCCCGCGTAAGCGGATAACCCTCGGGCATGTCGGGCCAGCGTCCAAGCGGTTTCAGTTCTAAGCAGATGGGCAACGGGCAGGCAGTGTCATGTAGTCGGATGGGCAACGGATGGGCAACAGGAAAGGCCCTTGCGGGCCTCCATTCAGCACTACACGCGTCCTGCACCCACTGGCTTCGTGCCAACCCTGAACGGGTGCTTCCCTGCCCCACGAATATGGACACGCCAAGCCGCGCATGCTTGGGGTGTGGCGGCGATGAACCCTGAGGGGAGGGGATAGCCGTAGACCCAAAGGTTACTGGCATCCAGGAGCAAGTCGATGCACTTTCCTTTAAGGTTCAGGTTCTCTTGGTAATCCTTATCTTGATGTCAGTCGCAGGTCTGGTATCAGGACTCCTAGTTGGGGGACGGCTTGTCCATGCTCAGGCTATCGTGCTATACGACCCGGTGACCGCCGAGTGCGTTCAGGTGCAGTTCCTTGACGGCCAGCTGACCGTAACAGATAGTCTTGGGAACGAATGCTTCAGGCTAGGACTGCGGTCCACGGGGCAATGATCGGAGAACAGCGCAGGGCTCGCATGCTGACGGTTCGCTGCTGTGCGGACTGCTCAAGCACACGTGAGGCCGCACAAGCCACTCTTGGCAGCAGAGATGGAGGTGATCCGGGAACTTGGGTGTATGGTCTAAGGTAAAGCGGGTGTTCCGAAAACCCAAACGGCCGGATGACTTCACCCTCAGCAAGAGAGGAAAGCCGGGGATCCCTGGCGCCGGCGAGGATGTGGTGGACGGGCGCCACATGGAGAGACGTCCATACACCTCAGCGCAAGCAAGTAGAGAGAGCCCACTATCGGCATCCCTGGACAGCGCTACGTCCCGGTATGCCATTCCGCAAAATGAGGTACCCCCCGCGAGGTCTCCGTTTGGCGGGATGAGCGAAGCCGAGCGTCAGGTAATGGCCAGTGCTCTGAGCAAGGACTTGGATACCAACCTCAGGGCTGTTGTGGGCATCTTTCACGCCCCCAGGAACTCGGACCTTGTTGTGCGCGAGTTCAAACTGAGGTCAGGCCGAGGCTTCCAGCGCGGAGCGCTCATCTTACTGCAGGGACTCGTGGACAGTCTGTTCCTGCATCAGAGCATACTGGGCCCCTTGATGGCCCTCAACACTCAGCCCGTTCCTCAGCAGATCGATATTGAAACAGTGGGCAACACCCTCATCTCCCCAGTGCAAGTACGTACCGGGCGGCTGATATCTCACGCGGTGGCAGCCATCGTCGAAGGTGAATGCGTGGTGTTGCTGGATGGCGACGACAGGTCCCTCATAGCCGATGTGCGGTTCTATGAGCACCGTGCGATTGAGGAGTCACCCGCTGAAGCGGTCGTGCGAGGGCCACACACCGGCTTTGTGGAGAACTACCGGACCAACGTGTGGCTGATCAGGTCGCATCTTTCCACACCGCAGCTGGTGACTGAAAGGGTGTATATAGGCGCGCGAACTCACATACCTGTTGCCATCCTGTATCTGGAGGGTATTGCCAACCCAAAACTGGTCGACGAAGTGCGCAAGCGGCTTGCCGGGATTCGCACCGACGCCATAACATCGACCGGCATGCTTGAGCGTCTCATAGAGGATCAGCCGTGGAACCCGTTCCCAAAGACGATTCTAACCGAAAGGCCCGACAGGGTGGCGGCGCTTCTCAGCGAAGGTCACGTGGCTCTCATAGATGGCTCGCCGGCCGCAATCGTTGTTCCGGTTTGCCTCTGGGCGCTGATGCACTCCTCAGAGGACTACTACATCCACTTCGTGCCCGCAACCGTGCTTCGGCTGGTGAGGTGGGTGGCGCTGCTCCTCACCCTCTATGCCTCCGCGCTTTACGTGGCGGCTGTCACCTACCATCCCGAAATGATACCAACCGAACTGCTATTCGCCATCGCAAGGTCTCGCGAGTCAGTACCTTTCCCCGCAGCGCTGGAGGTGGTGTTCATGGAGGCATCTTTTGAGCTGATCCGTGAAGCCGGTGTCAGAATCCCTTCACTCATAGGCCCGACCATTGGCATTGTGGGTGCGGTCATCCTCGGCCAGGCTGCTGTGCAGGCCGGTATCGTGAGTCCCATTCTGGTTGTGGTGGTGGCCATAGCCGGGCTCGGTTCTTTCGCCATACCCAATTACAACCTCGGCCTGGTGGCACGACTCGTCAAGTTCGTGATGATCGGAGCAGCAGCGATGCTTGGGATTCCAGGCCTGGCACTGGTGACAACATTGCTGGCTGGATTTGTCTTTTCGATCCGGTCCTTTGGCATCCCCATTACTGCGCCGATGATACCGTCTTGGCCTCACTCCCAGGATCTTGTTGTGATCGGACCTGAGTGGGGTATGGATGTCCGGCCTCAGAAGGCCCGACCATTGGATGCTACCAGACAGGTGCCAAGGAAGTCGCCTACGGCAGCACACCATCGAGAAAGGAAGAACGCGCAGAAGTGATCTCAACTGATCGCGAGGCTATACCCCAGGGGCATATCGGGTGGCTGGAGTTGACGGCCATTCTGGTGGTAATGGCGACAGCCAAGATCTATCTCATCTACTCCGAACGCATGCTAAGGGCAGGCGCCACAGCGTCATGGAGCATTCCGCTGATAGCGGGAGTGCTATCTCTTGGTTGGCTGCTGCCGCTGGTCCACCTGCTGCAGAAGTATCCCGGAAAGAGCCTGATCGAGATCACCCGGCAACTTGCCGGTAGGCCGCTGGCGTGGGCCTTTGGCCTTGTCCTGTTTGCCTACCTGCTCGTCGTGACCGCCACAGCGCTGGAGGAGGTAGCCACCATACTGGCGATTGGAATCCTGCCGCTCAGCCCGGTACGTTACCTTGCTCTGATCATCCTGGCGTTTGCGTTTGCGCTCGCGATGTTGGGTTTGGAGCCATTGGGCAGACTCTGCGTTTTTGTCATAGCTGGGGCCTTCATCTCAATAATCGTTCTTGCGCTGGTCTCAACCCCCACCTGGAACTACCATCACCTGTTTCCACTGCAAGGGCTAGGCATCGCGAAGGTATTTGCCGCTGGAGCTATTAGCCAGGCAATGTATGCCGAGTTCATAGTCATAGGCCTTCTTACACCGTACATCCGCTTTCGCTCGGGTAAATCAGCAAGGATACGGCGATCTGTCAAATGGGCTTGGGCATCATCCATACTGATCTTCACGACAGTGGTCCTGGGTGTTCAAATGATTCTGCCTTACCCGGCTGGCGTCAACGACGCCGCCCCGCTACTCAGAGCGGCCAGGGAGCTCTACCTGAGTCGCTTCTTCCAGCGTTTTGACGTTGTCTTCCTGTTCTTTTGGATAGTGGCTGCGGTCGCGCAGCTGGCGATTGGGCTGTATTCTGCCGGATTGGCGCTGAGTTCTGCTTTCTCCATCCATAATCACAGGCCGCTGGTCCTTCTTACTGCCGTGCTATCTCTTGCCTATGTACAGTACGTGTATGACTACAGCTTCACGGTGGTCCTGGACTTCGACCTGATGAGGCCTTCCAGCACCGTGTTTGTGTACGTCTGGGTCTTCGTTGTGCTAGCCCTTAGCTATCTTCGGAGACGACCCGCCCGGGGAGGAGACAAGGCACATGCTTAGGCGTTTTCGAAGGTTAGTACCGCTGTTGGCACCGGCACTGACACTCTGCGCTGTGTGTTCCGGCTGTTGGGACCGGACGGAGCTGGAGGATATAGCCTGGGTGCAGGCAGTGGGATTCGACAAGGGACCCAACAACACGGTCGTGACTACTCTTCAAATAGGAATACCCCGGAGCCTGAGGGGCACCAGCATGGGAGGTTCTCCAAGTGGTGGGCAGCAGTCAGAGAACGTGGTCATGTCCGCTGCATCAGAAACGGGACTCGAGACCCTCCAAATCGCCGCGGTTTCCCTGGGCAGGCGGGTTTCGCTCCAGCACGCCGCTCTCTATGTATTCTCGGACGAGCTTGCCCGCGGTGATATACGCAGCCTCGTAGGCGCCTTGGAACGGTACAGAGAGGTAAGGCTTTCCGCCTTTATCGCCGTGTCGAAGGGTAGGGCTGAAGACGTAATCCGCCTTATCGGTTCACCCATTGAGCAAACTGCAAGCCGCTTTCTCCAGATCATCATGCAGCAGCACTCTACGACCGGGCTGTTTGAGACTCAGTTCCTGGGTGACTTCATAGAGAAGATGGAAGTCGGGCTTGTAAACCCAACCGCTCCTCTGATCGCCTTGGCACCCTCAAGCGAGAGCCAGTCACAGGGGAGCTCTGGGCAAGATCAGAGCCAATCGGGAGGTGCGGGTAGCTCCCAGGGCGGGATTCCTCCGACACCAAAACCCGGAGAACGGATAGAGCCCCAGAAGGTGACTGTCGATCCCAAGGTCCCGCAGAGTGGAGCCACCTCGGTTGAGGCTGGAGGAACACCCAGAATAGGTGGCGGTCCTGTGGAGATGATCGGCACTGCAGTGTTTTCCGGGGGCAAAATGGTGGGAACGCTCACAGGCGAAGAAACGCGGGCGCTCCTGATGGTGAAGGGTGATATGGAGACAGGCGGGTTTTCGATACCAGACCCAATGGCGCCGGACAAACCCGAGCTGTCCTTGAGTGTCACCTTGCACGGTCGTGGAACAAAAGTTCATGCCAAGCGACACGGTGAGAAAGTAGAGCTGGATGTGAACATAAGGCTTCTGGTAACATACCTCGCACCGAAGACAGGTGTGGACTACTCCGATCCAAGAACCACTCCCCTGGTCAAGAAAGCATGTGAGCAGTATGTGAAGCAACTGGTCGACGGGGTCATTGCCAAGACCCAGAAGGAGCACAAGTCAGACGTGTTGGGGTTCGGCGACCCAATCCGCCACACGTTCGCCACCTGGCCGGAACTTGACAGATTCGCATGGCAGACGAAGTACCCCGATGCGGAAGTCCGAACAAGCGTTGACGTGACCATACAGAGACACGGCCTGACGTTCGCACCGCCACACATACCTATTGGGGAAACGATCCGGTCGAAATAGCAGCGACAACGCTGACGGCCCCGTCCGCGGGGCCGTCAGCTGAATTGGAGACGATATGAACTTGTAGGGCTACTATTTACCGTTCTGGCACCATCTATTCGCTAGACAGGAAACCTACATCTGGGGCCGGTGCTAGAGCTGCGACCTGGCTCGGGCCGCTAGTCAGCCGCCACTCGCCCGTCCGTCCTATCACGTATCAGGTGCGCCAGTATCTCGTCTGCCGCCTTCTGTATCCTTGCCCCGCTCTCCCGAATCTTCTTTGCCGTGTCCTCACCCTGGGTCCAGACCGTCACGTACTTGAAGGAGTACTCACCCGTGTCGAACCCGAGCACGTTGAGCACCACGAAGGCCACTGACTCGGCCTCTGTCTCGATGCGCTCCCTCCTGTTGGCCTCGAACAGCGCCCCGTCCCGGCCCTTCTCGTGCATGATCGCGTGGGCGATCTCATGCGCCAGCGTCTTGACCTGCATGTTCACCGGGTTGCTGCTCATGACGTGTATGGAGTGGTCGCTGTACCGGCAATAGCCCTCGCCCTGGCCCTTCTGCAGCTCCTCGAAACTCACTGTGTAGCCCTTGCCTTCCGCGAACTCCACCAGACTGGGTACCAGCCCCGCCAAGTCATCACCCTGCACGTCTTTCGCCAGATCGAACTCCGGTAACGGGTCGCCCTCTGTCTGGGACACGTCGAACACCGCCACCGTCCTGAAGTAGATGCCGTCTACCTGCACTTCTTCGCCCCGGGCGTTGGCCTCGGTCCTCTTGTTTTTGTGGGCGGTTTCGGGGAAAGCGGCTCTAGCACGCAATAAAATGGTCGGGGCGAGTGGACTTGAACCACCGACCTCATGGTCCCGAACCATGCGCGCTAACCAAACTGCGCTACGCCCCGACGCAACTATCTTCTTTTAGCCCTTCTATAATACTAGCACCGCCGAGCCGTTGTCAAAGAGTTGACGGCCGGCATTGCGGCCGGTCTTGCGCGAGCACACTCGCCGCCGCCTCACAAACCAGTATATCATCCCTGCATGCGCGCCGCTTAGTTAAAACCTCGCGCCGCGGAAACACTTACAGCGATTGGAGGTAAGGTCGCTTGAGGCTCTGGCCGTTCTCTTTCGCGAGGCGAAAACCGCAGCAACAACCCGGGACACCGTTACGCAAGCCGGTGCCAGTGCGCCAGTTGCGTCGTGTCGCCACGCGCGGAACGTACAGGCACATACCCAGGACAGGCGGGATTCCAGCCGGTTTCGACGACAGCCTCGCCGCCTTCAAAGAGCAGTTCAAACACGCTCAGGACTTTGTGGCGCGGGAGATCACGATCGGACCGCCTCCAGGCACAAGCGCCGCCCTTCTGTTCATAGAAGGCCTCGCCAAGAAGACGGAGATCTCCGAGAACATCCTTGAGAACGCGATGCTGCTCGGCCGCATCGCGCAGCCTCCGGTAGCCGGTGCGGGAGACGAGCTGCTGGATCTTCTCGAAAAGCGCTACCTGTCGTTCGCGCAGACAACGCGAGTCACCAGGTTCGAAGAAGCTGTGATCGCCGTCCTCCAGGGCGATTCGATCCTGCTGGTTGACGGCGCGCCGCAAGCACTTAGGTTTGACACCAAGGGCTGGGAGCACAGGTCGGTGGGCGAACCCGAGACCGAGGCAGTCATCAGGGGTCCCCGCGATGGCTTCATCGAGGTCATGCGTGTCAACGTCGCCCACATCAGGCGGCGCATCCGCACACCCGACCTTGCCGTCAAGCAGATGCGCATAGGCCGGCGCACACAGACGGATGTCAGCATCCTCTACCTGGTGGATGTGGCGGACAACGCCGTCGTTGAGGAAGTCCAGCGCAGGCTCACGGGAATCGACATAGACTCGGTGCTGGAGAGCGGGTACATCGCGATGATGATCAGCGATAATGTGATGTCCCCATTCCCGCTGGTGGAGCGCACCGAGCGGCCGGACAAGGTGGCGGCCTCCATACTCGAAGGCCGGGTCGCGATCGTGGTCGACAACTCGCCGTTCGTCCTGATAGTGCCGACATCGTTCTGGTCTTTCTTCCAGGCCAGCGAGGACTATTATGAGAACTCCTATCTCTCGACTTTTCTCAGGATGCTGAGGTTTGCGGCGCTCGCCTTCACGATATTCGGGACAGCTGGTTATGTCGCCCTGACCACCTTTCACCAGGAAGTCATACCGTTTGCGCTGCTGTTGAGGGTGGTTGGGACGCACGAAGGCATCCCCTTCCCCACCCTTCCGACGGCGCTCATCCTGGAGCTGGTCATCGAGGTGTTGCGCGAAGCGGGCATCCGGCTCCCGAGCCCGGTCGGCCAGGCTGTAAGCATCGTGGGAGCCATCATCATCGGCGAAGCCGCAGTGTCAGCAGGCTTCGCCCCGCCCGGGATGGTCATAATAGTGGCCTTCGGCACAATAGCAAGCTTCACGATACCCGGCTACAACATGTCCATCCCTTTGCGGTTGCTTCGCTTCATCATGATTTTCATGGCGGGAACGCTTGGGCTGTTTGGACTTGGAGCCGCTGTCATGATCGTGCTCATCCACGTGGTCGGCCTGAAATCGTTCGGCTTCCCATACCTCAGCCTGTACGACACCGGTACGGTGCATGAACTGATGGACAAGGTGATGGCAGTTCCCGTGCAGTTCCGCTCTGCCCAAAGGCCCGGGTGGAGCAAAAAAAACCTCTTCAGGCAAGGACTGACGGAAGGCCGGCCTCCAGCGCCCCGCGCTCCGAGGCCACCAAAGACGACTGCGGAGGAGGATAGCGATGACAAGTCAAGCCCGGACGACCACGACAAGCACTGAGAAACCCGACCTGACGTCGGGGAGAAACCTGCTGTTCGTCTTGCTGGTTTCTCGGGTATGCCTCATGATGATCTTCATGCCGGCCATCACTCAGGGGACGGCAGGCGAAGACTCGTGGGCGGCTGCGCTGCTGTCGCTGGCATGGAGCATTCCACTGAGCCTGCTCGCTGTCTGGGCCGCGACAGCGGTCCCCGGCGGGCTGCTTGTGGACGCCAACCGCAAGTGGGGGAAGCTTTCTCTCCTGATCTTCGCCCCGTACATCCTTGTTCTCGCTCTCGTGCCGGGGTTCTACTCAGCGCAGCTCGGAACCCTATTCGCGACAGTCACGCTGACCGAGACACCTGTGGGGGCTCTTGTGGCGGTCGCGCTTGTGGTCGGGACATACGCTGCGTACCAGGGCATCGACACCATCGGACGGGTCGGGCAGGTCATAATAACGGTTCTGGCCGTATTCTTGGCGGTCGGCTTCCTGGGGGTTGCCTATGAGGCGGATTCGGCCCGCCTACAACCCATGTTCTCGCGAGGGCTGCTCCCCGTGCTATCCTCATCGGTCAACCCAGCGGCATGGACCGTCATTGCGCTTTCGGTGCTCCCGGTCCTCGGAAGGCATGTCGCCCCGAACACGCGGGGTCTGCAAGGAGTCGCGATCTGGGCGAATGCCGCTTCGATGGGGCTCCTCACTGTCACGGTTATGGTCACGACGATGGTGTTCACCGCGCAGGAGGCTCAGACAATGCACTCCCCGGCATACGTGCTTGCCAAGATGATCCGGATTCCCCTGACGTTCGAAAGGCTCGAGGTCATAATACTGACCGCCTGGATAGGCGCAATCACGCTTACCGTGGGGACATATCTCTATACTGCGGCGCAGGCCATATCGGACGCACTGAGCCTGAAGACCCACCGCACATGCCTGCTGCCCCTCGCATTGTTCGTCGCTGCTTCCGCCGTGACGCTCTTCGCCTCGACCTCTGTGGTGAAGCATTACGTCGCCAGTGTAGCGCCGCCAGTGGCTGCGCTCGCTGTGGGACTGCCGGCTGCCGCGGCGCTGGCGCTTCGTCGGAGAACGGCAGGTGAGCAGGATGGTTAGGCCTCTCCCCGTGCGCTTTGTGGCGCTGGTAGTCCTGCTGTCATTGCTGTTGCAGGGATGCTGGAGCATCCACGATCCAAGGGACCTGACCCTGGCCTCGGCCTTCGGGGTGGACACTGCCGGAGCGGGCAACCTGCTTCTCGCCGTAGAGTTGGTAAACCCGAGAATAGCCGGCGGACCACTTGGGGGCGGCGGACAACCTGAGAAGCCCACGAGAGTACTCTATTCGGTGGCGGAATCGGTCTTCCGAGCCCAGAGGGCCATCGACCAGACCATAGGCAAGGTGGTCTTCGCAGGCGAGGCAAGTGTGGCGCTGGTCGGCCGGAAGCTGGCCTTGGCAGGGGCTGCCCCGATGCTCGACTTCGTGGTGCGCCAGCACCAGCTGAGGCGTACGATCTCGCTTGTGCTCGCCGAAGGCGACGTCGCCCAGATCCTCGCCACGCCCACCATACGCGATACGGCCAGCGCAGAGATAGTCGGTCTACTCCACAACGGCAACTTCACCGGGTATACCTCCGATGTGACCGCAAACATGTTCCTGGCGGATATGGCGCTACCCGGAAAGGAGCCGGTGATGCCGGTCGTCTCACTTACTGACCTGCCGCAGGCGCAGTCCGCCGCCCGGCCACCGTCCGCGCCGGGCGCCGGCCCAGGCGGCGGAAACCAATCCGGCGACTCGGCCCAGGGTGGTCAACCTGCCCAGCCGAAGCCGCAGGTGATGCTGATGAACACCATCGCATGCTTCAGGCATGACAAGCTCATCGGCGTCCTGACGCCATCGGAGACCCGCGGGCTGCTCTTCCTCCGGAACGAGATATCCACGACCCTGATTTCGGTACCCGTGTCAGAGGGAGAAGGGCTCACGGTGGTGGAGGTGGTGAGGTCCCACTCCTCGACCAAGCCCACAGTCTCACGCGCCAGAACCGCGAGTTTCGAGATCAAGATACACGTCACAGCGGAGGTGGCGGACGTGCCCGTTTTCACAGAGGACGTCGGAAAACTAGCACGGGTCCGTGAACTCGAACAGGAGGTGGCGCGCTCTATCGAAGGTGAAGTCTCGGCCTGCATAACAAGGTTGCAGCGAGAACTACACACCGATTGTCTCGGGTTCGGGCTGGCGATCTACCGGCAAAACCCGTCCCACTGGCGGCAGATCGCCGACCAGTGGCACGACCTGTTCCAGAGCGTCCCCTACTCTGTTTCGGCCCAGGTCCAGATCAGATCGACGGGTACCGTCGGAACGGGCATAGGGGTCAGGAGAGAAGTACCCAAATAGGCACCACAGGCGCCTGCCATCCAGCGGGCGCCTGCGTTTTCGGAATATGTCTACCCAAACACCGTCCCACCTAGATCTTTCGTATGGCGTCCGCCATGTTCTTGCAGAAGCCGTAGACCACAACCGACGGGATGCACAGGTATTGCATGCCTTTCTTGATCTGATCCGCGGCCATCTCCACAGAGTTCGTGAGGCAACCGACAGGCTTCCCAGCGGCAATGATCCTTGCAGTCACCTCGTCGATCATCTTGCGGACATCCGGGTGGGCCTGCTGCCCCGGCACGCCCATGGACTGGCTCAGGTCGGACGGGCCGATGAACACCACATCCACCCCATCCACGGCCGCGATCTCTTCAGCAGCCTTGCAGCCCTGTACCGTCTCGATCTGGGCGATGACCATGGTCTGCTCATTGGCCTGCTTGACGTATTCAGTAGTGGGAATGGCTCCGTATTTCGTGGCTCTGCCGCCGGCCAGCCCCCTGATACCCCTGGGGTGGTATTTCGAGAAACGGACCGCCGCCTCTGCCAGCTCGCCGCTCTCGATCATGGGCACCTGCACGCCCATCGCGCCAGAGTCAAGCGCGTGTATGTAGTGCGTCCGGTCGTCCACGTTCGGGATCCGGATGATGGCCGTGGTGCCTGACACCTCGCACGCGCGCACCATGTTCTCCATCGTCTCCCGGTCCGGCCTACCGTGCTCCGAATCGATGATGACGAAGTCGAGCCCGGCGTAGCCAATCATCTCGACGACGTTTGGAGAGGGAACATTGAGGAAGGTTCCGATCGCCGGCTTGCCGGACTTGAGAGTCTCCTTCAGCTTGTTCTTGGGGAATTCCACTAGAAGCCCTCCTTGTATGGCGTCTATCTGTCCAGTTGACCATTCTCAAGCAAGGTTACCTGCAGCACCTGTCGCCTATTCCCAAACGTGGGACACGTGCCCCACCTTGAAGCCGGCATTATTGAGCCGTCGAACCAGTTGTGTGGTCTCTGGGGTTTTCACCCTGAGCACGACCTCAGCGACATCCTGGCCCGCCGGCGTGAATGTTGCCAGGCTGGCGATGCTGATGCCACAACTCCTGACGATCTGGCACACATCCGCAAGCATGCCCACGATGTCCGGGACCTCCACCGTGATCCGCGTGCTCCTCGACCTCAGCCCAAGCATGAATATGAAGGCCCTGAGCACATCCGAAGTCGTGACTATCCCGGCGAGTTTGCCTGTCTCGTCATGCACCACAGGCAGGGCGTCGAGGTCGTTGCGGTACAGCTTGAAGGCCGCAGCCTCTATCACCTCGTCCACGCCTGTGGTCACAGGGCTTTCCTGCAGGATCTCTCTGACATACGCTTGTTCGAGCGTCACGGCCGGGTTTGCCAGCCGAAAAAGAGCTATCTGCCGCAACGAAACAACGCCGAGCGGGAAATGCTCCTTCACGGCGACCAGCGACTCGTAGCCGGTATCGCGCATGATCTCAGCCGCGCGGAACAGAGTATCGTCCCGGGAAACCGTGGTCACGACCGGAGTCATCACATCTCTGACGAACACGGCTCTCCTCCTCCCCGCGCCATCTCCACCGAGAAATCCCACACAGACCATGGATTCTCCCAGATGGTCAGGCCAGGCACGCTTGCTCCACGTCCCACAATGATCCTCGCCAGGCGGCCCAGGAACCCGCCCCTGACCTTATCCACTTCCGGCAGGGGAACCGCCCGCGCAGTCTGGCCGGCGGCCACCAGCGCGGCCAGTCCTGCCGAGGCCGGAGCATCTGTTCCAACCGATCTGACAAGGGGCTCAAGGCCTGATGCGGCCGTCTCGACTGTCACGGCGTACCACTCTCGAATGGCCCGCAGCGTGGATGTGGCCACCGGCTTGTGCGCCAACCGCCACTCGGTCCCGTGGGGACCTGTAGCGGTCCTGGCAAGCCCAAGTTCGGCAAGGACAAGCTGGCTCCTGGCGTCGGGCACGATTGATCCCGTCTCGTCCAATGTGTTGAATGTCACCCGCATCGGCAGCCCCGTGAACAGCGACCTGAGGGACTCCAGCGCCTGGCGGTCGGTGCCGGCGGGAATCGACACCGCCAGGTGGGGAGTGATAGGGATCACCATCGGCCACAGGCTCGTTGTGGTCGCCGGGATCACGACCCGCGAGACGGAGAGCCCACGCGTGAGCCGCGCCACGACAGAACCCATGAGCACCGGAACCGATAAGACCGAGTGCCCCCTTAGCGCCCAATCCTGAGCGCCGAAGGGCCAGGCCTCAGCGGCAGCGGACAGCGTCCCCGCCAGCCTGACTCCCAGAGCCTCACAGCCGGGCTTCATCGTCTCCACAAACCTGGAGATCAGGCCAGGCGAGACCTGTTCTTGTTCTTGAGGCCACGGTCCCGCCTCTCCCAGCACGACCACTGCCTCAGCCGCAGACAGTTGCGAATCGCTCATCTTCCTCACTCCGGAGTGCAATTACTTCGCGGTATCGTTACCTTCCTGCCATCATCCAGCCTGACCACACAGCCAAGAGCCACTATGCCCGACTGGAAAACCACCTTCTGTGCACAGAGCGCGTCCACCACGCCCCTCAACCCCTCATACGGGCGTCTGATGACCCGGACACGCGATCCCACCGACAGCCACGCATCCTGCCCGCCCTGCTCGTCACCCATGTTTGTGGCCGGCTGCCCTGCTGTGCCTCCGGCCGCAGCCGGCCCCGCTCCACGCGAGCCTGCCGCCGCTACCGGGTCCTCCGGGATGACGATCTCCGGCCGGATGACTCCGGCTCGGATGTGGGTCGTGCCGTTGCACGAGACTGTCCTGCCGGTCGCTCCAGCCAGGACTTCGAAAACCTCCGAGGACATGGGCTGCATCCTGAAGCCCTCTGTCAGTATCATCGTCAGAGGCGCCGCCTCATTTCCGGTGATCCCCATGTTGACATCCGGCACGACCGCGCGGACGACTTCGACGGAAGCGTAGCCCAGCACCAGCGCTCTTGCACCGTAACCTGCCGCCTTCCTGATGGCTTCTGGAGTGGCGGTGGCGCCCCCAACTACCACCTTCCCCCGGCATGCTTCGGTGACGTCATCTTCAGCCAGCAAGTGGTCCGGGGTGGTCGCGGGCACCATCAGCTCGCCGAATGTCTCGCCCCCGACACCGAACACTCCGTTGATCAGGCTACATGCAGTCGCCACCACCACGCCCTCGTCAGGTATGACGCGGGAGACCGTGCCCTCTATGTACGCGAGCACGTCTGTGGTCTTGAACAGGGGCGTTATCGTGACAGTACCCTTCTTCCTGTCGATGCTGGAAAGGTACCCGTAGGTGGGCGACATGACATAGGTCGGGGCTTCCCCGAAGGATTTCTTCCTGGCCGCCACCGGCTGCCCTTTCGCCAGCGATCTACCCTGTGAGACAGTCAGGTATTCTGTGATGAAGAACGGCTGCACTCCGAGCGCAGACGCTATATCGAGCTCCTGCGGCTCCGTCTCGCCAAGGTCAATGGGCTCCCTCACATACGCATGCCCGAGGTAGCGCGATACCAGGCCCACGATGCCTTTGGCCGGGCTCCTGGCTTCACGAAGCTCCCAAAAGAGCCTGCCCTGGGCGAGGGGCTCTCCCTCTTCGACCTGATCTCCGAGCGCCTTTACCATGTGCCGGGTGATGGCGGCGGGCGGCACTTTCATCTGGGCCGAAATATCCACGCGCGTCATCTTGCCTGGCAGGTAGCCTATCCGCGCGACCGGCGTCCAGGGCTTGACCTGGTCGCCCTGTTTCACCAGCACTTCGCCCTTGTACGGGAGCAGCCGTGTTCGTTCTGTAAGGCCGCGTCTCAGCATTCCAGCCCACCCCCAAGCGCGCGGGCGCCCAGCCTGGTGAAGTCCACCGGCCTTCCGCGTGCGTCGATGATGAGGCCGACCTCACCACCGGCAGCGCTCAGGTCATAGGGCCGGCCTGGACCTTTCCCGGCATCCGCGTGCGCGGATGGTGTCACTCGCCCTTCGAATCGCTCTCCTGGGCCAAGCGGCACCCGCCTGATCTCGCCCCAGCCGACGCTGGTATTCACCAGCCTACCTTCGCTCGATTTGCCCGAGACAGTCACGGCTCCCGCGCCGGCGGCCGGCGCGCCGGTCAGGCAGACAGCGGTCCCGAGCCTGACAAGGCAGTCCTTCACAAGCACCTGCAGGGCCACGTCGGGGAGTATCGTGGACAGCACGCCGAGGTGCGGCAACATGAACACGCTGTCGACGACCAGCTCGACGACTCCCTCCGGCGCGAACGCGTCGAGCATCATCATCGCCGCCTGGGAACGCTTGGGCGCGTGGGAGATGACGCCTCCGCTCCCCACCAGAAGGTCTATCTTGTGCCACGGCTTCTGCTCGAGGCCCATCTCGGCCTTCATCACCTGCTCGGCGGACATGGTGATCCGCTCAAGCGCTCCCACGCCTCTGGGCGGTCCTTCGGCGACCTGTTTGTGCTGCTCGTACGCGAGCCGCAGGGCCTCGCGGGCGACAGCCTGCTCGATCATCAGGTCTTCTGGGTCCTGCGGCAGGGTGGTCGGGAAGATCATCTTGGTGGCGACTTCGTCCGCGACCTGGCTCG
>JAUYEF010000054.1 GCA_030691635.1 Bacillota bacterium
CAGGAAGAATGCCGGCGCGGAACCACCGGTAAGCCGTCTTGTAGTCAATTCCGTGTTGCTTTGCCCAGGCCGATAGTTTCCTGGCTTTAGTATACGTGGTATTATCTGCCCCGTCAAGTCCCTACTCTGCGGACCTATTCATGCCCCTCCTCTGAGGGGGGCCTCTGATGGCCAAGTCCGACTTCACCAGAAACAGGCGGATTCCTTGTTGCGGGTTTAGGGCAGGGCGTGAAGCTCACGCTCGGAAGGTAGAGCCGCCGGCGTTTTACAGTGAAACGCATTTCCTGTTCTGCGTTCGACTGTGGAACGCTAGATCGTAGGTGCGTTCGAATTTGCTACGAGTGGTTCGGCTGCTTTCCACAGTGAAACGCGATTACGATTCAGCGTTCGACTGTGGAACGCCAGACCGCAAGTGCGTTCGATTTACGTAATCGCGACCTGCCCTATCCATACCGGGCAACCACTAAGGCGTCGTGCGCCGCGGCTGTGGCTGCTCGGCGGGCGCCTCGGCAAGGACCACGGGCACTTTTACCTTGTTCCCGCCTCGCTCAACAGCAACTTCCACTCGCTCGCCGACCTTGTGCTTCCTCAGCGCTGCCTTCAGGTCGTTGACCGTGACGACATTCGCTTGGCCGATGGCCACTATGACGTCGGCCACTTTCAGGCCGGCCTTCTCGGCCGGGCCGCCCGGCACGAGTTCAGCGATGTATGCGCCATGGTCCACCTTGAGGTTGAACTGCGCGGCGTTCGTCTTGTCTATCAGGTACACACCGATCCAGGCTCGCTGCACCCGACCGGTGGAGATGAGGGCCTCGATGATCGGTCTGGCAGTGTTGATGGGTATGGCGAACCCCATGCCTTCCACCCTGGGAAGGTCTATCTTCAGAGTGTTTATGCCGATGACCTGGCCACGGGCGTTAGACAGGGTCCCGCCGCTGTTGCCCGGGTTGATCACGGCATCTGTCTGGATGAGGGTGAGTGACTCGTCGCCCACACGCAGAACGCGGTTGAGCCCGCTGATGATCCCTTGCGTAACGCTTCGCTGGAATTCCGTCGCCACTGGGTTTCCTATCGCGACCGCGAACTCGCCCACACGCAGTTCGTCCGAATTCCCGAACTCCGCCGCCGGGAGCCCGTCGGTTTCGATCTTGATCACCGCGAGGTCGGTCGGCTTGTCCGTCCCTACTATCACCGCCGGGAACGTCCGCCCGTCCCCGAGCGCCACGACCAGCTCTCTTGCGCCTTCGACCACGTGGTTGTTGGTGACGATATACCCGTTCTTGGCGAAGATGACCCCTGAGCCGCTTGCCTCACGAGCAGTCTGTCTGCCGAACAAGTCCCTGGAAGTCAAACGGTTCGTGATGCCCACCACTGCAGGACCGAGCCGGGCGGCGACGGCCACAGCCGGGCTGTCACCCGGAGCCCCGGTCGCGGGCGCCGGAGAAGGTGCAGGCACCGGGAGCTTGGGCGCCTCGAGATTACGCCCGATGAAGCCACCCCCGTACAGTGACGGAACAGCCGCGGTGACCAGCAGCCCGCCGATGAGCGCGCCCACGATGGCCACCATCAGGTATGACATCAGTGAGTTCCTCTGCTGGTGGCGTGGGGGGCTCCCGTCCCACCCGCGGCCGTAGTCTGGCACGCGGTGCGGCGGACCCTCGGGTCCAGGCGCTGCGGCTACCGGGCTATCGCCCTCTGGCCCCGCGCCTTCGCGCGCTTCGTCCCGCGGCCCCTCGCGCCGGACTTCTTCCTGCCTGTCCGGCGTATCGCTTCCTGGCCCGCCTGTGCCGGGCTGCGTGTTTTCGTCAGGATTCTCCCGTATAGTCAATCCCTGATGCCTCCTTCCAAAGCCGTGATGGAGGTTTAGAGTCGCGGCCGGGTATCAACGTGCTGCTCCGGAGTGGCGCCGAGCGCCCATCAGACGGACCGGTTGAGCGCCCATTGGCGACGCTGGGCGCGGCCCCTAGCCGGCTCTCCTGACAGTCGCGCCGAGAGAGCGCATCTTCTCGTCTATTCTCTCGTAACCCCTGTCAACGTACTCCATACCGTCCACTTCGCTCTCGCCGTCCGCGGAGAGCGCAGCTATGATAAGGGCGGCGCCGGCGCGCAGGTCGTTCTTGGAGCAGACGGGGATGCCAAATAGCTTAGGCACACCTTCAATAAATGCAGTGCGGCCATCGATTTTTATCCGTGCGCCCATTCTTATTAGTTCGTTTGCGTAGCCAAAACGGTTGTCCCATATCGTCTCGTGGACGATGCTGACCCCTTCTGCCGTCGTCATCATGGCCACGAAAGGCTGCTGGAGGTCGGTCGGGAAACCCGGGTAAGGCAGCGTTTTCACGCTCACGGCCTTTAGCCGGCCTGGGGCGGCCACACGGACCCAGTCGCCGTTCTCCTCGACGATCACGCCTGCTTCCCTGAGCTTGGCTAAGACAGAGTCCAGGTGCTGGGGGATGATGTTCTCGACGCGCACATCGCCGTGGGTGGCAGCGGCCATCATCACGTACGTGCCCGCCTCTATGTCGTCCGGGATAACGGCGTGCGTGCAGCCGTTGAGCTGGTCCGTGCCTCGGATCTTGACCACATCGGTGCCGGCGCCCTGGACCCTCGCGCCCATTGCGTTTAGCAGGTTCGCCAGGTCCACGATGTGGGGTTCCTTGGCCGCGTTCTCGATGACGGTGGTCCCCTTCGCCATCGTGGCCGCGAGCATGATGTTTATGGTTGCGCCCACGGAAACCACATCAAGGTATATCTCGGCGCCCCTGAGCTCCTTGGCCTTGAGCTTCACCATCCCGTGCTCCATGGAGACCTGGGCTCCCAGAGCCCTGAAGCCCTTCAAGTGCTGGTCGATGGGCCTGAGCCCGATGTCGCAGCCTCCGGGAAGCGCCACCTCGGCCTTGCCGAACCGGCCCAGCAGCACTCCAAGCAGGTAGTACGACGCTCTCAGCCGCTTCACGAGCTCGTATGGAGCGTCCCACCTGGATAGTCCGGTCGGGTCGATGATGACGGAGCCGTCCTCTTGCCTGTCGACCCGCGCGCCCAGGGCACAAAGGATCTCGGAAAACACCTTGACGTCGTTGATGTCAGGCAGGTCCTCAAGCCGTGTCGGCCCGGCGCCAAAGAGCGTCGCGGGCATGATGGCCACGGACGCGTTTTTGGAGCCGCCGATCCGGACGCGGCCCGTAAGCCGGGCTCCCCCCTGCACGATGAGACTCGACATATGCCCTCTCCCCAGGTTAAGTAGTCAATGCTACTATTTTACCTCTCCGAACCGCTCAATCACTCCGCTATAGCCGTTCACATAGACAAATGCTCCATTGCTGAAGCCGAACCTCCATACAGGATACGCGTCCCACTGCCTGGCATCAAGAGGCTCGGACAGGTAGCCTAGCGCGATGGTCTCGATGGCGCTTCCTCTTTCGATCGTGCTTTCCCCGGCGGATACAGCCGTGATGAGCGCGTCTGTCGCCGGTACGAGAGCTCTCTTCTTCCCGCTGAGTCCCTTCGGCGAGAACCATACAAGCCTGATCCTTGATATTTGGCCTTTATCTATGTTGGCGGTGATGTACGCGCCGAACAGTGGAACCCCCTGGTAATCCTGCCGGAACTGGACCATAAACGATTCTGCACCGGTTTGCCGGACCCAGTCAAGCCTCGCGTCGTTGGGCAATAGGTTGAGAGGCCTGAGGAAATCCTCGACCAGCGTCCGGGCGCTTCTGGTGTCGGTCGCCCGTGCCGCCCCCTGCTTCTCGGCCGGCAGGTATAGCACGACTCCGTTTGCCAGGCTGGTCACCAGAGAGCCACCGTAGCCCCAGACTGTCAGCTCGCGTGATTCCTGTACGACCGTAAGACGGTCGGTCCCCAGCAGTTTCTGGGCGGTCGCTAGCCTGTCGGCGGTCCACGGCTCGAGAGATAGGAACGACACCGCCGTCACCTGAGCGGGTACCGGCGCCTGGATGATCACACCCGCCGTGGCGGCTCTTGTTATCGCGCGCTGTATTTCTGCCGACGTGACTTCACCGTGGGCCTGCTTCGGGCCGAACGCAACATAACCCAGGAAAATATCCAGGGCCATGAAGCTCACCAGCAGGATCACCCGAGCCCGAGGCCAGTTCACTGTCCCGACCTCCTTGTGGCCTGCCCGGTGTATGCATCGGCCACGAGCGACGCTCCGCTGGAGAACTCCACTTTCCAGACCGGCTTGAGGGGCTCGACGGGGTCCGCCGGCGCGCCGACAAGGTACACCAGTTCCATCGAGATGACCTGGCCCGGTGAAACGTCGCCGAATAGTTTGGCAGACTGGCCTGCGATAGTGGCCAGAGTGTCGCGTGGGCTGAGCACGCTGCGATATTGCCCACCCTGGCCTATGGGAAGCCGGAAACTCCGGAGAAACGCCTCGACGCCCTTGTTGTTCAGCGAAACACTGATGATCCCACGAGCCCCGATTATGGGTGTGCCGGAGAACCTGAACCCGAACTGGACTCTCGTACTCTCTCCTGCCTTCGAGCCCGTGATGACTTTGTCCACACATGCTGTCGCGGGAAGGCCGCCGTGCTGCACAGCGAACCTTGCTGCCCTTTCGATGGCCACAACCTTATCGGCCTCGGGGTCTCCAGGCTGTGGCTGGCTGTATTCGACGGCGCCCGCTGGATACACCCTTGCCCCCCGCTTGCCGTCCGAGTAAATGGTCGCTCCGTCCCGCTCGACGATGGTCCTGAGGATCTGGAGGTCAACGAAGAAAGTCGACAGCACGCCGGCCGCCGGAGTCGGGTCGGCCTGTACGTTCAGAAGGGCGACCTGCGGCGTGTCGCGAAGCGCATAAGTCCCGGGCGTCACCTGGAGTTCGCCGATGCTCTTGGGCAATTCGGAGTAGCGAGGCACGCTTGCCGACAGACCTTTCTTCGCCAGACCGAAGACCTCGGTGGACTCCGGCTTCACGGTGTACGCAATGTATTCAAGCTTCGGGCTCGTCCTGACGTACACGGTGGGGGTCTTGGAGGCCAGCATGATCAGCCTGTCCACGGTGACGTCGGCTTCCTGCGCCTCCGCGCCGAGCGCCCTGGCAAGGCTCGAAAGCTGGTATGCTTCGTCGAAGACGAACTCCAGCGACGGGCCCTCGGTGCGTGCCTGCGCTATCTCTGCAGCCTGAGGCGCTTGCTTGCGGACGCCCGAGGTGGCGGCGAGGATCTGGACTAGCGCCTTGCCCCCCTGCCACACGGCGTTAAAATCCTCGCTGCCGTTGGGCAGCCCGTAGTGCGCATCGCGGCCCTGGTGGACCAGTATCACGCCCGGGGCAAGGATATTGCCCAGACCCAGGTCAGCGGGCGGGTCGGTCCTCGGGTTGAACGGCTCGAACCCGGCGTCCCACACCGGGATGCCCAGCCAGATCCGCAGTGTGAGCAGGAGGCTCAGGGCCACGAGAAAGGCCAGTGCTCGGTCCTGAGTGAGGTCCCATATGGCGTCGTTACGCATATTCATCCGCCACCTTGGCGACCGGCAGCTCGAACGTGACCACAGTGCCCTTTCCCACCTGGCTCTCTATCCGTATACGGCCCTTATGGGCGTCGATTATCTCCTTGGCTATCGCAAGGCCCAACCCAGTGCCGCCCATCTGTCTCGACCGTGCCTTGTCGACACGGTAGAAACGCTCGAATATGCGTGGCAGATCGGCCTGGGGAATGCCGATCCCGGTATCCGCGATTCGGAATGTCACCATCTCACCATTCTCCGCGGCCTCAAGCGTCACGCTTCCTCCTTGAGGCGTAAACTCGATGGAGTTGGCGACGACATTGAGCACGACCTGCTGGAGCCTGTCCCAATCCGCGAGCACCGCAGGCGTCTCGTCGGCGACGATGTTGAGGTTGATGCCCTTGTTTCCGGCCTGAACGCTGAGTTTACGGACGCTGTCCCTCAGGAGCGTCGCCGGGTCGACGGGCCGCAGGTCGAAAGCGACCTGCTTGTAGTCGATGCGCGACAGGTCCAGAAGGTCCCGCACGAGCCTGGACATTCTGTCGGTCTCCTTGAGGATGACCTCGAGGAACTGCCTTGCCACGCCGCCGACCAGCGCGCCGTCTATCAGTGTCTCGACGTAGCTCTTTACAGTGGTGATCGGTGTCTTGAGCTCGTGCGAAACATTCGCCACGAACTCCTTGCGCAGCGAGTCCAGCCTTTCCTGCGACGTCACGTCCTGCAATACAAAGACTGTCCCCGACCTGCCTTGTTCCCCTCTGGTCGAGGCCGAGATGACCTGGAGCACCGTGTTGTCTTCTGAGCCGGAGACGATGGCCTTCGTGATTACGGCGCCGCCGCTTGTGGCGGCTTCTATCTCGTCTCTCGTCAACAGGCTCGACATGACGTCTTCGACCGGTCTGCCCACAAGGCTCGCGGTATCGGCCGCCAGGAATCTTCCGGCTGCCGGGTTCGCGAGTTCGACGGTGTTCTGCGGGTCCACAGCGATGACACCGTCGGTCATGGAGTTCAGCACGGTCTCCAGCTTGGCTTTTTCCTCTTCTATCTCATCAAGGGTGCTCCGCAGCCTCGAGCCCAGAAGGTTGAACATCTGCGCGAGCTGGCCGATCTCGTCTCTGCCCCTGACCGCGATGGACGCCTCGAACTGGCCGCGGGACATGATCTCCGCGCCCTTCGTGACTTCCTCGATGGGCTTGGTGATGGTGCGCGCCAGCGCCCAGCCGACGAGCGCCGTGACGCCGATGGCGAGGCCGGTCGCCGTGAACAGGATGTACCGGATGTCGCCCAGAGTCCGGTACGTGTCTTCGAGAGAACTGATCATGTAGACAAGACCGAGCACCTGCTGCTCGGACGTTATGGGCACGATGACGTGCAGGTTCCGCTCGTTCGTCTCGGGGTCCAGCCTGATGAGCTCTGAGCGCACGCCGGACAACGCCTTGGCGACTTCGCCCTGGATCAAGAAGCGAGCGAGCGAAGCGGGGTCTCCGACCGATGCCGACACAAGCGCTCCGCTGGCGTCCAGCACCACGACGGCGCCGCCGGATTGCTGGCCGAACTGCCTCGCCATGGTCTGTGCGTACTGCTTGTCGGGGTAGGGAGTGAAGTTGCGTTGCAGGAAGCCCGCCAGGAGCTGGGCCTGTGATGTGAGGTTGGAAGAGACAGCGGTCACATAATACCGCTCAAGCGAGTTGAGCAGGTAGACTCCCACGAACTCCATCGCCAGGAGTATCAGAAGTATGAGTATCAGAACGAGACGCCACTGTATGCTCCTGAGTCTCACTGCACGTAGCCCTCATCTCAGCCCTAGGGAAAGCTATGTCCGATCAGCCTTTTCGAAAGCTGTACCCGACACCACGCTTTGTCTGGATGTATTTCGGGTCGCTCGGATTGTCCTCGATCTTCTCGCGAAGCCGCCTGACCGTCACGTCGACGGTCCGGGTGTCGCCGAAGTACTCGTAGCCCCACACGTCCGAAAGCAGGATTTCTCTTGTGAAGACCTGGCCGGGTCTCAGGGCCAGGTACTTCAGGAGTTCGAACTCACGGAACGACAGGGGCACCTCTTCCCCGTTCTTGGTGACTTCGTACGTGCTGAGGTTCAGGGTTATCTCCTGGAAGCGCATGACCTGATCGTCATCGCGAGGCCCGGCGTGCGAGCGCCGCAAAATGGCCTTCACCCGCGCTGTGATCTCCCGCGGCGAGAACGGCTTGGTTACATAGTCGTCTGCGCCGAGCTCGAGGCCCAGAACCTTATCAATTTCGCTGTCCTTGGCGGTCAGCATGAGAATGGGCACACGAGAAGACTTCCGTATCTCACGGCACACATCGAAGCCATCCATGACCGGGAGCATGATGTCCAGGATGATAAGATCAGGGGACTCCTTGAGCGCCTTGGCGAGGGCCTCTCCGCCGTCAAAGGCAAGAGACACGTCGTACCCTTCCTTGTCCAGGTTGAATTTCAGGATTTCGGCGATGGGACGCTCATCATCCACTACGAGTATCTTTGACCCCACCACAATCACCTCTCATCCAGGTCAACATGAATTCTAGAAGTGCCTAGCCCATTCCTCCACGCAGGTCTCTTGAGCGCTGCTCGGTAGAGTACGGCGGCACGTCGAGCGCTTCGGCCCAGGATGTCCAGCGGCCCGCCATCTCCTTCTCCGCGATGCCGTACACCGTATTGACGGCCGCTCCGAAGCTCTGGCCGGACGACAGCGCGTTGAGCAGGCCGATCATTTTCTCCCAGCCATACTGCCTCGCCATGTAGTAGACCATCAAGAACGCCTGGTTATATGCCTTCGCCTGGTCGTCCAGGTTTTCGAAACCGGCCATCTCGCTGTAGGAGTAGTACGGCGGTTTTCCGTCTAGATACGGTTCGGTCCAGACGTGCCCTGAGATGAGATACTCCTCGTACTGGGCAAGCCCCTCCGAAAACCACCGTGGATAGTTGCCCTGTGTCATGTAGTCGAGCAACAGGTGCGTGAACTCGTGCCCAAGGGTACTCTCGGCGCGAAACCGTGCGGAGATAACGTCGATGTCGTTTGTGTCCACCCAGGCTTTGGGTGAGAGCACTCGGACGACTCCACCCCAGTACACGCCCATCGCGTCTTCGGATTCTGGCCAGCCGAAGGCGCCCCGCAGCTCTTCCCGCGTCTCGTGCAGGATCACAAGGATTCGCTTTTCTGGCACAAACCGCAGGTCATATGAAACCTGGGCGAGCTGTTCCTGAGCCGTCTCGAGCACAAGCGCGGCTATGATGGGGTCGCCCCTGAAAGCCACCTCAACGGCCGGGGTTGACACGGTGGTCCAGCCGGCCACATCACGGGTCGCCGAGCGCATCTCGACTTCGCGAAAAGCGCTGTAGACGGCGCCCCGGACGGGGCCTGCAAGCCTCAGCGCGAGGGCGGACAGTACCAGTATGATCAAGACCACGGTCCATGTCTTCATGTTCACAAATGGCTCCCCAACAGGCATTTTTCGTCCTGTAATTGTAACATGGCTGACATGGTCGACCGGGGTCCAATTGCTGGCAGTACTGGGGGACGTAAAGAAAGCGCGGCGCTCTTCGCGCCGCGAATAGTAAGGATGTATGAGTAAGAGGGGGTAAGTAAAAACGCCGGACGGGCGTTTTGCTACCAGCTACCAAACTAATCCATGCATGTAACAAAACGATTACGTGCCCGTAACCCTTCGTTTACAGTAAGGTTCGAGCACGGTAATTAGCCGTCTGGCGTCTTGGGCCTACTTCACCATTGGGTAGTACGACAACGGGTTTGTCGGCGTGCCGTCTATCCTCACTTCGAAATGCACATGAGGCCCGGTGCTGCGGCCGGTCGAGCCCACTCGCGCGATCGGCTGGCCCTTTTGCACCTGGTCGCCCACTTTCACCAGGAGAGTGGAGCAGTGGCCATAGACGGTCCGGGTCTTGCCTCCGCCATGATCGATTTCGACCATGCGCCCGTAGTACGCCTTTGTGCCCGCGAAGGTGACGGTGCCTGAGTCGGCGCAGAATATCGTGGTGCCTGTCGGAGCAGATATGTCCAGGCCGTTGTGGAAGCCGCTGCGCCTGTAGCCGAACTTCGACGTTATCTGCCCGACGACCGGCCACGCGAACTGCCCCGTGCCGAGGTCCGGCAGGATCTTCGTCCCACGCACGAGTATGCAGGTGACCGGGTCCGAGAGGTGCCTTTCCGAGATCATATCGCGAGCGATATCCTTACCGTTCTGTCGCTTGATCTCAAGGGTGACTTCTTTCTTGCCATAGACGCCGCCCTGCTTCGTGACCGTCTGCCATGGCCACATGTTTTCGTCTTCCAGGACTT
>JAUYEF010000141.1 GCA_030691635.1 Bacillota bacterium
CGAGAAGAAACCCATGCCGCTGAGTGTGCGCAGCTATTCGTGTGGGAACTGCGGCCTGGCGGCAGACCGGGACTGGAACCCCGGCTTTAGCCGTGGGGAGTGTCAACGCCCGTCTATTCCCAGGAAGTCCCGTACCATCTGCCTGGTCTGGGCCGGCTCCACCATCCAGTACCAGACACCGTTCGTCAAACTAGCCTTGCCGGGCAGTGTCTTCGACTCGGCGGACCTGGCTCCACGAAGCAGCGCAATCCCAAGTGAAGGCAGTCTTAGGCCGCTGATGTTGCTGTGGACCATCTCGCCAAAGTCCTGGAGCAGGCCCGGGAGAACGCTCCATGCCCCGGGCTGCGCTGCCTTCTTCAGGATCTCCACGATGAGCGCCTGCTGTCTTCGCACACGAGCTATGTCACCCTCAGGGTCGCTCCGGTACCTGGCGTAGTCCAGGATCGTCTTGCCGTCCATCAACTGCGTGCCCGCTTTGATGTTTATGTGCAGGTTCTGGTAGGGGTCGTCGTACCGCATCGGCTTGTCCACGGTGATCGTCAGGCCGCCCAGCCTGTCGACGACCTTGACGAGACCGCCGAAATCGGTAGATATGTAGTAGTGGATGGGGATGCCAAGCGCGCCCGATACGGTTTCCATGGCGAGGTCGGCGCCTCCGTACGCATAGGCCGCGTTAACTTTATCATAGCCCCTACCCGGTATGAGGACACGGGTGTCCCTAGGGAATGATAAGACCCTCAGATCGTTTGTGAGGTAGTCGAGGCTTGCCACGATCATGGTGTCGGCGCGGCCACGGTCGCCCTTGCGCTCGTCTACACCGAGCAAGAGAATGTTCACCTTGCGTCCTGGAGCTGCGCCGGAAGGGACCAGCATCAGAACGTGGATGAGGTGGGAGGCCACCAGGACACAGGCTGCGATGATCAGATACGGTCGCGCTCGACGTTTGGCACTGGGCTTGCGCCGGCGGGGCGTAACGGTTGCAGGCTTAGCCATCTTCTCAAGGGCCTTTCCGGAGGATGAAGTCACGACATAGTTTAGCACAAATCGACATGAACGAGCGAGGGCACAAATCGCCGGTTTTGGGCCTGAGCAGGCGGGGGGGATCACAGCCATGAAGATGGCTTCGTTAGGCGAATTCGGTTTCATCGATCTGGTCCGGGCGAGGGCTCATGGCCCGCGCGGGCTCCTGTCAAAGGGCATCGGCGACGACGCGGCGGTGATCGACTGCCCACCGGCGGGCAAACAGCTCCTATGGACGGTGGACATGCTCGTCGAGGGAATACACTTCGACCTTTCGTACACGCCCGCCCGCCTGCTGGGCAGGAAATCTCTTTCAGTCAACCTCAGTGACATCGCCGCGATGGGCGGCGAGCCGGTGGCCTGCCTGGTATCTGTGGGTTTCACGAAACAGACGGATGTCGATTTCGCCAAGGACCTGATGGGCGGGTTCCTCGAAGTTGCCGGCGCCCATTCTTGCCCCCTGGCCGGCGGCGACACGGTGTCCGCGCCGCAGATTGTCATCGACGTGACGGTCCTGGGCGTCGCACCGGCCGGGGAGGCGTACCTGCGGAGCACGGCTCGCCCCGGAGAACTCATCATGGTTACAGGTCCGCTCGGCGACTCCGCGGCGGGCCTGGAGGCGCTGAAGCGCGGCCTGGGCCGGGAAGACTCATGGAAGACGCTCGTATCCGCCCACCTCGATCCAGTGCCAAGGCTCAGAGAGGCGGCGGCCGCGAGGTCGGCAGGCGGTGTGCGCTCGATGATGGACATAAGCGACGGGCTGGCCAACGAGGTCAACCACATCGCGCGTGAGTCTTCTGCCGGAGCAGTCATCTGGGCGGACCGCATTCCCCTCTCCAGTGCCTCCATGGAGTTGTGCGCAGAGGCCGGACTGTCGGCCCTTGACCTTGCGCTGTATGGCGGAGAAGACTACGAGCTAGTGTTTACCGCGGAAGCCAGGGACGCGCAACGCATCGCTGAAGCTATCCGGGACGCGACCGGGACGATGGTGGCGGTCGTGGGTGAGGTTGTGGACGCGGGGAAGGGGGTCAAGATCTCAGCCGGTGGGCGCGAGAGCGACCTTCTGCCGCTAGCGTACGACCACTTCCGCGCCCGAGGTGAGTGACCGTGCTATGCGCGGTAAGCGGCCCGCGCCCGAGGTGAGCTCCCCTGGAACGCAGGGGCGTCACGCACTTACTTGTGCCTCGCGGGCCGAACGAAGACGCGCCTCCTGACACCGACGGCGCCTGTCGGGCAAAGCTCCTGGCAACAGAAGCAGCTGATGCACTTTTTCAGGTTGACCTGTGGAAAGGTACCGGCCATCTCTATGGCGTGAGGCGGGCACTGCCTGAAGCAGGTCCGGCAGCCGGTGCAGACCTTGGGGTCGAAGACCGGCACAGGGCGCACCAGGTCTGCGGCTCTGTCCGCGAGCGGCCTGGGCAGGAAGTAACGGAACGGGTTGAAGACAGCGACATCTCGTGGCATGGTGAAGTGGTGGGCGATGCCCTCCGCTGTCTCCCCGAGCAGCCGGATGTCCTTCATGGTGGCCGGGGCCAGTCCCCTTGCGATGGCTGCCTTGAGAGGGTAGATCGAACTTGCACGCATCCCCGCGATGTGAGCTGCCACGAGGTCCAGCGCGAACACGTCCGCAGACGCAACCAGCAGCCCGGTATGGATGAGATCACCGTGAGTCGGGCCGTGGCCCTGCATCGACGAAACCGCGTCAAGCACGGTCAGTCTCGGCCTGGTAGCGAGGGCTATATCGACCAGCAGCTCGCCGAACATCTCCCTCTCCGGCATCCTGAAGTGAAACTCCGACTTCCTCATGCCGGGCACCACGCCGAACATGTTCTTGATGCCCGCAGTCAAGACCATGAAACCGTGGGTCTTGAGCTTCGGCACGTTGATAATGCCGTCGCACTCCGCCATCATGCGGGCGAGCGGCAGAGTCTTGATAAACTTGCCGTCCGGGTTTGAGACGTTTACCTCAGCGCTGTCGAAGCCAAGCGTGGCGCCGGTCTCGGACGCGACGCCTTCCATCCCGGTGATCCTATACAGCGCGCTGAGCACCGGCATCTCCACCGGGCTTCCCGGGCTATCCGCGATCACCACGCGCGCGCCGGCATCTCTCAGCCTCAGCGCAAGGGCACGCATCACGGAGGGATGGGTCGTCACCCCGCGCGACGGGGGCATGGGGGCCAGCAGGTTCGGCTTGAGGACTATGGTTTCGCCGCGCCTGGCGAACTGGTCCATGCCGCCGAGCAGCGCGAGGCACCTGTCGAGCGCGCCCTCGACGTCTGCAGCTTCATACGACTTGCACCGGCTCACGCTGACCTGGCTCATACCACACATCCTTCGAGATATTGTGCCACGAAAGCGCCGTCTGGGGCAACATCTGGCGGGCCGCCGGGGCGTATGCCTGTGTCTACGCAACGGCCCGCACACGTCCCTTCCGCATCGAGACTCGATGCAGGTTTTGTCTCTCCGGACGCCGAAAGCTGGAAACCAGAAGCTAGCAGACTGGTGAAAGGAGTGCTGGTTTTTTGAACACCAAGAACGCACAATCAATGCTCAATTCCGATCTGGCCCACGTCTGGCACCCGCTCGCCCAGCACAGCACGTTCCAGGAGAAGCCCCCGATGCTCGTCGTCTCAGCCCAGGGCTCACGGGTAACAGACTCGAACGGCAGGGAGTACATCGACACCATGGCGGGGCTGTGGTGTGTCAACGCGGGCTACGGCCAGCAGTCGATCGTCGACGCGGCCTGCGAGCAGATGAAGAAGCTCGTCTACTACCCGCACACCGCAGCCAACGAACCTGCTTCGGCGTTGTCAGCTGAGGTCAGCCGCGTCCTGGGGAACGGCCTTGACAGGATATACTTCACAAACAGCGGTTCGGAATCCAACGAAGCGGCGTTCAAGATCGCCAGGCAGTACGGCAGGCAGGCTCACCCGACCGAGAACCGTTTCAAGATCATCGCACGGCACCGGGCGTATCACGGCACCACGATGGGGGCGTTGAGCGCGACCGGCCAGTCCGAGCGCCGGTGGAAGTTCGAGCCGCTGGTCCCCGGTTTCCTGCACGCTGCTCCGGCGTACTGCTACCGCTGCGTGTTCGGCCAGAAGTACCCCGGATGCAACCTCGAGTGCGTCAAGCAGATCGAGGAAATGATCCTGTACGAGGGGCCTGAGACAGTAGCGGCCGTCATCGTCGAGCCGATCGTCGGCGGCGGTGGCGTGCTTGTTCCAGTGGACGAGTACCTGCCGGAACTCAGGGCGATAACCAAGCGCTACGGAGTCCTGCTCATCTCGGACGAGGTGATCTGCGGCTTTGGCCGGACAGGCAAGATGTTTGGCTTCCAGACCTTCGGCATCAAGCCCGATATCGTGAGCATGGCCAAAGGCATCTCCAGCGCGTACCTGCCGCTCGGCGCGACGGCGACCACGGGAGAAATCTTCTCCAAGTTCCTCGGCAGGGTTGAGGATAGAGTCCAGCTCACCCAGGTCAACACCTACGGCGGACACCCGGTGTCATGCGCGGCGGCCCTCGCCAACATCAAGATAATCGAGGGGCTCGTGGACAGGGCCGGGAGCTTCGGCAACGCGCTCCTGGAAGAGCTGAAGAAGCTTGAGAAGTATCCGAAGGTCGGCGAGGTCCGCGGCAAAGGCATGATCTATGGGATCGAGCTGGTCAGCGACAAGAAGACGAAGGAGCCGGTCTCGAACGCGATCATGGCTCAGGTAGCCGCGAAAGCCATGGAGCGCGGAGTCATGATCGGCAAGACAAGCATGATGACGTACCACTTGAACAACGTCATCTGGATGTCGCCGCCCCTCGTGCTCACCGAAGAAGAGGCGAAGAAGATCGTTTCTGTGCTCCACGAAGTTCTCAAGGAACTATAAAACCGCCACCTCTGGAGGTGTTGAAGTGGCAGACAAGAGGAAGCTTTCCTCGCAGGACCTGTATTCGCTGAAGTTCGTCGGTGACCCGCAGGTATCGCCCTGTGGGAAGTCGGTGGCGTTCACGCTGACCACCGTGGATAGGGAGAAGAACGGTTACCGGACAGGGCTGCATCTTGTGCCCGCATGCGGCTCTACCCCTGCCCGCCAGCTCACGAACATAGAGCCGGGCGAGAAGCTCGTGAGGGACTCATCGCCGAGATGGAGCCCTGACGGCACGAAGATCGCGTTTCTTTCCAACCGTTCTGGGAAGGACCAGGTTTGGATACTGCCCATGAACGGCGGTGAGGCCTGGAGGCTCTCCGGCATGGAAGACTCCGTGTCAGAGATAGCATGGTCTCCCAACGGGAACACCATCGCATTCACGTGCCGCGAGCCTGCCAAGAAGGAGATAACCAATAAGGACGTGCGAGTGATCACTCGCCTCCGGTACAAGGCCAACGGCACTGGCTTCACCGATCCACGGCCTATGCACGTTTACTCCATAAGCCTCGAGACCAGGGCGGTAAAGCAGGTGACCACTGGGGACTGGGAGGATTCGTGCCCTGCGTGGTCGCCCGATGGGACCAAGATCGCGTTCGTCTCGTGCCGCGAGCCGGACCGTGAGCTCAGGTATTACCCGGACGTCTGGGTGCTGGATGTATCCTCCGGCGCGACGAGCAAACTGACCGGGGGTCTCGGGCCATGCTCCAAGCCGGCCTGGTCGCCGTGCGGCAAAAGCATAGCTTACGCCGGCCACACCCAGGGCGAGACGGGCGGCGCGAGCGATGAGCTCTTCGTGGTCGGCCTTGATGGGGCGGAGCCGAAGAGCCTGACGGCGGAGTTCGACAGGTCGGTTTTCGACGGTGTCGGCTCAGACTCCCGGTACGACAAGGCCTCGCCGGGGCCGGTGTGGTCCCGGACCGGAGACGCCATTTACTTCCTCAGCACAGACGGCGGCGAGACATCCATCTACAGAGTCCCGGCCACCGGCGGGCGCGTCGAAAAGGTGGTCGGCAAGCAAGGCCTCGTGGTGACCAGCTTCGACGCTGGGCACGATGAGGCCGGCAACGTGGTCTTCGCTTACAACGGAGGAACGCAGCTGAACCCGGGCGATATCTTCTGCGGCACGTCGATGAAGCATCTGACTCGGGTGAACGAAGACCTGTCGTCGAGCATCGAGCTGAGCCCGCACGAGAGGTTCGTGTATGCCGGCGACCAGGGCTGGACCATCGAGGGCTGGACCATGAAGCCGGTGGGGTTCGAGCAGGGCAAGCGGTATCCGGTCATCGTCGAAATCCACGGCGGCCCCTCCTCCACGGTAGGAGAAGGGTTCTTCTTCGAGTACCAGCTGATGGCATCGCGCGGGTATGGCGTGTTCTACATGAACTTCCGTGGCTCGCATGGGTACGGCGAGAAGTTCGCGAAGGGCATCATCGGCGACTGGGGAGGCGGCGAGTACCGTGATGTCATGGCGGGAGTGGACCACATCGCCGGTCTTCCCTGGGTCGACCCTGCGCGCCTCTACGTGACCGGCGGGTCCTTCGGCGGGTACGAGACCAACTGGATCGTCGGGCAGACCGACCGGTTCCGCGCCGCGGTGACCCAGCGCAGCATCTCGAACATGTACACGAAATACGGCGTGAGCGACATCGGATGGTACGGGAACAGGGCGGGGATGGGCGGCGCCGACCTGTGGGACAAGGAAGACTTCATCATGTCCCGGTCGCCCATCAGGTATGCGCCCAACGTCACTACCCCGATCCTGATCGTCCACAGCGAAGAAGACCTGCGCTGCCCGATGGAGCAGGCTGAGCAATGGTACGTGGCCCTGAAGCGGCTGGGCAAGGCGGAGGTTGAGTTCGTGAGGTTCGCCGGGGAGAACCACGAGCTGTCACGGTCCGGCAAGCCTCACAACAGGGTTGAGAGGCTGGAGAGGATTATCGGGTGGTTCGACCGGCATAACCCGTAGACAGGCGGCCACCCTGGGCAGGCGAAAGCCGGCAGACCGGCCAAAGATGACAGACCGGCGAAGGCCGGCAAAGTGATGATACCAGCAGCGCGGGGCTCGTGCTACGGCCCCGCGCTCGCGTTTCTTGCTCCCGCCCATGCCGGTCTTGTCGTGAGTAACGCCGTTAGCGGCGGTCCCGTACTTCAAATACAGGTTGGACATACTGCGCTGGGTCACGGCCGCTTTGAAGGCCTGAGTGTGCCCGGGCCTTTCCTCCAGATACTGTCTAGAGGACCGGAGCCGCGGCTACTCGAATCCCGTAGAATGCTGGGGGTGAAGGCTTGACAGGCGTCATACTCGCTGGCGGGTCCAGCGACCGGATGCGTGAGCCGAAGCACTTGCTGGTGATGGGCGGCCAGACTCTTCTCGCACGGGCGGTGGCCAGGTTGCGGCCCGTAGTCAGCGGAATCGTGGTCTCAGGAGGCGGCGATGCCGCCGGGCAGTGGGACACCATCACAGATACATTCCCATCCGGCGGGCCGCTCGCCGGAATACACGCGGCGCTTGCCGCGACAGGTGACACCTGCGTGGTGGTGGCATGTGACATGCCGTTCTTCTCGCCAGGCCTGCTGGCGCTGATGGAGCAGGAGATGGGCGACGCGCTCGTGGCCGTGCCGAAGGTCGGGCCGTACCATGAGCCGCTCCACGCCGTGTACCGGCCTGAGTGCGAAAACTACATACGTGCGCTCTTCGAGGATGCCCGCGCTGGTTACGCCGGGAGCGACGATGCTGCGGCCCGGGCTCCGAACGCAAGGCAGGCCCAGAGTCCGAGGGTTGCGGACCTGTTCCCGAGGGTCAAAGTCCATGTCGTCGAAGAAGACGTGGTCAGGCGATTCGGTGACCCGGGCACGATCTTCTTCAATATCAACAAGCCACGGGACTACGTGGCTGCCCTGCAGACGCTGGAGCGCATGGAGGGCCTACGGGACCCATCTTGATTGGGCCAGTCTGGATGGTATATCATTGCGACGTCGGCGCGGATTGCCACCCTGCGTAGCCGCGACAAAAGACACACAGTCAAGCTTCAAGCCTGTTCCAGTGAGCGAGCACTCGTTATTGCAGGATAAGCAGGCAGTGTTATCGTAGAGTGGTCTTATCACAAGACAGGACCGGAGGTTTCACCATGTCCACCGCATCCGGAAGCGAGCGCGTGTTCTCGCTCGAGTTCTCAGTTGAGGGCATGGATTTCGCGGCGACGGGCGATGTCGCGGGCAACTTGAAGCGAGCTCTACAGCAGATAGGGCTCGACCCGGTGACCGTGCGGAGAGCGTGCATCGTCGTCTACGAGGCTGAGACAAACATTGTCATTCACGCCTACCGTGGCAGGATCAGGGTGGAAGTCAGCACCGAGGGAATATTCATCGTCGCAGAGGATGAAGGGCCAGGCATAGCGGACGTCGAGCTCGCCATGAAGGAAGGCTACTCGACAGCGCCGCAGCATGTAAGGGAAATGGGGTTCGGCGCAGGCATGGGTCTTCCGAACATCCGGCGTTCGGCCGATGAACTCGAGATCCAGACCAAAGTCGGGGTCGGGACGAAAGTCCAGGCAGTCATCAACATAGGGCGTCCAGGGAATGGTGGTGGCTCATGAGCCAGTATTTCCATTCGGTCACGCTCGACAAGTCACTGTGCAAGGGATGCACCAACTGCATCAAGCACTGCCCGACCGAAGCCATCAGGGTCACTGAGGGCAAGTCGCACATCACCGAGGAGCGCTGTATCGACTGCGGCGAGTGCATCCGCACATGCGCAAACCACGCGAAGAGCGCGCTTGTGGACGGGTTTGAGAGACTTTCGGAGTTCGAATACTGCATTGCCCTTGTGCCCCCGGCGTTCTTCGGCCTGTGGAAGCCGCAGAGCGAGATTCCTGTCGCCTGCGCTCGTCTCTTGAGCCTGGGGTTTGACGAGGTGTTCGAGGTGGCCCTGGCCGCGGACGTTGTGGCGGAGGCCACCAGGATGCTCATCGAGAAGGACGGCCATCCCAGGCCTTACATCTCTTCTGCCTGCCCCGCGGTCATCCGTCTCATGCAGGTGAGGTTCCCGTCGCTTCTCCCGAATCTCATCCCACTCGAGGCCCCTATCGAAATTGCTGCTACGCTGGCCAAAGAGGAAGCGACTAAGCGGACCGGCCTGCCGGCGGAGCGCATCGGCGCTTTCTTCCTTTCGCCATGCCCGGCGAAAGTCACCGCGATCAAGCAGCCGGTGGGCCGGATGCGCTCCAATATCGACGCCGCGCTATCCATTTCCGAAGTGTACGGCGCCATCGCCCGGATGCCGGCCAGCAAAGTCGAGCCCATCACTGTCCGGGCGACTCCGTCCGGGATAAGCTGGGGCGGAGCGGGCGGGGAAGCGAGGGCGACCAGGATCAAGGCCGCGGTGTCGGTGGACGGCATTCACAGTGTCATACGGGTGCTCGACGAAATCGAGCACGGCAGGATACAGGACATCCAGTACATAGAGGCGCAGGCCTGCGTCGGAGGATGCCTTGGCGGCTGCCTTGTCTCGCAGAACCCGTTTATCACGAAGGTTCGCCTCATGGCGGCGGCGGATATGTACGGCGCGAAGAGGCCGGCTGTCCCCGACATCGAAGTCGGACGGCTGCTCAAAGAGCACAAGCTGAGTTTCGACCACCCCATAGAGCCCAGGCCGGTAATGAAGCTCGATCCAGATCTGGCCAAGGCACTGGTTATGATGAGGGACCTCGAATCGACCCTTGAGACACTGCCTGGCCTCGACTGCGGCGCGTGCGGCTGCCCCAGTTGCCGCGCGCTTGCGGAAGACATCGTGCGGGGCAACGCGCTGAAGACCGATTGCATATTCCTGCTGCGCGAAAGAGTAAGAGAACTCGCCGAAGAGATGGTGGACCTCGCCAGGAAAGTCCCGCCGGCCATGGGCCAGCAGACGCCGGGCTCCTCCGGTGCGGCGGGAGAGCGTTCGCAAGAGACGACCGGAGGTGGCAGAGATGACAGTCGGTGAGATGGCACAGACCCTAAGCCTCAGGATCTTTACGGGCGAGACTGCCCTGACCAGCGGCATCGCGACCGGCTATGCCGGGGACCTTCTCAGCGATGTCATGTCCCACTGCAAGGAAGGGTCCGCGTGGATGACGATACAGACGCACCAGAATATCATCGCGGTGGCTGTTCTGACGGGTGTGTCTGCTGTTATAGTCTGCGGGGGACGCGCTCCTGAGGAAGACACCCTGGCACGCGCGCAAAAGGAAAATATCGCCGTACTTGGATCGAACAAATCCCTCTACGAAACGGTAGGAAAAGTTTATAATTTATTAGTGTAATGCCGTACTTTCTTTGCGATTTGCACATCCATACGGCGTTATCCGCGTGTGCGTCGGACGAGATGACGCCCCGCAGGATAGTGCAGCGCTGTAGAGCGACCGGGCTCGATGTCATTGCAGTATGTGATCACAACACAGCCTCAAACGCAGCAAGTGTCGTCAAAGCAGCAGAGAGCACCGGGCTTTTTGTTTTGCCCGGGATCGAGGCGCAGACTAGTGAAGAAGTCCACATCATCGTGCTGTTTCGTGACATCGCGACCTCTCAGCAGTTCGAGCGCGAAATCATCCGGCCTGCGCTTCCGCCGGTGCCGAACCGCCCTGAGATCTTCGGACGGCAGTTGCGTGTGGATGAGCGAGATCATGTGACCGGTGAGGAGCAAGTCTTGCTGCTGAACTCGCTGGACCTGGACACGGCCGGCATCGTGGAAGCGGCCCGGAGATTCGGCGCGATAAGCATAGCGGCTCATGCGTCAAGGCCGGCGCACGGATACCTGTACACACTGGGCATGCTCGCCGAGCCGCACCCGGACTGCTTCGAATTCCGGAACAAACCGGACGCCTTGTCCGCTGTTAAGTACTGGAGTCTTGAAGGAAAAGGGTGCATCGTGGTCTCTTCCGATGCGCATTCGCTTGATGCGATAGTCCCGGGGAGGACCGCACTGCGGCTTGACTCCCTGGGCTTCGATGAGATCGCCCGCGCGCTCCGCTGCCGGGACTCTCAAAGGGTGATGGTGCTTGAGGTGACGGCCTAGTCTTCGCTGTCGCGTTTGCGCAAGTCATTTGACAACGGATCGTAAGTCCCGCCCTGAGGGCGGGTGCAGAAGGGAGGAGTTTTCAGCGTTATGGTGATGGCCACTGAGAATCGTGAAGAAATGCTCAAACAGGTGGATGACCTGATCGAGCAGCATAAGGGGCAGCCATCGGCGCTGATCCAGGTGCTCCATAGGGTTCAGCTCCTGTTCGGTTACCTGCCCGCCGATGTGCAGATAAAGGTGGCGAACGGGCTCGCCGTGCCTCTTGCCGAAGTCCATGGCGTGGCCACGTTCTATGCGTTTTTCTCGCTCTACCCAAAGGGCGATCACACGATATCGATCTGCAAAGGCACCGCGTGCTACGTGCGTGGCTCGTCAAGGGTGCTGGAGCGGCTCGAGAAAGAGCTCCAGATCAAAGCGGGCCAGACGACGCCCGACAACAAGTTCAGCCTGCAAGTGGTGCGGTGTCTCGGAGCATGCGGGCTCGGCCCCGTGCTCACAGTGGATGAGAACGTGCACGCTAGGCTGAAGACCGACAAGATTCCCGAGATCATCAAGAAGTACGCGTAGGTGTCCAGGACATGGTCGAACTCTCGCTTCATGTGCTTGACCTGATAGAGAACTCGGTGGAGGCTGGAGCGAAGACGGTGCGCGTCTCCGTCCGTGAGAGCCCAGACGAGAATGCCATCCACCTCAGCATCGAGGACGATGGCAAGGGCATGGACCCGGACCTGGCAGCGAGGGTCACAGATCCATTTGTCACCACTCGCACGACCAGGAAAGTGGGTCTGGGGATCCCGCTCTTGAAGCAGGTCGCCGAAGCATCCGGCGGTGAGTTGAGAGTCAGTTCCGAGAAGGGGAAGGGCACGACGGTCGTCGCGCGCTTCTGCCGGGATCACATAGACAGGCCTCCTCTGGGGGATATGGCGGCGACCATCGCGGTCGCCCTGGCTACGAATCCCGGAAGCCGCTTTGTATATCACCAGGAGGGTCCAGGCGGGGCGTTCGAGTTCGACTCGGCAGCGGTCGCTGAAGTCTTGGGCGATGTGCCAGTGACTGACCCGGCTGTGGTCCAATGGGTGAAGCAGTACCTGAGAGAGAGGATCGAGCAAGCCCAAGGGGGTGGATCGTTTTGAAGTCGCTTGAGGATCTGGAGAAAATCCTTCAGGAAGCACGGGAGAGGCTCAGAGTGCGGGAAGGCAGCCACGATGTGCGTGTGGTCGTCGGAATGGGCACCTGCAGTATCGCGGCCGGCGCTCGCGATGTCACATCCGCGTTTCTCGAAGAGCTTGCCCGGCGCAGCCTTAGAAACGTGACAGTCACCCAGACCGGGTGCGCGGGCCTGTGCGAGTGCGAACCGCTGGTCGATGTGTACTTGCCCGGCCCGTTAGGCATGGGCGAAGGAGGCCAATCAGATGGATTCTTTTCGTTCGCACGTCCTGGTCTGTGCAGGCGCCGGCTGTGTCTCGTCGGGGTGTAAAGCGGTAGAGCAAGCGCTGCTCGACGCCATCAAGGCGAACCAGCTCGACAAAGAAGTGCGCGTTGTGGAGACCGGCTGCATGGGCCCCTGCGACATGGGACCTGTGATAGTCATATACCCCGAAGGGGTCTTTTACCGGAAACTGAAGCCCGAGGATGCGAAGGAGATCGTTGAGACGCATCTGCTTAAGGGGCGAGTTGTGCAACGCCTGCTGTACGAGTCGCCGGAAACCGGCGTGACGGTGCCTGAGCTGGCCGAGATCGATTTCTTCGGAAAGCAGACACGAGTGGCGCTGCGCAACACCGGTGTCATAAACCCGGAGGTCATCGAGGAGTATATCGCCAGAGACGGCTACATGGCTTTGGCTAAGGTCCTGATCAAGATGACGCCTGCGCAGGTCATCGACGAAGTAAAGAAGTCCGGACTCAGGGGCCGCGGCGGCGCAGGATTCCCGACAGGTTTCAAGTGGGAGCTCACTGCCAAGACGGCTGCTACGCCCAAATACGTGGTGTGCAACGCGGACGAGGGCGACCCGGGCGCGTTCATGGACAGGTCGGTGCTTGAGGGCGACCCGCACAGTGTCATCGAGGCCATGGCCATCGCGGGTTACGCGATTGGCGGCGCCAATCAGGGATACGTCTACGTCCGGGCCGAGTACCCTCTTGCCGTCGAGCGCCTCGGAATAGCGCTCGAGCAGGCCCGGCAGTACGGGCTCCTGGGCAAGAACATACTGGGCACCGGCTTTGACTTTGATATCGAGATCAGGGTCGGAGCGGGCGCGTTCGTGTGCGGTGAAGAGACGGCGCTGTTTGCGTCGATCGAAGGCCGCCGCGGCGAGCCACGTCCGAAGCCCCCGTTCCCATCGGAGGCAGGCCTCTGGGGCAAGCCCACCCTGAACAATAACGTCGAGACTTACGCGAACATCGCGCCGATCATCCTGAAAGGCGCGGAGTGGTTTGCTGCCATGGGCAGCGGCAAGAGCCGGGGCACCAAGGTCTTCGCTCTTGCCGGCAAGGTGCGGAACACAGGTCTCGCCGAGGTGCCGATGGGCATGAGCCTGGGCGAGCTGATTTTTGACATCGGCGGTGGAGTTCCGAACGGCAAGAAGTACAAGGCGGCGCAGACGGGCGGGCCTTCCGGCGGGTGTATCCCGGCCCAGTTCCTGAACACGCCGATCGAGTACGAGACTCTCACCCAGATCGGCGCGATCATGGGCTCCGGCGGCCTCATCGTGATGGATGAGGACACCTGCATGGTCGACCTGGCGAAATTCTTCATCGAGTTCTGCCAGGATGAGTCGTGCGGGAAGTGCGCGCCGTGCCGCATCGGCACCAAGCGCATGTTAGAGATCCTTCAGAGGATCACCGAGGGCAAGGGTGAGGAAGGCGATGTCGAGAAGCTCATCGAGCTCTCAAACCAGATCAGGAACTCATCTCTCTGCGGTCTGGGCCAGACTGCGCCGAACCCGGTGCTCAGCACCATAAAGTACTTCCGCGATGAGTACGACGCGCACATCCGGGACAAGAAGTGCCCGGCGTCGGTGTGTGCGCCGCTCTTTGACTCGCCATGCCAGAACACATGCCCGGCGGGCGTGGACACTCCCATATACATCGACCATATAAGGAACAAGCGGTTCGGCGAGGCCTACCTCGAAGTGCGGCGCAACAACCCGTTCCCGGTTGTTTGCGGCCGCGTGTGCGACCATCCCTGCGAGGCCAAGTGCCGCAGGGGCCAGCTCGACCAGCCGGTGGCGATCCGCGCGCTGAAGAGGTACGCATCCGACTGGGCGATGTGCAATCCGGAGAAGCTGCCCGCTCAGTCGGTCAAGCCGCTGCGCGGCACGAAGGTTGCCGTGATAGGCTCGGGCCCCGCGGGTCTGAGCGCTGCGTTCTACCTGCAGAAGGCGGGCCACGAGGTCACGGTGTTCGAGGCGCTGCCGGTTGCGGGCGGCATGATGGCGGTTGGCATCCCTGAGTACCGGCTGCCCAAGGACGCACTCGCGCAGGAGATCGGGTTGATCGAAGCGCTGGGTGTGAAGATAAAGCTCAACACGCGCATCGGAAAAGACATCTGCATGGAGCAGATAAGGAAGCAGTTCGACGCGGTATACGTGGCGATAGGCTCGCACGGCAACCAGAAACTGGGCGTCGAGGGTGAAGATCTCGAAGGCACAATCCCCGGCGTGACGTTCCTGCGTGAGGTGAGCCTCGGGAAGGCGCAGCAGTTTGCGGGCAAGAAGGTCGTGGTGGTGGGCGGCGGCAACGTGGCCATAGACGCCGCCAGGACGTCGCTGCGGCTTGGAGCCGAGAGTGTGACCATAGTGTACAGGCGGCGCCAGGAAGACATGCCCGCCATGATAGAGGAGATCGAAGAGGCCGAGAAGGAAGGCGTCAAGATCGCCTGCCTGGAGAACCCGTCGAGGATACTCGGCAAGGACGGCAAGGTCACGGGAGTCGAGCTGGTAAGCCAGTCTCTGGGCGACTTCGACTCGAGCGCCAGGCGCAGGCCCGTGCCCATCTCGGGCTCGGAGCACGTGCTTGCGGCGGACATCGTGATACCTGCTATCGGCCAGACGACCGAGAGCGAGCCCTTCGTTGGCTCGGGCATCGAGGCCAAGAGGGGCAACATCGTGGCGGATGGAAAGACGGGCGCCACCTCGGTGGCGGGGATATTCGCGGGTGGCGACTGCGTGACAGGGCCCTACAGCGTGATAGGCGCGATAGCGCAGGGCAAGCAAGCCGCATCCGCGATAGACAAGCACCTCGGCGGCACGGGCGACGTGGTGGAGCCGTTTACCGGTGTGCGCAAGCTCAGCGGCGACCTGATCGAGGAAGAGCGTCCGCGGATTGACCCCGCGATGCTGGCTGCGACCGAAAGGGCCGGCTTCCGAGAGGTGGAGCTCGCTCTGACGGAAGAGCAAGCGATAGCCGAGGCGTGCCGGTGCCTGCGGTGCGACGTCAAAGAGTAGGTCCTGGGAGGCGAGATAATGAACCTGGTTACATTGACCATAAATGACCAGAAGGTCCAGGTGGAGCAGGGCACGACCGTGCTCGACGCCGCAAAGAAGATCGGCATCGACATCCCGACTCTGTGCTACCTAGAGGACATCAACGCCATCGGGGCGTGCCGCATATGCGTGGTCGAGGTCAAGGGCGCAAAGACGCTTCAGGCTTCGTGCGTGCTGCCGGCCACGGAAGGCATGGTGGTTTCCACGAATACCCCGGCCGTCCGCGAGTCGCGGCGCACGACGCTCGACTTGATCCTGTCCAACCACCCGATGGAATGCCTCACGTGCATCAGAAACCGGAACTGCGAACTCCAGGAGATGGCCGAGAAGTTCGGGATCCGTGAGGTCAAGTACGCGGGCGAGCATTCGTATAGCGATGTCGACATGTCGTCGCCTTCGCTCAAGAGGGACCCGCAGAAGTGCGTTCTTTGCCGCAGGTGTGTGGCGGTATGCGAGAAAGTCCAGACGGTGAGCGCCATAGGCCCGCAGAACAGGGGCTTCAAAACCGTGATCGCCCCGGGGCTTGGGGCATCCATGTTGGACTCAGACTGCGTTACGTGCGGCCAGTGCACACTGGTGTGCCCGACCGGCGCGCTCTATGAAGGCGATGAAATAGACCAGGTGTGGGCCGCCCTGGCCGACCCGCAGAAGCATGTCGTGGTGCAGACTGCGCCGGCTACGAGAGTGTCCATCGGTGAACCGTTCGGATATGAGCCCGGGACCGTGTCGACCGGGAAGCTTGTCGCCGCGCTGCGGCGTCTCGGCTTCGACAAGGTATTCGATACGAACTTCTCCGCCGACCTGACGATCATGGAGGAAGGCTACGAGTTCATCGACAGGGTGAAGAACAATGGAGTGCTCCCCCTGATCTCATCCTGCAGCCCTGGGTGGATCAAGTTCATCGAGCACTTCTACCCGCAGCTGCTGCCGAACCTGTCGAGCTGCAAGTCGCCTCAGCAGATGTTCGGCGCCATCGTGAAGACGTACTATGCCGAGAAGGCGGGAATCGACCCCAAGAACATCGTGTGCGTGTCTCTGATGCCCTGCACGGCCAAGAAATTCGAAGCCAGGCGGCCCGAGATGCGCTCAAGCGGCTACCAGGACGTGGACTACGTGCTGACCGTCCGCGAACTCGCGCGGATGATCAAGCAGGCGGGCATCGACTTCGTATCCTTGCCGGAAGAGGACTATGACGACCCGCTCGGCACGTCCACAGGCGCGGCCGTGATCTTCGGCGTCACAGGTGGCGTGATGGAGGCTGCCCTCCGTACCGCGTACGAAGTGTTGACCGGCGAGACTCTGCAGCGGGTCGAGTTTGACGCGGTCCGCGGCCTGGAAGGCGTCAAGGAAGCCGTCGTCGACGTCGGAGGGCTCAAGGTGCGCGTCGCGGTCGCCAACTCACTCGGCTGCGCGAGACGCGTCCTCGACACGGTCGTTTCCGGCGAGAAGCAATACGACTTCATCGAGATAATGGGTTGCCCGTCCGGCTGCATCGGCGGCGGTGGGCAGCCGATCCCGACGAACCTTGAGATCAGAGGGAGACGAATGGCCGGCATCTACAGCGCGGACGAGAGATCCACGATCCGCAAGTCACACGAGAACCCTGCGGTCAAGAAGCTCTACGAGGAGTTTCTCGGGCACCCGCTCGGCCACAAGTCGCACGAGCTGCTTCACACGCACTACGTGGCGCGGGGCAGGTATCCTGGTTTCAAGAAGTAGGCGGTCTCAAGACCAGAGCCCTCGGCTGTTGGAGGCCCCCGGATGGCACGGGGGCCTCTTCTTGTACTGGAGGGGCCGTTCGCTGCAGTGGAAAACCCTGTGGCCTGCCTTGACAAAGTGGGCTGCCTTAGTTAAATATAAGAAGGCTGCAAGACGCCCGGCATCGACCTACGAATGACCTGCGGAAGTCTGGAGTTTGAAGTCGCTTCAGAAGTCCCGAAACTGCGACTGCGCCAGAAGCTCACGTTGCGCCAGAAGACCCACGTTGCGCCAGAAGACCCACCCGTCGGGCAACATTCCCCGGGCAGGTGTGATGGAATTGGCGATTGAGATCAGTCCTGAGAGAATAAGGCTCGGAGCCTCCGCGCGAGACTGGCGGGCGGCGATCAGGCTCGCCGGCCGACTGCTCATGGTTCACGGCGCCGTTAGCGCCGAGTACGTTCTGGCGATGGAGCAGGTCATTGATGAGGCAGGTCCCTACTGTGTCGTGGCGCCCGGCCTCGCATTGCCTCACGCGCGGCCTGGGTCTTGGGTGTCGAGTTGCTCCGTGGGAGTGCTGGTGCTCAGGTCACCGGTGACGTTCGGCTGCCGCAGCAACGACCCTGTCGACGTGCTCATCCCGTTCGCGACAAAGGACTGCACGTCGCACATACGGGCGCTCGCAGAGCTCTCGCGCATGTTCTCTGTGCCAGCAAGCCTGCGCACCATCAGGCTGGCCAGGCATGAGGTAGAAGTCGCCCGTTTCTTCGGTGCACACCCGGCTGCCGGGGGTGGTGGTGTGTGGTCGTGACACGGGAACACCCCCAGTCAGGTGTGTACGCTGGTGACTGACGTTGGCAGCCCGTCCGGTGGTGAATTGTCATGACATGCCAAGGCATCCCGTCCGGCGGTGAGTCAACCGGTCCCGCGCTCCGGATCGCTGTCGTGTGCGTTTGCGGGTGCGTCAGCAGCTTGATACTCAAATACGGCCTCGAAGAAGTCACCCGTGAGCTCGGCCTCCAGCGCGTGATCGTGGAAGTCCGGGACCCAGGCCACCTTCGTGAGGGCGGGTACGATGCGCTGTTTTGCATGAGTGAGATTGCCTCCCGGATCGCGACGCCGTTCGTTTCCCGCGTTTACGCAGTCGTGAACGCCTTTGACCGGCAGGAACTGAGAATTCTTCTTCAAGATGCCCTCGCGAAACGTGCTGTTCCCATACAGCAAGAAGAGTAACGTACACGTGGAGGTCGCAGCCCGACATGCACTCGACGTGTGCGGGTCGCGCTCTAGAACGGCAGGGAGCGCGTTTACTAGCTCAAGAACAAGCGCCGCTACGCGCTTGATTTTACATGCGCGTTTTGGCTATAATGCGAGTGCACGGTGTCAAGGGAGCAGATGGATTCTGGTGTTTCCCGCGGCCTTCAAAGCCGTTGACGGGTGCAGGCAATGTGCCCGTGGTGGGTTCGATTCCCACATGCTCCCGCCAGCTTCATCAACCTGCCGCCATGCTCATCCGATGAGCCCGTGTCCGTCGCAGGCATATGCCTTCCGGCCGTCCCACATCTGCTCAGGCTCGGCATCTCGCTATACCTGCTGCATTTCCTCACCACAGCACGTCTTCATGACAGGAGAGGAACTCCCGCACGACTTGCATGCGTAGGAACCCTTCTGCGCCATCGGGACACCACAGCAGAAGTCCGGAAGCTCAGAAGCCTTTCCGCATTTCGGGCACGCGTATTTCGCCACAATATCACCTCCGAGGAACAAGCCATAGTTTTCCCAGGGCATTCCATCCTAGCCTTCATGAAGGCCCAAAGGCCATTCCCATCGAAACCAGTCTCACCGGAGCCAGGCAATGGCGCCGGGCGGTTCAAACGCGTGTTCGGGTTATGCACAGTCTGTTTGTAACCTGTGGATAAAGTGCTGGTAGTGCTATTGGCATGGGGAATATTCATGCATGGGATGGGAGACTTTGCGCATGAAAGTGGTTGTAGCGCCCAATTCGTTCAAAGGCAGCCTTGACGCCGTGCGTGTTGCCGCCGCGATGAAGCGTGGCATCCTCGGAGTCGACCCACGGGTGGCGGTGGTCGAAGTTCCCATGGCGGACGGCGGGGAGGGCACAGTCGAAGCCGTGACCGGGGCGACGGGCGGCACCATCCGTGCTGTCCAGGTCACCGGTCCTACCGGCACGCCTGTGGAAGCACGGTATGGAATCCTTGGCGACAAGAGGACCGCAGTCATGGAGATGGCTGCGGCGGCAGGACTACCGCTGGTGCCGGAGCACTTGAGGGATCCACTCGTGACCACGACTTACGGTGTAGGCGAGATGATCGCCGACGCCGTGAGGCAGGGTATCCGGCGGATCGTCATCGGCATCGGCGGCAGCGCGACGAACGACGGAGGAGCCGGCATGGCGCAGGCTCTTGGGGCGCGCCTGCTGGACTCCACGGGCCAACCGCTCGGACCGGGGGGCGCGGAGCTTCTGAGGCTTGAGCGCGTGTCCCTCGATTGCATGCCGCCGGAGATCCGGGAGCTGGAAGTCACCGTCGCCTGCGACGTCGACAACCCGCTTTACGGCCCCCGGGGAGCGGCTGCAATTTACGGGCCACAGAAGGGTGCGACGCCCGAGAAAGTCGAAATCCTGGATAGGGCGCTCAGGCGCTTCGCGGAAGTCGTGGAGCATGACCTGCATATTGACGTGGCCTCTGTGCCGGGAGCGGGTGCCGCAGGCGGTCTGGGAGCCGGGCTTATGGTATTCCTGCGCGCCGAACTGCGTTCGGGCACAGAGCTGGTCAGCGACGTGGTGCGTCTGGCAGAGAAAGCCCAAGGAGCCAGCCTCGTCATCACTGGCGAGGGCAAGATGGACAGGCAGACACTCATGGGGAAGGTGCCCCAGGGTGTGGCAGGAATCTCCCGCCGCCTGGGCGTGCCTGTGGTCGCCATCGTCGGTTCATATGTGGGTCCGCTGGACGAGATTCATGCCGCGGGAATCGAGGCCGTGTTCCCGGCGCTGGCGGGCCCGGTATCGCTCCGGGAGGCGATGGGGGCGGCTGCCGAGAACATAGAGGCGACCACGGCACAAGTGTTCAGGCTGTTTTGCATGGCTCGGGAGCAGAGGAGAGGGATGATTGAGTGATTCGAGAGCATTCGGCGGGTGGAGTGGCTTACTGCAGGACAGGTCAGGGCACCGATGTGCTGTTGATACGCGACAGGTTCGGCCGGTGGACCTTGCCTAAGGGCATCATCGAGCCGGGCGAGCAACCCGAAGAGGCCGCTCTTCGCGAGATTCGAGAGGAGACAGGGATCACGGGGACCATCGAGTGCGCCATCGGGAGCACGACCTACTGGTACACGAACGTTGAAGGAGACCGCGTGCACAAGGTCGTGGACTACTTCCTGGTGGAGGCCGTCTCCATGGAGATCCGGGCCGAGGCATCGGAAATCGAAGAGGCGGTATGGGTGCCGTTGGAGCGAGTGCTGGAGATAGAGCACTACGCCAACAACAGGAGACTTGTGGAAAGCGCTCTGGCGCTGCTGAAGAACCGGTAGTCGCGTGGGTCAAAACACTTTCCGCTCGCGCTTGACGCTGGCAGGAATTGTAAGCACCGTGCCGAATACTCTCAAGGGGCGCTGGTAAGGAGGCGCTCCTTTCGTTTGAACCGCGGGATTCTGATCGTGCTTTTGGCCATTTCCCTTCTTGTGGCGCTCCGCCTCTCAGGGGTTCTCCCAAGGCAGACCGGTCTGGGCAAGTTCGTCCTCCTCTACGTCTACGAAGCCAACACCCATACTCAGGCAGGCTCCGGTGAAGGGCCCGGCGCGCCGCCTGCCCCGGGCACATACAGCGACGGCGCACGAGAGCAGGTCATGGTGTTGGACAACGACCGTCTCTATGTGGCTCGAGGAGCACTGCCCTGGGCTGCAACCCAGGTCTGCGTCATCAGAGAGACATCCTTCGCTGGAGTTGTCGCCGCCCAGAGGCTCCTGCAGACAGCAAGGTCATCGCTTACCGGGCACGTCGGACAGAGTGCCGGCCCAGGCCTCTTCGACCACACGTACCGGATCGCGGTCGTGACACCCGGCGGCGCTGTCAAGATCGAGATCGGGGGCACATCAAAGGTCCTGTCTGCAGGGGAATCCTGGAACGTGATCGCCCGGAGGCAGGATGGCCAAGTGATACTCATCGAAGAGATGGCGGAAAACGCAGCTCTGCTCGAAGAGCTGGCCAGGCTCGATGAGCAAGCCTCACGGGTTTCATTCTGCAACTACGGCGTCTGGGACACAAGCTGGGTGGGGAGGCCCAGAGGCCGGTGAACCCCGTGAGGAAGGCGCAGGCCCTGGCGGCTCTTCTTGTGCAACTCCTTGTCGTGGCTTGTCCTCACACAGCTGGCCCGGCGCGTGCGGCTGCCCGCACGGCTGAGGGGGCTCCGCCCAGACCTGCCATCCTGGTACACGGTCTCGGGGGCAGCAAGGAGAAGACCTTCGGCTGGCAGAAACAACGTTCCTTCTACCGGTGGCTGATCGACGCAGGTTACGAGGAGGGCGCGACCCTGTTTGCGTTCGACTACTCCTCGCGTCCAAGCGGCGACTACGTTGAAATCTCCAGAGACCTCGCCGGCTTCGTGGAGCAGGTCAGGCGACTGACGGGCAGCCCGTCGGTCGACATCATCGCGCACAGCATGGGCTGTCTGGTATCACGAAAGTACCTGGACGAGCCGCGCTACGCGGATGACGTGCAGAACCTTGTCATGATCTCGCCGCCGAACCATGGCTCCTTTGCCGCCTCTGCCGCCGCGCTCGAACGCCAGGTGCTGTACCACGAAGGGCTATCCCTTGGGGCCAAGGGCAAGGCGCCGGAGGGCAGGCAGGAGTTCGTGGCGTCGCGGGCTCGAGACACATATGAGCCGTTGTACGCGGAATTCGCCCGGCAGCGCACGTGGGGGCCCGCGGGGCTCGGGACGAGCGGCCAGACCTTCGAGGAGTGGATCGCCTGCTCAAAGGCTGACGTTTACTCGAGGTTGATCGGCCCGGCGCCCGCGCAGGCCGGGCCGGCAGCGGGGCCGGCAGCTGGCCACGTTGCCGTGCCGTGTGAGCCTGCTCGTTTGTCGTCCAGTCCCGCCGACGTGTCGCCCGAGGATGGGCTCACCGGTTCGTACTACGAGTACGTCGCGCTGAACGTGGGGAGGAACAACTACCTCAGGAAGAAGGAAGCGCCTTCCTCCCTGATAAGGCTCGTAACGCCCGCTCCCAAGGGTGGATGGAGCCTGCCGCTTGCGCTGGTCCGGGAAGTGTTGATGAGACTGGCGGACCCACTGATCAAAAGGCTCGTTACCGGACTCAAAGGCCTGCTCTTCAAGGCGCCCGCCCAACTCTTCGGGATCGACGTTGAGGAGCCTGCGATCCTGCGCATGGTCGAGGAACGCCTGAAGTTCTCGTCCGGCCGGTCCGGTGGGCGAGTGCTGTACGATGCTCTCCCCGCCAACTGGTATCTCGCACGGCTCAACGAGCGCGTCGAGAGCGCGAGGGGCCGGCCGGCCCCTGAGGGTACTCGCCCCCGGTACCTCATTTACGCCGCCAAGTCCGCCAATATTGCCGGGGCCATCTGGAAAACCGTCGATGCCAACGACATAGCGGTCGAACTTGAATCCTCATACATAACGCCGCAAGCCGATGACGTTTACGGGGTTTCAAGCGGGGCAACGCTCTTCCATGGGGCCCTTCTGTCCCAGCCCAGATTGGTGTCGGAAATAGTCACCGAACTGGCCGGGAGGAAACCTGACATCGAACTCGAGCCCGAGTGGCGCGAAGGCCCAAGGATGGTCTCATGGTCGAACTCGGGCAACCTTGCCATCTCCGACTGGCGGCCCCGGTACATCTGCGTCTCATCCGAGAAGACGCATGCCCCGTGCGACCTTGAGGTCAAGCTCGCAAGAGGTGGCCGGTACGCCACCTGGGTGGACATCAAGAAGGCTTCCGGCGAAACGGACCGGTTCCGGCTCGGTGGAATGGACGAGTTCTCCGTGTCCCGTTTCGGTGAGGAGGTGCTGGAGGTCACCATAGGTCTCAGGGTGGAGACTGACGACCGCACTCACCTCAGAGAGCAGAAAGGCACGGTGGACTACACCGTGAAGGCCGTGGCCACGGGCACTGCTGTGGCGCAACCGGTCCAGGCGGGGAATTCGCAATCCAGGCAGCCTGGCAAGCAGGCGGCCTCGGAGCAGGTGGACGCCGGAACCACATGGCCGTCGCTGGCGGCGACCAACAGACGTGCCGCACAGGCGGAGGCGGGATGGGAGGGAGCAGCCTGGGAATGGGACTTCGGAGACGGCACGCCCGCGGACCCGCCGGGTGCGGGCGGGCACGTGTTCGCCGAAGCAGGGCGCCATACCATCATAGCGACAGCCAAGGACTCCGCCGGGCTCATCGTGGAAAGGCACCAGTGGAGCGTCGAGACGTCCAAACCCAGTGAGACCGTGGACCTGGACCCGGCTGGTGATGCCGCCTTCGCCCCGCGTCCGGTCATACGGATCATCGCTCCGAAGAAGTGGATCACCGGTAAGCCCGCGACGATAGAGGTATCGGTCGAACCGCCTGACGAGGCAGTTATCGAGGTTGTGTCGGTGGAGCCGGGGCGGCGCTTTCAGGTGACGTGGAACAAGCCCGGGCTTTTCCCGGTGAGAGTCACCGTCAAGGTCCGGTCGCTCACCGGACCGGGCAAGTCCGGGACCTGGCGCACCGACACATATGTCCGGTCCGTGACGGTCGACGTGCTGGCGCCGGGCTCCACAGGATGACGGAAGGCCGGGCCGGCGGTCGCGGCACAGGTCGCGCCACCGGGCTCGGCCCAGTGCGGGCTGCGGGGCCGGGCAATACTACTGCTTGAGACAGAGGACTGGCTCGTGCGTTGGTTGAACATACCAGGAGCGATTCGTGTGATGCCCGGAGGTACGATGATCAAGCGACTGCTCTCATGGTTTGTGCACGTACCGGATGACAAACGGCTTGTGGCGCTGCTCATCTGGGTCGACCTCTTGGGCGCCGTGTACGGGTTCAACTGGTACAAAGTCCAGCTGTCTGAGACGAGACTCGTCTTCTGGCCCATCGTGCCCGATTCGCCTTTCTCGACGCTGGTCTTCGGGATAATGCTGGTCGCCATCTACTATGGGCGAAGGTACCCTCTGCTCGAAGGCATCAGCTATGCGACGATCACGAAGTACGGTATCTGGACGCTCCTCATCTTCGTCCAGGCCTGGGCCGCGCGTGGGTTCGCCTACTGGGAGGAAGTGTTCCTGTTCGCCTCTCACGCCGGGATGGCCCTCGAGGCGCTGTTGTTCTTCCGGGTGTTCGCGCCGCGGGCGCGGTACATTATCGCCGGGGGCGCCTGGCTGCTGTTCAACGACTACATGGACTATGTCTGGGGGTTCCACCCGTTCCTGCCGTTCCAGGAGCACCTGCGGTCCATCAGCATCTATACCCCGGTTCTCAGTCTCGTGGTCACGCTGGGTTACCTGGTCGCTCTCCGCTGGGCGAACCAGGGGACCGCGTGGTTTCCCCGTGTTGAAGCGCGACGGCGCCCCACGTGAAGACGGTGGTGAGTGTGAGCCTGGGGTCGGCCCGGGGCGACTTCGACATCGAGGCCACCCTCGGGGGCGTCCCGTTCCGGCTGAGGAGAGTTGGCACAGAGGGCGACCTTGAGCAGGCCCGGAGGATGGTCGAGCATCTTGACGGGCATGTGGATGCGATCGGGCTGGGCGGTGCGAACCTCGCGTACCGGGTGGGACCGCGCCTTTATGCATGCCGCGACGGGCAGACCATTGCCCGCGTTGCACGCAGGACGCCTGTCGTGGACGGTTCGGGGTTCAAGGACACCTTCGAGCGCGGACTGCCCGCGTACCTTGAACGGAACGGGGTACAGCTGAGGGGCAAGAAGGTCCTGCTCATTTCGGCGTTGGACCGCTGGGGCCTCGGCGAAGCTCTTGAGGCAGCAGGCGCCACAGTGATGGTCGGAGACGCGGTTTTCGCGCTGGGCCTGCCTGTGCTGTTCCCAGGGCTGAGGTGGTTCGCGGCCGCGGCAGGGCTGACCATGTGGGGGCTGTGTCACCTTCCTTTGAGGCGGCTCTACCCGACAGGCGCCGCCCAGGAGGCGAGAACCCCGGGTTTCGCCTGGGTGTGGCGCTCCGCGGCTGTGGTGGCAGGCGATTTCCACTTCATCAGGCGCTACATGCCACATTCGCTGCAGGGTAAAATCATCGTGACAACGTCGACGACAGCACAGGACAGGGATCTCCTGAGGGAACGCGGGGCTCGGGCCGTGTGCACCATGGTCTCGCCGTTGGAGGGACGTACGTTCGGCGCCAACGTGCTGGACGCCTCAGCGGTGGCGGCGGTGGGCAGGTTTCCGTTGAACAGAGAAGACTACGTGTGGTGGTGGCAGCGAGCAGGGCTCGAGCCACATATCGAATGGTTCTGACCGGAGGCGCCGGGCAGAACCACCAAGGAGGCGACAGGTTTGGGCGACAACACAGAGTACTCATCGGGTCTTTTGGTGCTGACACCTTCCGAATCGAAACGGCTCATCGCCAAGGGCGTCGTCGCAATGCCGGAGGTCGAAGCAGCGCTGCAGGACGGCAGGGTTGTCCTGTGCACAGGAAGCACGAACGCCTACATCGCCGAAGAGATACTCGGCGAGCCGTTCCAGCGGGAGGAATTCATCAGCGGGAGGATAGTCGACGGCAAACTCGGGGGCAGCGGCGGGCCCAACAGGCTGGCCACTTTCGTGCTGGATAAGGGCGTGCGCCTGGAGATTCCCTGGCAAGATGCCTTGAAAGACCTGAAGGCAGGCGACGTAGTCATCAAGGGCGCGAACGCGGTTGACGCAGACGGGTATGCAGGCATTCTGCTTGGGAACCCCGTCGGCGGCACCATCGGCGCGGTCCTCGGCCCGGTCGTGGCCCTGGGCGCACAGCTCATCGTGCCTGTGGGCCTCGAGAAGCTCATCCCGTCGGTGCTCGACGCCGCCGAAGCCTATTCGGGAGTACGCCGCGTCAAGCATACTCTCGACGGCTATCCCGTGGGTTTCATGCCCCTGGTCAACGCGACCGTGGTGACCGAGATCCAGGCGCTTGAGACGCTGTTCAACGTTGAGGCGACTCAGATGGCGAGCGGCGGCATCGCGGGTTCGGAGGGCTCTGTCGTCATCCTGGTGGAGGGGCTTGAGCCGGACGTAAAGGAATGCATGGACTTCGTCGCGGCAATCAAAGGCGAGCAGCCGGTACGCCGGCCGAGCTAGGAAGAGCGTCTGCTGCAAGATGTCTGTGGAGACAGGCTCAAAGGCCGGCCGGCTTGTGCATGTGCCAGCCGGCCGGGGCCTGCTACTGGGGCTTCTGCGTCTTGAGCACTTCGAGAGTTATGTCCCTGTAGATCTTCTGGAATTCCTTAGAGAGAAGTATCTCACGCAGCGCCTGGCGGAACTCCGGAGACCTGGAGGCCTCCACGAGAACCTTTCGCGTGTCGACCTGCTGCAACTGCTGGGCCATGGCCTGCCGGAACTCAGGCGATTCTGATACGTACCTGGCCACCGACTCGGATATGGCCTTGAGGTCGATGGCGGGGTCTTTCATCAGGGACTGGATCATCGTCTGGATATCCTTGGATCCCAGCAAGTCCCTGATCAGGTCCTTCATATCCGGTTGCACGGGCGCGGGGACCGTCGGCGCGGGGGGCCGGACCGCTCTCTGGAACAGCTCCGGGATCTGCTTTGCCTGGTCGAAAACCCCATAGTCCTGAGCCACGGCGCCCGCTGCAAGCCCGACAAAGAGCGCGAGCACCAGTGGTAGTGCCTTCCTCACCAAGGTGTTACACCTCCGGCTGCTAGTCTCCCCGTAAGAAGGTTTTCTCTATCCAATGTGGCGAAGAATAACCTGCTGAGGGTGGTGTTTCCAGCACTGCCACACGGGAGGTGACTGAAGATGGACAAGGTGTTCAAGGTCGAAGGCATGAGCTGCATGCACTGCGTGATGGCGATAAAGAAGTCGGTCTCCAAGGTTCCCGGTGTCGGGGGCGTGGACGTGGACCTGGAGAAAAGGACCGTAAAGGCGACGTTCGACCCTGCGCTCGCGGGGCCTGACCAGGTGAAGAAGGCCATTGAGACTGCGGGTTACAGAGTCATGGAGTAGACTCGCCGGGAGGGGAGAGGAGACATGCGTCCGGAGCTAGTCAAGATTGGCCCGCTGACGGTGTACAGCTATGGGTTCATGCTGGGGCTGGCGTTCCTGGCCGGTTCGCTGCTGGCCGCCAGAGAGGCGGACAGGAAGGGCCTTGATAGAGAGCGCTTCTTCGATTTCCTGCTCCTGACGCTGGTGGTCGCCGTCATCGTCTCGAGGCTGTTCCACGTGGCGTTCCGGCTGAGCGAGTACATGGCTGCGCCGGCCACGATCCTGAACATCCGCGACGGCGGCCTGGCGATCCACGGCGGCCTGCTTGGGGGAGTGCTCACCGCCCTCTGGTTTGCCAGGAGGCAGAAGACGTCGTTCTGGCGGCTCGCCGATACACTGTCGCCTTCGCTTACGATCGGGATCAGCATCGCCAGGTGGGGATGCCTTCTCGCCGGCTGCTGCTATGGCGTGCTGTGCACGCTTCCATGGGCAGTGCAGACCCGTTTCGCGCCCGGCTGGCGTCACCCCACACAGATCTACGAGTCTGTGCTTGACCTGGCGATCTTCGGGTTTCTCTGGTGGTACAGGACCCGGCGGAAACATGATGGGCAGGTGTTCCTGGCTTTCCTGGGGCTCTATTCCGTCGTGCGGTTTGGCGTCGAGTTCTACCGTGAGGTGGACGTGCGCATCGGCGCCCTTACGGCCGCGCAGGTCGGCAGCGTCGCGCTTGCGCTTGTGTCGCTCGCGGTGTGGGCCTGGATGCAGCGGAGGCCCGCTGTGGTCGAGTACCAGCCCGAACCCGCTGCCGCCCCGCCAGACCTGCCAGAACAGCCCGTCCCTCCAATGGTGTCTTCAGCGCCTCCGGCATAGCCCGGACGGGCCACGCATCAGCCGTCATCCGGCTCCCTCCCGCGGAATACGTATTCACTGCGTAAGGGTGCAGGCAGGCGGAGGTGGGGCATTTGGCGCGCATCGCGCTCGTGGGCCAGCCGAACGTCGGCAAGAGCCTGCTTATGAACAGGCTCACGGGCGCCGGCGCGTTTGTGTCGAACTACCCCGGCACCACGGTCGAAGTCACCAGGGGGAAGATACGGACCATACCGGGTGTGCAGGCGATTGACACACCTGGCGCCTACAGCCTCCGCGCCGGTTCGCCGGACCAGCAAGTGACACAGCGGATTCTGCTCACAGAGAACCTGGATGCCATAATCAACGTCGTCGACGCCACGAACCTCGAGCGCAACCTCTACCTCACTCTCGAGTTGCTGGATTTCTGCCTTCCGGTGATCATCGCGCTCAACCAGTCTGACAGGCTCGGACCACTGGGCATCAAGATCGACCATGTGCGCCTTGGCGACATGCTCGGCGTTCCAGTGGTCCCAGTATCAGCCGCCAGCCGCTGGGGCCTCGCCGCACTCCTGAAGGAAATCGAAAGCCGGCGCCACGAGAGGGCGCGCCCGCTCACTGTGCCGGGCATCGAGCCCCTGATCAGCGACCTAGCCTCCGTGCTGGATTCCCGCGGGTTGAGCAGGAGCCGCGCCTGGTCGGTGGCTTTGGTGGAGATGGGGGACGCCTGCCTCGATCTGGCCCCGGCGGCCAACCGGGGCTTGCTCAAGAGCGCACTCGATACGTTGCAGGGCAGGGCTGCGGCTTCGCTATCACCCTCAGGCGAGCCGCTCACCCTGCTTGGCCGGAGGACCTGGGCGCGAGAGATTGCTGCGTCGACCGTATCGGCCCCGGACGCCCGACGCCGGAGGCGGGGCCGTCTGGACAACCCGGTGGCCGTGATGGTGGCGCTCGTGCTGGGCGTCTACACCGCAGTGCTCGGCGTCGCGTACGGCATACGCGTATCGGAGAGCGCTGCCGCGACCGTGTTCAGGCCCGTCCAGTACTGGCTGGAAAGCCTGGCCCGGCTGGTGATGGGCGATGCGCCGGGGGCCACCACGCTCGCTAGAGGGATCGCCGAAGGGCTCATGGTGCCATTCGGGACGGTGATGCCGTCCATGGCCATGGTTTACGTCATGATGGCGCTTCTCGAGGACTCAGGCCTCCTGAGCAGGTTTGCCGCCGCCAGTGACGCGGCGGCCTCGTTGATAGGGCTGCCCGGGCAGTCGGTCATCCCGCTCGCCCTTGGGCTCGGATGCCGGAGCCCGGCCGTGCTGGCCTCAAGGCTCCTCCCGGGAGCGCGCGAGAGGGTGACAGTCGTGCTACTGCTGGCGATCGCGGTGCCGTGCGCCGCCACCCTGGGCATCGTCACAGCTGTGGCAGCGAGGTTCGGGGCCGACCTGGTCGTTGTGTTTCTGACTCTGGCTGTGGTATTCGCGGGGCTGGGCCTGGGCGCGAACCGGTTCCTGTCTGGCCGGCCGGTCCCGCTCATCATCGAGCTGCCGCCGCTCCGCCTGCCCGTCCTGTCCAATGTGGCCGCCAAGACTTGGTCGAGGATGGCGGGGTTTTTCACCCACGTGCTGCCCGTGCTGCTGGGAATGAACATCGTGGTCAGGATTCTGGTGGAAAGCGGCGTGTTCAACATGCCGCCCTCGATCAGCGCCGCCACACTCCCGGTCCTGGGCGTCCGGGCAGAGGCGCTCGCAGGTGTGCTCGTCACCGCGTTCCAGCGCTACCTCGCGCCGGTCGTGCTCCTGAACCTGGACCTGTCCGCGCGTGAAGCCACGATCGCATGCGCCATGGTCTGCACAAGCTTCCCGTGCATGCCCGTGACTGCCCTTTCACTGCGTGAGATTGGCCTCAAGAGGACTGCCGTCATATTTATGATTGGGGCCGCGCTGCCGGTGCTCGTAGCCACGGCGCTCAACATCATCCTTTCCTGATAATACTCCTGAGCGAATGCGTGCCCTGGTGGTTTGTTGCTGCTCGATGCGTGCAAGCGGGGCCGCCGGTACGTCGTTAAGAACATCGCGCCAACCAACGCGTCCTTGTTCAGCGACATCGGTCTGTTTGCCGGCCGGAGGTTTACAGTGGTGGACACGTTCCCGCTGCGAGGCCCCGTTATGATCGACCTCGGTGGATGCCTGATCGCGATCGCCCGGAGCGCGGCCGTCGAGGTTTGCGTCGATCCGGACGAGCAGGCCACACCGAAGCCTAGACCGCACGCCAGCACTCCCGGAGATGCTTCCCTTCAAATCCAGAGCGCTAAGCGTTATACTTGAAACCAAGCATGCGCTGCAATTGCGCCGGAATCACCAGGGGGACTCAATCTTGGCGCTGACTGGACTCGACGTCTTCAAACTGCTGCCGAAAACGAACTGCGGCGACTGCGGCACGCCGACATGCTTGGGTTTTGCCATGCAGGTAGCGTCGGGCAAATCGTCCTATGGCCTCTGCCCGCACCTCTCGGATGAGGCGAAAGCACGCCTGATGGCGGCGTCTGAGCCTCCGATACGGCAGGTGAGCCTCGGCAGCGGGGATGCGAAAGCCGCCGCCGGTGGCGAGACCGTGCTTTTCCGGCATGAGAAGCGGTTTGTCAACCAGCCGCCTGTGTTTGTGGACATAGACGATACCGGTGCTGATGAGCGAGATGGGGGAGGGGCTACGCGGCACGCGGGTGTGGGCGAATGCGAGCCCATCGAGGCCCTAGCCACGCGTGTCGCATCTTTTCGGTACGAGCGGGTCGGACAAGCCTACCGGGCAGAAGGCCTGGTGCTGCGCCCTTCGACGACCGGGCAGGCGCGTAAAGCACTTGATCTGGCGATCCGCCTCGGCCTGATCCCCTTCTTCGAAGCCAACCTGGACACTCTCCAGCCCCTGCAAGACGACCTGGGGAAGGCGGGCGCCCTGGTTGGGCCGGTCGAGGCCGAGGCACAGCTTGTGGGGGCATCGCGCCTGGATCGCGCCGGCTGCGCGGTCGTGTTGCGCGCGAGAGGCCTCGACGAGATGAGCGCTCTCGTGCAGGCATCCGGGCGCCGGGGTGTGGGGAGGCTGGTTCTCGAGTTCGACTGCGCGTCACACTACGAGACCCTGTTCTGCCTGATCCAGGCCAGGAGGCTCGCCCTCAAGAAGGCCATGAGAGTCTTTGGCCACCCGTTGCTTGCAAGGGCGGACGCCCGGCTGGAAGAGCGCCACGGTGATCAGGTTGCTTTACAGGCAGCCGGTCTGATATCGCACTACGCAGGCGTGCTCGTTGTGCCACTTCTTCCTGCCGAGGCCATGCTCGCTCTTCTCACGTGGAGACACGACCTTTACAGCGATCCCGAGAGACCGGTCCAGGTCGAACCGACGTTGCGCCGGACCGGCGACCCCGGCCGCAACTCGCCTCTTTACATCACGACCAACTACTCGCTCACTTTCTATAGCGTTGAGAACGAAGTGCAGGCATCGCGCATTCCCAGCTACGTACTGCCTGTGGATACCGGCGGAACATCCGTGCTCACCGCGTGGGCCGCAGGCAAGTTCGGCGCAGAGCACGTTGCGGAAGCGATACAGACCTCCGGCGCGGGCGACATGCTGGACACGAAAGTGGCGGTCATCCCTGGGTACGTGGCGACGATGGCACCCGCGCTTCAGGAACTGACCGGGTGGAAGGTGCTGGTGGGGCCCCAGGAGGCATCCGGCATCCCCGCCTTTGCCAGGAAAAGGTTTCTGAGAGATGGATGAAGCGGCGGGCGCGTCCCTGAGGATCCTGCCCGAAGGCACGGTATCTGCCGTGGCGAAGGGAACGTCGCTGCGGAGAGCGCTTCTCAGTGCGGGCGTTCCTGTGAGGGGCAACTGCGGCGGGCACGGGACCTGTGGGCAGTGCCGCGTCAGGGTGGACGGCCAATGGGTGCTCGCGTGCGACTATGCTGTCGAGCACAGTGTCACGGTGTTCGTGCCTGTCTCGAGCCGCGTTCCGCTCTCCAACCGCGTTCCGGTCTCCCGCCATGTGACGCCCGGGCGCTCACAGGTGTCGGGCGCGCGGCCCGGTTCTCGGGTTCGTAGCCCCATGCCAGAGACATCCCAGGCTGGGCCGGAGACGGATGTGGCGCTGGCAGTGGACATCGGCACGACGACGCTCTCGCTCTCCCTGGTCAGAGCCGGTCCTGTCGATGACTCATGCCAACCTGGCAACCGGCGCGCTCTCGCGACGAGATCGGTCTTCAACCCGCAGGTGGCGTTCGGTGATGACGTCATCACCCGGATCAACTATGCGCAGCAGAACCCAACCGGCCTGGCCGAGATGCGCCATGCAGTGGTTGAGGAGATCAACCACCTGACCATATCTCTGCTCGACGGCCTGCCCAATGGTCGAATCGTCCGTGCCGTCGTCTCGGGGAACACCACCATGCTGCGGATTCTTCTGGGCCTGGACCTGGAACCCGTCCGCCACGACAGCCTGGGCGACTGGGCGACGAGGGCACACAGCAGCAGCGCTGCCGCCCTGGGGCTGGACCTGGGCGGCGATCTTCCCGCGCTGGTCTTCCCGGTGGTGGCGGGCTGGGTCGGAGGCGACGTGGTCGCCGGCATTCTATCCAGCGGTATGTCCGAACACCCCGAAGTGCGGCTTCTGGTGGACCTCGGGACGAACGGCGAGATGGTGCTCGGCTGCAGAGACTGGCTGGTGGCCTTTTCATGCTCCGCCGGGCCCGCGTTCGAAGGCGGCGGCATCACCTGGGGGATGCCCGCTGGGCCGGGGGCGATAGACGCGGTGAGCGTGGACCCGCAAACGATGACAGTCCAGTGCAGTGTGATAGGGCAACGTGACCCTGAAGGGATTTGCGGTTCCGGGCTCATCTCTGCCCTGCGGTCGATGCTCGCTGCCGGCATCATCGACAGGTCAGGCCGTTTCCGAGGAGCCGGGCGCGCCGCTGGTGGCCCGGAAGCACCCGGAAGGCTACGCCTGGCCACATCAAACTGGGGTGAAGAGATCACCATCTGGGATCGGGACGTGTTGACTGCGATGAGGGCCAAGGCCGCCGTCTACGCAGGTATGAAGACACTCGAAGAAGAACTGGGCACGAGACTTGACTCGCTGGCCGAAGTGCTGGTGGCGGGAGGCTTCGGAAGCTCCATAGACATCGAGAGCGCCGTCGCCATTGGGTTGTTGCCGGACCTTCCTCGGTCAAGGTTCAGAGTCATCGGCAACAGCTCGTTGCAGGGCGCGGCCGCCTGCGCCAGGTCGCCCGGCACCCTTTCTCAGGCCGAAGAGATCGCCAGGCGCGTCACCTACCTGGATCTTGTCGGGCATCCTCGTTTCCTTGACCAGTTCGTGAAGGCGATGTTCCTGCCGCACACGGACCTTAAGGAGTTCCCCAGCCAGCGTGACAGGTATCCAGGCCGGTAGGGGCAGGAGAGGTGGTTTCGCGGTTGCATCTTCAGATCGAGAGACACAGGGGCAGGATAGCAGCTGTGAACATTGGGACGCGCCGCCCCGTCTCTGTCGGTGGCGACGCCAGCCTGCCCTACTACCACTTTGAGTCCAGAGCGGCGCACAGGCCGCTCATCGCCATCGAGGTTCCTGAGCGCGCGTCTTCGTGGCCGGATGCCCTGGTCAAGAAGGCGGGAAGCGCCGCGGCCGCTGGTCCGGGAGCATGGGCCAGACGGGCAGCCGACGGCGGAGCCGGCCTCGTGTGCATCAGGATTGCGGAGCGGGAGAGTGCGGATGAGTCTCTGGCTCTGGACGCTCTTCGCGCGGTCGAGGATGTGGTTTGCTCTGTGGAACTGCCCGTCATGGTGGCAGGAACCGGCCGCCCGGACATCGACAACGCGATCTTGCCCGCCATAGCCGAGCGGTTCAAGGGTGAAAACCTGGCTCTGGGGAGCGCCACGCAGGACAACTACGCGCCGCTGACCAGGGCCTGCATAGACCACGGGCATGTCATCGTTGCGGAGTCGCCCATCGACATCAACATATGCAAGCAGCTGAACATCCTCATATCTGAGGCAGGGCTGCCGCTTAACCGTATCCTGATCGACCCCACCACGGGTGGGTTGGGCTACGGGATCGAGTACACATACTCCATAATGGAAAAGGCCCGGCTTGCCGCGCTGTCTGGTGACCGGATGCTCGCCTGTCCCGTCGTGTGCTTCGTCGGCAAGGAGACCTGGAAGCTCAAGGAGGCGTCCGTATCCGGACCGGAAACGGTCGCCTGGGGTGATCCGGGACGGCGGGGGACGCTCTGGGAGTCGGTCGCGGCATCTGCGCTGCTGGGGGCAGGCGCTCACATCGTGGTGATGAGAGATGTGGAGGCTGCAGCGCAGGTGAGAACCCACATCGATACGCTCTGGCGGCAATCGCAGGAAAAAGAAGAGAAGCAAGACGACCCATCGGACGGCGGACAGACACAAGCAGGGGAGTGACTGGTGTTGATCCTCATAGGCGAGCGCATCAACGGCACCTACAAAGACATAGGCAGAGCCGTCAAGAACAGGAATCCGGAACCGGTTAGGGATTGGGCCTTGCGCCAGGCCGGCCAGGGAGCGGACTATCTCGACCTGAACGTCGGCACCCTTTCAAGCGACCCGGTCGAAGCCATGAAATGGCTGGCTCTCACGGTGCGCGAAGTCACGGACTGCCCACTGTGCTTTGACTCGCCGGATCCGGATGTGATACGCGCCGGGCTGGAGATCGGAGGCGAAGGCTCCATCATCAACTCTTGCTCGGCTGAACGCGGGAGGATCGAGTCGCTTTTCCCCGTGGCGCACAAGTTCGGGGCACGGGTCATAGGCCTCACGATGAACGAGCGGGGCATACCCAGAGACGCCGACTCCCGGATGGCCCTCGCCATGGAACTCGTCGCCGCGGCGGACGAGTTCGGGCTGCCTGCCGACGACCTCTTGATAGACCCCCTGCTCCTGCCCGTCGGGGTAGCTCAGGAGCATGCCTCTGAGGCGCTGAAGACCATCTCTGCCGTCAAGATGCTCTCGAACCCACCGCCTCGCACCGTGGTTGGGCTCTCGAACATCTCGCAGAGGACCTTTGACCGGTCGCTGATCAACAGGACCTTCCTGGTGATGGCCATGGCTGTCGGGCTCGATGCAGCGATCCTGGATGTCTCTGACGACTCACTGCTTGACGCGATCGCGACCGCGAGGATACTCCTGAACCAGGAGATCTACGCCGACTCCTACATCAAGCTGTTCAGGTCGAGAAAACAGGACCGGCAATCACCTTGAGGTCTTGAAAGCTCTTGATGCCGCCGGGATCAGCGCAAGCGCAACGATGATACCGACAGCCGTCTGGGCGATGTTGCCCGCGGTTTCCACCAGCGCAGCGCGCGGGTCGTAGATGACCGCCGTGGCGATGGTGTACCCCACCACCGTGATCGCGGCTCCGAGCACCATCGCCACGAGCCTCCGGGAGGGCTTGCCAAGGGCGACGGCGCCCACTACATAGCCGGCGATCCCTTTGATCACCAGCGTCCAGGGCGCCCAGTGGGCCGCGTTGCCCAGGTAATCGGCCAGTGCGGAGCCCAGCGCCCCAGCCGCGGCCGCCGGGCCCGGCCCGAGCACGATCGCCGCGGTGTAGATGAACCCGTCTCCCAGGTGGTAATAGCCGGTCGGCCCGGGGATTTTGGGCAGAAGTGTGCCGACCGTGATCAGCGCGGCGAACAGGGCCGATGTCACAAGTAGCCTTGTCCCGATCAATACACTACCCTCCTTGTGCTCTTTCGAGCCGGAAAAACGAACTGCCCCGGAGCCTTCCGGGGCATGTCAGGGGAGTGCTTCTGGACCGGCAATCGCCGGTGACCAGGCCTTCTCCCAATCAGACTGTACTGTCGGTGCCGGGATCTCACCGGACTCAACCGATGGGGCTGTCGGACTTGTCCCTTGCGGGCATCACCGCCGGTCAGGAATCGGGCGCTATTGCGCCCTCACCGTTCCCCGAAGGCTTCCAACTGGATTCTAGCACTTCTGACTTCGCGCAACAACCCGTGGACATGCACCCCTCCCACCGGCAGCGCCCCGGGAACCCACCTCACGCCATCTTGCGGTAGAAGAACGGCCCGCACGGCGCGAACCCGGCGGATGCCGAGTTCAGGATGCTCTCGGTGCTGCCCACGAACAGGAAACCTCCCGGCTTCAGCGACCTGCTGAGGCCGCCCACGACTCTGGCCTTGGCCTCGTCGGAGAGGTATATCAACACATTGCGGCACGCGACGAGGTCCAGCCCCTGGGGAAAGGGACTTGACAGGAGGTTATGCGCGCGGAAGAATACAGCGGCACGGAGCGCCGGGTGGACGCTGAAGCCTCTTCCTGACGGGACAAGGTACCGTTGCCTCCGGGCCTCGGACACGAGCGCCACGTCGCGTGCGGGGTACCAGCCATCATCCGCGGTCCTCAGGATCATCTCGTCCATGTCGGTGGCCTGAACGGCGAAACCGCCGGGTATCACGTCTTCGAGCATCATGGCGAGGGAATAGGCCTCAGCTCCGTTCGCGCAGCCCGCGCTCCAGACCCTGAGGTTCCGGCAGGCAAGGAGAGGCAGCACTTCTTTCTCAAGATACTCGAATCTCTCGGGATTTCGGAAGAACTGCGTCACCTTGATACCGAGGAACGCGCGCAGTTCCCCGAGCTTTTCGGGGTGTCTCCTCAACAGCACAGCATACTGGGCAAAGCCCTCGGCCCCGGACCTGGCCGTCAGTATGCGGAGCCGGCGGAAGAGCTGGTGCGGCCGGTAGGACATCAAATCCCAGCCCTCATGGGCCATCACGACCCTGCGGAGAAGCTCGAAGCCGGGCGGCGCTGTGCCATCGTCAGCCACAGCACACAACCTGCCTGATGGCCCCGGCCATCCCGGTGATGGGAGCGCGTCCGTCCACAACTCCCATGGCGAGAGCGGCTCTGGGCATGCCCCACACGACGCAGGTCGATTCGTCTTCGACGAGCGTCATGCCCCCTGCGCGCTTGACCTGAGCCATTCCCCTGGCCCCGTCCGCCCCCATGCCGGTGAGAATCACCCCAAGCACGCGCGGACCTGCCCACTTCGCGGCGGACTCAAACAAGACGTCCACCGAAGGCCTGACACCGTGCAACGGTGGCCCGTCGTCAAGGAGGGCCCTGAGTTCGCGGTCGATCCGCATGTGTCTGCCGCCAGGAGCTATGTAGGCTGCGCCGGCTTCCAGGAATTGACCGTCTCCAGCTTCTGACACGGGCACCGCTGAGCACCGGTTCAGGCGGGCCGCCAGTGCGCGGGTGAATCCCTCTGGCATGTGCTGCACCACCGCGATACGCGCGTTTAAGACTCCCAGCCCTGAGAAGAGCTCGACAAGCGCCGCGGGACCGCCGGTCGAACAGCCGATGAGGATGGTCCACGCAGGCTCGTCGCTTGGTCTGGCCACACCGCAAGAGTCGTCGGCGACAGGGGGAGGCGCAGGCGCCCGAGGCCTTGTGAGAAGCGCCGCCCGGATTTTCTGCAGCACGACGTGCTGCAGGTCCAGCAAGTCTCGTGAGGCGGCGCCGGTCGGCTTTGTGACGAAGTCGACCGCCCCAGCCGAGAGGGCGTCCACGGTGGCCTGTGACCCAGAGCGCGTCAGGCTGGACAGCATAACGATGGGCGTTGGCCGGAGCGCCATTATCTTCCTGGTGGCTTCGATCCCGTTTGAGGCCGGCATCTCAACGTCCATCGTTATGACATCCGGCTGCAGGTCGAGCGCCTTCTGCACCGCGTCGACCCCGTCACGCGCGGTTCCGGCCATAACCAGCGATGGGTCGGTGTCCACAATCCTGGACACTATTCCACGCATGAAGGCCGAATCGTCCACGACCAGGACTCTCAGCTTCCGACCCGCCTCCGGGCCCCCTCCGCCGTGGCGCTGCATGCCAGGCACCGCCTTCCGTCACTTTCGATTCAGGTGTCTTTTCAGGGCTTCAAGCAGTTTCTCCGGGGCGAACGGCTTGACGATGAAATCCACTGCGCCGGCCTTGATGGCCTGGAGGACGACTGCTTGCTGGCCCAGGGCGGAGCACATTATCACCCTGGCCGCATCATCAAGCCGCCTGATCTCCCTGAGGGCGTCGAGGCCGTCCATCACAGGCATCGTGATGTCCATCAGCACCACATCCGGCCGGAAGGTCCCGTAGCGCCTGACAGCTTCCTCTCCGTTGGACGCTTCAGCGATTTCGTAACCGGCCTCCGACAACAGTCTGGAGTTCCTGGCCCTGACGAAGGCCGCATCGTCCGCGATCAGGACCTTTGTCACAGATAACACCCCATTCTGGCTGAAGGCGTCAAGAGCGGACGGGGATGGACGGCAGGGCGCAAAGGTCAGGACACCTTCCTGTTGAGACCAAGCATGAGCGCGTGAGCGTCGAGTATGAGGGCGATCTCGCCGTTGCCGAGGATCGTCGCGCCGGAAATGCCGGGAGTGCTCTTGAGCAGGTCGCCAAGGTTTCTGACGACGATCTCCTGCTCATTGAGGATCCGTTCCACGCCGAACGCCACCGTCGACCCGGTCGCGGAAACGACGACAGCGTAGAGGCAGGGGGCCTCCGGGCCTTCGCCACCGGGCGCGCCGCCCGCCAGCAGCCGCGATAACCTGACAAGCGGGTGAGTGCCGTCGCGCACGATTATGACCTCATGACCGGCCACCGTGCGGACGGCCCCTGGCCCCAGCGGCACGACCTCCTGCACTGCGGACACTGGCACGGCGTACACATCTCTCGCCGCCGACACGAGCAAAGCCCGCACCACCGCAAGGGTGAGCGGGAGCCGCATGGTGAAGCGCGTGCCTTTTCCTGTCTCGGTCCAGAGGTCCAACGAGCCGTTGATACGCTTGAGGTTCGCGCGCACGACGTCGAGGCCGACACCGCGGCCGGAAGTCTCGTCGACCTTGGTGGCTGTGGTGAAACCCGGCATGAATATCAGGTCTATGGCTTGCTCATCGCTCAGCCTGGACGCTTCATCCTCCGACAACAGGCCCTTCCTGACAGCAACCGACCGCATTCTCGAAGGGCTTATGCCCCGGCCGTCATCGACGACCGCCACTATGACGCAGCTTTCCTGGTGCTTGGCCGATACGCTCACACGGCCGTGCGCGGGCTTGCCGGTCTCGAGCCGTTCGGAGGGCGGCTCTATTCCGTGGTCAACGCAGTTCCTGAGCAGGTGGATCAACGGGTCGTCGAGCGCTTCAATGACCGACCGGTCAAGCTCGGTGTCCTCTCCGGAGACCTCGAAGACGATCTCCTTCGCCGATCGCCTGGCCAGGTCGCGCACCATCCGGGGGTATCTCTTGAACAACGTGTGCAGAGGCATCAGGCGCGCCCTCATGATGCTTTCCTGGACGTCCGACACTGTGCGCCCCAGGTGCCCGGTCGTGGCGTGCAGCGCGTCGAGGATCCCCTCATCATCTGGCCGCTCCAGGGATGCCAGGAGGTCGGATAGCCTCGTGCGGTCGATGATCAGCTCCCCAACCAGGTTCATGAGAGAGTCGATGATCGATACGTTGACTCTCACGCTCTGGCCAAGTTGCCCGGACCGTTTCCCGGGTGCCTGTTGCCGTTGTGAGCCTTCCGGGGCGGTGTCCGGAGTGGCGTCTGGGGAGTTTAGAGGGTCTGGGGGCGTTGGCGTCTCGGCGGGCAATGAACCTGCGGCACCGCCGGTCACGCCGGCGGCGTGCGGCTGCTCGACAAGCTGGACGGTCGCCACGCCAGGCACTGCCCGGACCAGCGACTCGATAGATGAGCCATCCATAATGGTCTCAACGTGCACCCGCAAAGGCTCAGATATCCTGTTCTGCTCTATATCATGTGCCGAGGGTGAAGACCCGCTGACTCTTCCCGAAGCCTCTAGCCTGACCAGCGCCTGGTACATCCGGACTGCCAGCATGTCGGTGCCCGGACTGAAGGAGACTTCGACGACGATGTTCCTGCTGGACACCGGCCCGAGGGTCGCCTGGACACCGTCCACACCCGGGCCTCCGGGGCCGGACGCTACCGCCGTGACGGGTTCTTGACTGGCCACGGTATCTGGTGTGTTCGACGCAGGGTCGCCCAGCAGGCTGACAAGCGACTCGAGGCTTGAGACGAGCGTGGTCGAAGCGGGGCCGGGGTTTCCCTGGCCGATGGCAGCGATGGCGAGCCTCAACCAGTCTACCGCATCGAGCAGCAGGTCCACCGATCCTGCATCCAGGTGGCATTCGCCGTCCCGCGCCATCGCCAGCACGCTTTCGAGGTGGTGCGTCACGCTCGCGATGTGCGCGAACCCGGCAGTGGCGGACGAGCCCTTCAACGTGTGCGCTGCTCTGAAGAGTTCTGCGAGGATGGCGGGTGATTCGCCCTGCCGCTCGAGCGTGACGACGCCTTCTTCGAGGTTCTCAAGGACCTCCTCGGCCTCTGAGAGAAACAGCGCGAGGTCCTCTGGCTCAAGTCTGATCACCGGCGCCCCTCCAGCGGTACAGAGTCTTTGCGGTATCAGGTGGCCTTGTCGAGGTCGCCCGCTTCCCCTGACGACAGGAGCTTCGTCAGGTCCACCACGATGATCAGCCTGTCTCCGACTTTGGCCACGCCCTCGATGAACCTGCTGCCAGGACCGATTATGACCGGCGAGGGGGGCTCAATCTCTGCGAGCTTGATGCGGAGCACCTCCGTGACCTGGTCCACGATGGCCCCCAGTATGTGGCCCTGGACTTCGATGACGATGATCCGGGAGTCCTTGCCCAAACTCGCGCATTCAAGCCCGAACTGCTTCCTCAGGTCGATGACCGGGATGACTGCGCCCCGGAGGTTGATTATGCCCTCGATGAAACTCGGAGCCCCGGGTACCGTGGTGACTCGACGCATTTCGCCGATCTCGTTCACCGCCGAGATCGGAACCCCATAGGTCTCGCCTGCCAGGTCGAATACCACCACGTGCTTCTCATCTGAAGACTGCCATGCAGCCACGGGCGTGCCTCCCGAACCGACAGGGTCTTGTGAACTGGGTCTTAGTTACTGGGTCTTAGTTACTGGGTCTTACATACCGGGTCTTGCGGACTTCCTCCTACGGACGCCGTGCTACGAACCCTGGAACCGCGCAACCGTGCTCTGGAGCTTCTGGGCCATCTTGGCAAGTGCCTGAGCCGAGGATGCGATCTCCTGGATGGACGAGCTCATTTCCTCTGTGGAGGCTGAGATCTGCTCGGCAGCGGCTGCGTTCTGCTCGGCCTCCTTGGCGATGGAACTCACCGCCGCGGTCGCCTGGCCGCTCGCGGCGGACATCTGTTGCGCGGCCGCGCTGTTCTCCTCTGTAACCGCAGCGACCTTGTCCATCGCCTCGACCGTGCTCTTCGCGCCTGCCGACATCTGCTCCGTTATGCCTGCTATGCGCTGGATCTGCTCACTCGTCTTCATCACGGCCGTGATTATCTGCTCCAGCGAGCGGCCCGCCTGGCCCGTGAGACTGGTCCCGGTTTCCACCGCGCGGGTGCCCTCATCGATGGCGGAAACCGCCGCTCGCGTGCCGGTCTGTATCTCCGAAATCAGGGAACCGATCTCTTTTGTGGCCTTGCTGGACCGCTCTGCAAGGCTTCGCACCGCGTCGGCGACAACCGCAAAGCCACGACCGTGCTCGCCCGCGCGCGCCGCCTCAATCGCGGCATTCAGCGCAAGGAGGTTCGTCTGGCCGGCGATGTCGCTGATCATGTTTACGATCTCGCCTATCTTCTGGGACAAGGTATCAAGCTCGTGGATCCTCTCCGCGACCGTCCGGGAGGATTGTTTGATCTTGTCCATCCCTGCAACAGTGCTGCTCACAGCGTCTGAGCCCTGCCTGCCAAGCGTTTCGGCCTTGAGCGCTTCCTCAGCGACCGTCCTGATGAGGCGCGTCACATCGCCGGTGGAGGACGACATCCGTGAGGTGAGCACCGATGCCTCATTCATGCCCCGGGCCTGCTCCCCCGCGCCGGACGCTATCTGCTCGATGGCTTTGTTGAGCTCGGCCAGAAGTGTCTCTGTGTCACCGGAGTTCTGCGACTGCGACTGTGTTGACGAGGCCATGCTCTGCGAGGCGGAGGCTATCTGCTGGGTCGTGGCCGCGGCCGTATCCGCGCTGGTGAACAGCTGTTCGCTGGACGCTGCGACATTCTGCGCAAGGTCAGAGACGTCGCACACGAGGGACGCGATCGAGCGTTCACGCAGGCCGGCCTGCAGGACGCCGGAGATGCAGGCAACGAGGATGAGCACGGTGGACGCCACTGAGATGCTGCGGAACGTGCCAGTGGCCGGAGTGATGAAAAAGGCAACCACACACGTGATTGCCGAAAGCCCAAAGACCACAACGTAAGCGGCCGCGGTCTGCCGCTGTGCGCTAAATCTCCTGGACAAGACGCTTTCCCCCCCAAAGGCCGAAAACCCTAGTACTATCTTCGAGCAGGGAAGATTACGCTTTTAGCGGCAAGTGGGAGGGAAGGCGGGCCACAGGCCCGAAACGATGTAGCCGTACCCAAGAGGATGAGCGCCCGATGCATGTGTACAGCCTTTGCTCAAGCAGCAGGACAGGAAGCTCATATGTGGTGGTCGGCTCGCGCGGGGCGCTGCTGGTGGACTGCGGAAGCACGCAGCGCCACCTCAGGCAATGCCTCGCGTCTCTCGGCCTTCTTCCGTCTGACGTTTGCGGGTGTCTGGTGACACACTCTCACCCTGACCATGTGAGGGGCATACGGCTTGTCGCCAGGCTCGGCATACCCATCTTCGCGCGGCCTGAGACGATGGAGGCCATGGTGGCCCGGCTCGGGCCGCTCCCGTGCACAAACCTTCTGGTACGCGCATCTTCGCTGGACGGCGGCTTCGTCGCCACAGCGATTCCGCTTTCTCACTACGCTTACGATGGTAGTTGCGCCTTCGCCATCACGGACGGGGAAGCATCCACGCTCGTTGTCACCGACGCGGGCGAGATACCTGAACGCACCCTCGACTGCGCCAGAGGGTCCACATACGTGATATGCGAGGCCAACCACGATCGGGTCCGGGCGGAATCAGGGGTGCCGTTCGAAGGCGGGAGGTGGCGGCCGAAATGGGTGTTACAGGAGCACAGCCTCGGCTCCCAAGGGCACCTGTCTAACGATCAGGCCGCTCGAGCGCTGTCGAGAGTGGTGACCGCTGAGACCAGGGCGGTGCTTCTTTGCCATCTGAGTGAAGACTACAACCGGCCAGACCTTGCGGTCGACACGGTCCAGGCCAGCCTCGCGTCGCGGGGATGGAACGGCCTCGTCACGGCGCTTCCTCCTGACCGCGTTTGGGGGACCGTCAGCAGCGATGTCGCCGGTGAGAGCCGGCTGGCGGGCTCACTCCTGTAGCCGCCACTACCGGCCGCCTCGCTTGGCCGACAGCTCGTCAAGCGTCGGGGCCCTGCCGCAGCTCATCCGTCCCTCGGGGCAGTACCCCAGTTCTTCGCAGGACGCGCCGGTCTTGTGGAAGATGTTGGGCGCGATTTCCCTGTAAGCCTTGAGAAGTCCCAGGAAGAGCTCCCTGATCTCCCATTGGGCGCGCATGCAGCACCGGAGGTTGAACATATGCCGCAGCTGCCTGGCGTTTGTGGTGATCACGAAGCGGGTTTCCGTAGCCCCCGAGAGCGAGAACCGCACATCCTCTGCGGGAATGCCGAGCCCCAGCCCCTCCGCCTGGAGGTCCCTGATCTGTTCCTGGAGCTGCTGGTATTTCCGAAGGTAGTCGGGGTGGCCGTCGAAACTCGGTGGTGTTATGTACTGGAACCCCGTCTCCCGCACATATCGCTGTGACTGCTGCAGCTGGGACACGTCGGGCGACGATTGTTCCGCGTCGTTCACGTAGGTTTCACCCACAGGCGTCTCGCCGAACAGGACGCCGGGTTCTTTGAGCATCTTCATGAGCCGGTGCCGGTCGTTCTGCTGGCTCGAGATCCGGCTGTATCCCTGCACCGCGAAACTGGTGTGCCAGTGTTCCAGGGCCCCGAGATGCCCGGAATTCACCAGGCCGCGCACGAACCTGCCGACAGACTTATCGTCCGGCTCAGACCCCCAGACCATGGACTTCACGTCTCCGGCCCCGATCGGCGCGTAGCACAGCCGGGCCATAAGCACCAACCGTTCTGTGTTAATCCCTGTCCCCATGAATGGGTAGTAGATGATCTCGAACTCTGCCACTGAGACGAACCTCGCTTCCCCGCTGGCAAGCAAGCTGCCGCACGGATTGCCAATCAGATCAAGAACCTGCTACACAAGTTCTGAAGACCGTAGGCAGAAACCTTCTGCCGTAGATTCCAAAAATGGCACTTGACCTTATGACAAATCTGCCAATATCATAGACGTTGGTGGCAAGACTTGGGGGTAAGGTGAAAATGATATACCGTGAACTACCCGGCCGGATGGCCACGATCCTCTGTTCTTCTGCGTGTTTTGATCTGATCGCTGCGTCTCACGTCGTCATTGATCCCTCGCATCACGCCTTCGCTGAGGATTTCTATAAGAAAGTCTTCACGGTCTTGGACCGCGACAGCCTTGAGGCGATGAACACGCTACGGGAGCTGCCGCTCGGCTGTCTCGAGCTGTCGGGGCTGGCGGGCCTGGCCGACGACCTCAACGACACTGCGGCCCTGCTGGAACTCGTGGAGGAGATGTCGCTGGCGGAATTCGCGTTCTGGCTCCTTCAGGGCAAGTTGCCGCTCGCGGCGCTGGCGGACCACTTCGGGGGCAAGCCTCTCCCGGACAATATGCTGCGATGCCTCGGAGGCATCACCTCTCTGAGCGCTTCGTGGACTCAGCAAGCCATCAATGCCCCCGGTCGCTATCGCGATGCCACATCCATTTTCTGGCGCCGGCTGGAGCCGTTGTTGCTGGAGCAACACGCAAGCCTCCAGCCCACGTACGAGCGGTGCGCGGATGTGATGGCCGCCAAGTTCCAGGCTTCAGACGATCCGGTGAGTGAGGGGATCTCGCTTGTAGGGTCTGACGGCGGTGATCTGCCACAGGGGTTCGGAGTGCAGTACCTGATCGTCTCGTGGTTTGCGTCGCCTCACCGCGTCCACTGGGCCGACCTCCAGCGAGCGTTTGTGGTGCCGGACTGGCGTGAGGTTTGTGTCGGAGACGAACACGACAGGGCGGAGAGCCTTGGCACCATAGTGAGCGCGCTTGCGGACACGAACCGCCTCATCATCATGCGGGAACTGTGCCGTGGGCCTGCTGCGGGCAGGTCACTGGCGCCGAGGCTCGGCCTCACTCCCGCGACCACTTCGCACCACCTGGACGTGCTCGTCTCCGCCGGGCTGGTGAGCCGGGAGACGGTCGGCAGCGCGCATCTCTACGCCACCGACCTGGGCGCAGTCGATGCGGCAGTCCGGGAAATCCGCAGTTACCTGAGCTACGGGCCAAGGCTTGGGAAGTAGCGAGCCGGTCGCGCCGCCCGGACCCGTCTACCCTTCGATGAGGCTGCGCGCCCTGGCCAGCGTCTGGCGGTACTGGTTCGCTCCCCTGAGAATCCCTGCGCGAAGGAAACCCTCCTGTCCTGTGGCCAGCGGCGCCGGGGCGAGCCCGGGTAACGGAGGGACGTTGAGAGCCGGATCATGGTAGAAAGTGCCGGCTCTCGCGTAGTTCAAGGGCACCAGCAGCCTTGAGAGCCCGAGGATCTTCAGGTTGTACTCACGAGACTGCGCGTCATCCGTCGACAGCGTCGAAGCACCGCCCGAACGGCGGTAGAAACGTTCGAGCGCCTGCGCCAGCAGGCGAGTCTCCGAGGCGCAGTCCGAATAGTCGAAGATGCTTCCTGCCAATGCCTGGTAGCGTGCCACGGAGCTCGAGAACTCGGCGGCGACAGCCCTGAAGTCGAAGGGCAGTATGCTACCCGATATGACTCTTGACGCCGACGCGCCATAGACCCGCATGTCCCGCATCAAGTTGCCACGGTCGGCGATCTCCATCGTGTCGCGAGCGGTGTGCCACTCGATGTTGCCGCCGCAACCACCGACGGCATAGAGATGCTCTTCGGCTGCCTTGCCGGCCGGCATGCTGGACGAAAGCATGAGAAACCCGGTGATACCGAGGTTGTTGAACGAGTAGTCGCCTGCCCGCGGCGGGCGCTCAGTCTCGATGCCGCCTGCGCCGGTACCCGCCACATCGCGTATCACCGCCCCGACGAAATCACGGGCCTCGCTCATGGCCGGCAGGTGCCGGTATTCCGTGGCATGCCTGCAGCCCGGCGAGTCGCAGTTGGCCTGGGCGACGCAGTTGTCGTAGAGGTCCAGCGCGAACTCGTCTGAGTACCATGTCGACCCAGCGTACCGGCCGGTCGAGTGCCCCGGCCACCAGGCAACCCTCAGGCTGCGCGACATGTGCCTCCGGTTCCTGTGGAAAGCCAGCGCCAGCTCAAGCAGCGCTCCGTTGCCCGTGGCGTTGTCTCCAACCCCCGCGTACCAGGAGTCGAGGTGGCCGTGCAACAGGAGGAACTGCTCGGGCAGCACCTCACCCCGGATCTCGGCCACGACCAGCGGGCAGGTATGCCAGCCCTCGTCCAGAGATGTCCGGACCGTGACCCTGGCCTGGGCGGAAGCGGCTTCGACCAGCGCGGCGGCATCATCCGCCGAAACGCCGACCACTGGTATCCTGGGCTTTCGCGGCAGGTCTTCGAGAGAGGGGGTCCCCCAGATCTCTGTGGCGATGCCTTCGTGTACGCCGCTCCCAGGGTGTATGAAGATGCCTGCGACTGCTCCGGCTGCCTGAACCTGAGAGACCTTCAGCGGCATCGGCATGCCGTCGACAAGCGCGATCTTGCCTGTCAAGGCGGGAAGAGCGCCGAGGTCGGATGAAAAGAGGTCGTAGGTCGACGTGGCCCTGCCTGACGGCAGGTACACCAGCGACCCCGTCACGCCCTGCGGAGGCGTGCTCGCGGAGAACGCCGGCGGCCTGGCCTGAATCTGCCGCCTGTCCAGGGTGATCCGGGCGGGTCCCGGCGTGCTCAGGTACAGGACGGGCTCGTGAAGCTTGTACGGCACTCCCGCGCCATCCAAGACCTCGCAGATGTAAGCTGCCGCCTGCCTTTCGTCCGGGCTTCCGCAGACTCGCTCCAACGTCGAAAACCTCTCCACCAGCGGCCACGCCACGTTGCCGTTGATGGCCGAGAGCACCTGTTTCTCAAGCATTCCTGCCAACACGGTCACCCCCATGGTGCGGCAGTTCTCTGCGCATTGCGCCGCTTCCTGCGCTTTGTCGCGTGGCTGCCTTATGATATCGTGGGAGGCGGGACTCTCCAGAAACCAGGGAGGTGCGGGACCTGTGCCTTGCAGCGATGCTGTCAAGTCCGTGCTTGCCGGCGGGTTGCCGGGAAGGGTGCCCAGCGGCGAGTTCTATCTTGAACCGCATCTCGCCAGGCGGCTTCTCCTGGGCAAACCCGTAGACGGCCTCGAGCCAGTAGACGGCCACGAGCGTCACGACGCGCAGGTCGAGGACACCGTGCTGGCGGCGGAGATGCTGGGGCTGGACTACTTGTGCGTCCACACGTCGCCGCGTCCGGGCGACTACTGGCGGGGACCGTGCAAGGACGACATCGCCGGCCTCATACGGCGTGGCTTCTTCGTCTTCGGGTTCGTGGACGGGGGCTTCGGAAGGCTGTGCCGAGAGTGGGGTTTTGAGCGTACTCTGGCGTTCGCGGCAAACCGTCCGGATGAGACCATGACACTGGTACTGGGGCTTGCGAGTGAAGGGGCAGAAGAGGCCAGGCGCGTCCTGGACCTGGGGGCCGGAGCTATCATGCTGGGGGAGGATTTCGCGTATGAGAGGGGCCTCTTGCTCCACGAGCGCTTGATCGCCCATATCATCTTCCCGGAGATTGAGTACTGGGCGAAGACGCTGGGCGCGCCTGTGGTGCTGCATTGCGACGGCGACATCTCGCGCATCGCACCATCTCTGCCGGAGACCGGAGTGGCGGGTCTCCATTCCCTTGAACATGCGGTCGACGGGCGCCTTGATATCTACGCCGCGCTCGGGCGCCGGGGCATGGTCCTCATGGGTGGAGTGCCTCATCCGGCGCTACAGGGCGATGCCACCCGCGCTGCAGACTTGGCGCACGAGATCATCACCGCCTGTGAAGGCCTTCCCTATGTGTTCGGCTCGTCCGCCGGCGTGCTTGATGAGGGACTGGACCCCTCAGCGGTGCGCGCCGCCTACTCGACGCTGAGGGCTCATGCCACTGGGAGATGAGGGCTCATGCCCTTGGGCGCTGAGGGCATCGAATACGCTCAGGTGTTTGGCGCAGAATAGGAGCGGGATTGGGCCGTCGGCAGACCGGCGCCGGCGTCGCAAGGGGTTTACGCTGGACCTGTTGAATCTCGTGAGCCTGGGACGCTATCCCCGGGCTTTTCTTCATTCGTCGGAGGGTTCGATGACCAGGCTCGACCGGATACTGGTATTCGCTGTCCTGGCGGTCGCGGCCATAGCGGCCGCGTACTTTGGGTTTCTACGGCTGAGCACAGCTCCTGTGATGGTGGTCATAACCACCGAGAAGGGCGAGGAGGCACGAGAGAGCCTCGGCATCCCACAACGAACGATAACTGTGACAGGGCCCGTCGGCAAGAGCATCATCGAGTTCCAGGACTCCAGAGTCCACATGCTATGGTCAGACTGCCCCGACAAGATTTGCATGAAGATGGGCTGGATCGCTGAGGTGGGCCAGGTGGTCGTGTGCATGCCGAACAAGGTCGTCATCTCGATACGGGGGGATGCCAGGTAGATGGAGTCGAGGACGGGGACCCCCAGGCTGGTGCTCTTGGCGCTTCTGACCGCGCTCGCCATCGCGCTGCATTACGTTGAGGCGCTGATTCCGGTGCCTTATGTGATGCCGGGCGCGAAACTGGGCCTGGCGAATGTGGTGGCGCTCTACGTCGTCGTGGAGCAGGGCATGGCGAGCGCGCTGACGGTCAGCGCCCTCCGCACAGTCCTGGGAAGCTTACTCTCTGGTACATTCCTCTCCGTGACGTTCATCCTGAGCTTCTCCGGCGCCGTGCTCAGCACTGCAGTGATGGGGGCCATCAACGCCTTCGGTCGCGGAGGGTTGAGCGTCACAGGGCTCAGCATCGCAGGCGCGGTTACGCATAATGTCGGGCAGCTTTTCGCTGCGGCATACATAGTCCGGCAGGCGGGAGTCTTTTTCTACCTTCCGTACCTGCTGCTTTTCGCTCTGCCCACAGGTTTCTTCGTCGGATGCGTGGTCTCGAGGCTGCCGAAGCACATGAAGAACAGGCAGCATGCCTGAATGTGGGAGGAATGCCAGGCGGAGAGTATCGAAGATAGCCTCTGGGAGGTGGGGTAGTGCGTGATGCCAGTGCTCCCGAAGTCGTCGTCCGGCGTCTTGCCCTTTACTTACGGGTCCTGAACGGTACCAGCGCGGACGACAAAGACTACATTTCCTCACAGGAATTGGGCGAGCGGACCAGCGTCTCCGCCGCGCAGGTCAGGAAGGACCTTGCCTTCTTCGGCGAGTTCGGGAAGCAGGGAGTCGGATATGAGGTCAGGTTCCTGCGGGGGGAGATCGCCAGGATATTGAACGTGGACAGGGTCGTCCGCTTCGTGATCCTCGGCGCCGGGGAACTGGGAGTGGCTCTTGCGAGGTACACCCAGCGCCGGCGCGAAACGGAACACCGTTACCCCTTCCTGCTGGCGGGCCTGTTCGACGTCGACCCCTCAAAGATCGGCCAGATGGTTGATGGTACAGCGATAGAACACCTTGATGCGCTACAGGATGCGGTCAAAGAAGGCGGAGTGCGAATGGCGCTCATAACCGTGCCTGCCCAGGCCGCTCAGGAGGCCGTGAATGCGGCGGTGCGCGCCGGAATACGGGCGATACTGAACTTCGCGCCCAAGAGCGTCTCCGTGCCGGAGAACGTGCGGCTGCACAACGCCGATGTCACGCTCGACCTTCACCATCTGGCGTATTTCCTTTAGCGGGCAATAACGGTTCTCGGGGCAGGTTTATCTCCCTCGAGACGCGAAAGTGAGATAGAATAGCTTGAGGGATTCTTGCCAGGCAGCCAAAAACCACAGTCTAGTAGCAGACTCATCATCATGAGAGACATGGGAATAAAGCGAAAAACGCACGCTCTGTGTCTTGGGGCAGAGCCTCAAAGCTCTTGGCTTTTGAGGCTTCGTTTATTACAGCGCCAGGCAGCGACTTGGCTCTGTGCCATAACAACAGATTCGAGGTGGATAGGGTGACTATAGAAGGAAGACTTGCCGATCTAGAGTCGCGTCGCGAAAGTGTAAAGCAGGGTGGGGGCGTGAGACGAGTAGAAAGGCAGCATGCGAGCGGGAAGATGACCGCCCGCGAAAGGATAGCTGCCTTCGTCGATGAGGGTTCTTTTGTCGAGATGGACCCTTTTGTCAAGCACAGAGCGACCGACTTCGGCATGGACAAGACTGAGGCGCCCGGCGAAGGAGTCGTCACGGGATGGGGACGTGTGAATGGCCGGAGAGTTTTCCTGGCTTCGCAGGACTTCACTGTCATCGGTGGGTCGCTTGGAGAAGCGCACGCCGCCAAGATAACCAAGGCCATGGACCTGGCAGCGAAAATGGGCGCGCCGTTTGTGGGTATCAATGATTCAGGCGGCGCGAGGATCCAGGAGGGCGTGGATTCGCTCAAGGGGTATGGGGACATCTTTCACAGGAACACGATCTACTCAGGTGTCATCCCGCAGATATCCGTCATCATGGGCCCCTGCGCCGGCGGCGCAGTCTACTCGCCTGCTCTGACCGATTTTGTCTTCATGTCTAAAGGAGCGAACATGTTCATAACCGGCCCGCAGGTCATCAAGGCGGTCACCGGCGAGGAAGTATCCACGGAGGACCTGGGCGGGGCTTATGTGCACAACCAGGTGAGCGGCGTCGCCCACTTCATCGCCGATAGTGAGAAGGACTGCCTCGAGATGGTCAAGAGGCTGCTCGGATACCTTCCTTCGAACAACATGGAAGATCCTCCGGCCGCCGAGACAGGCGACGATCCGGACCGCTCCACGCCCGAACTCAGGGAGATCATACCTGTGGAGCCCAACAAGGCCTATGACATCTACGATGTGATAGCGCCCGTCGTGGACGCAGGCACGTTCATGGAAGTGCACCCGCTCTACGCAACCAACATCGTCACGGGTTTCGCCAGGCTAGGCGGCAGGACAGTCGGAGTGGTGGCGAACCAGCCGCGCGTCAAGGCCGGCAGTTTGGACATAGACGCCTCGGACAAGGCCTCTAGGTTCGTCCGGTTCTGCGACTCGTTCAATGTTCCCTTGCTCACGCTCGTGGACGTGACCGCGTACCTCCCGGGGGTCGTGCAGGAACACGGCGGAATCATAAGGCATGGCGCCAAGCTGCTTTACGCATACTCAGAGGCGACAGTGCCGAAAGTGACCGTCATCCTGCGCAAAGCCTACGGAGGCGCGTATATCGCCATGTGCAGCCGCCACCTCGGCGCCGATGTGGTGTATGCTCTCCCCACCGCGGAGATCGCTGTCATGGGCGCCGATGGCGCAGCCAACATCATCTTCAGGGATGATATCGCCAAGGCCGAGAACCCCGCCGAGGCGCGAAAGCAGAAGATCGCTGAGTTCAAAGAGAAGTTCGCCAACCCGTACGTGGCTGCGGCGCGGGGTTTCGTGGATGATGTCATCGACCCTGCCGAGATACGGCCCAGGCTGGTGGAGGCGTTCTCCATGGCCAAGAGCAAAGTGGAGGAGAGGCCGGCCAAGAAGCATGGGAATATCCCTGTATGAGGCAGACAAGGAGATGATACTGCGTGCCGGATAACTTTTTGGGTGGCCTGCAGCTCGCGATCATCGACATGGCAGTCGTCTTTGCTGTCCTCGCAGGGCTCATAGTCGTGATCCAGGCCACAAAGGCGCTGCTCACGCGCGCCAACGGCAAGGCGAAGGGCCCAGACGAAAACGGCGAGGACGAAGGGCGGCACGAGATCGTGGATCTGGTTTCCCAGACATCTCCGGGCCATCGCGCGGAGGGAGACGAGACTCAGTTGGCAGAGCCTTTTGCGGTCGGAACGCCGGCCCAAGCGGAAATCGAGCCGGCCGAGCCTCAAGGACTGGCGGGCGGGGTCATAGCGGCGATTTCCGCAGCGCTTCACGCGTATGTGGGACCGGACGTGCCTGTGCGGATCAAGTCCATCACGCCCGTTCCCGGCGCTGTCATGGATACCTGGCTGGTGGCGGGCAGAGGCCGGTTGATGCGAACGGGTCTGGGTCCCAGACAGAGGAGGTCTAAGTCATGGCGAAACGTTTCAGAGTAACAGTGAATGGCCAAGCATATGAGGTCGAAGTTGAGGAAGTGGGCAGGCCGGAAACCGCAAGTGCCGGGATGCCTGCTCCGGAAAGCATGGCGGCAAGACCTGCCCCTGTCGCTGCGACTGCGCCCATCGCCCGGCCTGAACCGAAACCCATAGTCGCTGCTCAGGCGCCTGCGCCCAAGCTCAGACCGGCGAGTGCCTCTCCTCGGCCGTCCGGGCCGGCAGTACCGGCGGGCAAAGGCGTGATCACCGCACCCATCCCCGGCGTGATAAGCCAGGTGAAGGTACATCCAGGCCAAGCCGTCAAGACCCGCGAGGTCTTGATGCTGCTGGAAGCCATGAAGATGCAGAACGAGATCCTCGCGGCTCATCCTGGGACGGTCCGGGAGGTCTACGTTTCCAATGGAGCCACCGTCAACACCGGAGACAAGCTTGTTGCCATCGATCCAGAGTAGAAGGGAACGAACCGGCACAGCCCGGAGCGCATGAACCTGATCGACGCGTTCGCGACACTCTACGCAAGCACGGGGCTCACGCGGCTCACGTTCGGGCACCTGGTCATGATCACCGTGGGCATCGTGCTCCTTTACCTTGCCATCTGGAGGGGGATGGAGCCGCTCCTGCTGCTGCCGATCGGGTTTGGGGCTGTCCTCGCTAACCTTCCCGTCACCGGCATAATGGAACCGGGCGGGCTCTTGCACTTCCTGTACTTCGGAGTGGAGAAGGAGATATTCCCTCCGCTCATCTTCCTCGGGGTGGGGGCGATGACCGACTTCGGACCGATGATCGCCAACCCAATCACCATACTCATGGGAGCCGCGTCGCAGATAGGCGTGTTCATAGCCATGCTGGGCGCCATGGCGGGCCGCTTCACCATCCAGGAGGCCGCATCTATAGGCATCATCGGCGGGGCTGACGGGCCCACCGCGATCTACCTTACGATGAAGCTGGCGCCTCACCTGCTGGGCCCGATTGCGGTGGCCGCATACTCATACATGTCTCTCGTGCCGATGATACAGCCGCCGATAATGCGCTGGCTGACGACTCCAGCGGAGCGAGAAGTGATGATGCAGCAGCTGCGGCCGGTATCGAAGACCGAGAGGATCGTGTTCCCGATCGTTGTCACCATCGTCGTGTCGCTGCTCCTGCCACCGATCGCGCCTCTCATCGGCATGCTGATGCTCGGAAACCTTTTCAGGGAGGCGGGTGTCGTCGAGAGGCTGAGCAAGACCGCGGCCAACGAACTGATCAATATCGTGACGATCTTCCTTGCCACATCTGTGGGCGCAACGATGAGCGCTGAGAACTTCTTCAATATGAGGACCGGGTTCATCATCGCGCTGGGCCTTGTGGCTTTCGCCGGAGGCACCGCAGGCGGCGTGATCTTGGGAAAGGTGCTGTACAAGATGACCGGCGGCAAGGTGAACCCGCTGATAGGTTCTGCAGGTGTGTCGGCCGTTCCGATGGCCGCGCGGGTTTCGCAGATGGTGGGGCAGGAGTCGAACCCGAGCAACTTCCTGCTCATGCACGCCATGGGGCCAAACGTCTCAGGGGTCATAGGGACCGCGGTCGCCGCCGGGGTCATGCTGTCCCTGCTGAAATAGCCTATTTGAGCCTGAGGACCCCCGGCACGGCCGGGGGTCTTGCATAATTTGCAGATGCCGTTCCGACAGTAGCGGGACTTGGGGGTGCGTTCTTTGGCCGAGCCGCTTTCCGGCCTGCGCGTGCTGGATCTGACGCGCGTCTTGTCAGGGCCGTATGCGACCATGGTGCTGGGAGACCTTGGCGCCGAGATCATAAAGGTTGAGATCCCCGGCAAGGGAGACGACTCAAGGGACTACGGGCCGTTCCTCGCGGGGGAAAGCGCCTACTTCATGAGCATCAACCGCAATAAGAAGAGCATCGTTCTGAACCTGAAGACGGCGGGAGGCCGTGAGATCCTCCTCCGGCTGGCGGAGGCATCCGATGTCCTGGTCGAGAACTTCAGGCCCGGCACGATGGACAAGCTGGGTCTCGGCTACGGCCTTCTCAGCGAGCGAAACCCACGCCTCGTCTACGCCGCGTGCTCCGGGTTCGGTTCCACCGGGCCGTTCGCCCAGAAGCCGGCCTACGACATCATCGTGCAGGGCATGGGCGGCATAATGAGCGTGACTGGCCACCCAGACGGGCCTCCGACCAGGGTGGGCGTCTCCATCGGCGACATCGTGGCCGGGCTCTTCACCGTGATCGCCATCCAGGCCGCAGTCCAGGAGCGGGAACGGAGTGGCCTCGGGCAGTTCATAGACGTGTCCATGCTTGATTGCCAGCTCGCCATCCTGGAAAACGCCATCGCCCGCTATACCATAACCGGAGAGGTTCCGGGCCGCTTGGGCAACCGGCACCCCACGATAACCCCCTTCACCTCACTTGAGACAGAAGATGGGGCCGTGATATTCGGAGCGGGTAATAATGCGCTGTTCAGGCGATTGTGCGACGCCATCGGGCGGCCGGACCTGGCGAATGACCCGAGATTCGAGACGAACGCATCACGCACGACCGTTTGGGAGCCAGCGCTGAAGCCCGTGCTTGAGGCGATATTCCGGACACGTACTACGGCGCACTGGCTGGAGAAACTGGAGGGCCTGGGCAGTCCCTGCGGGCCCATCAACACCATCGATAAGGTGCTCTCGAACCCCCAGGTGGCGTCGCGCGGGATGCTTGTCGAGCTGGAACACCCCGTCGCGGGAAAGCATGTGGTCGCCGGGCCGCCCTTCAAGATGTCGAGGACCCCACCATCGGCCTGCACGGCCGCGCCTGTGCTGGGTGAACATACGGAGGCGGTCCTCCGGGACGTGCTCAAGTTCGACACGTCGGATATCGAGAGGTACAAGAAAGAAGGATGCTTCGAGCCTTGAGGTGCCCAAGATGCTTGAGATAGTCCAGAAGCTGCTGGCGGGAGACAGGCGCGCCCTCTCTCGCGCGATGAGCCTTGTTGAGGACGAAGAGCCGGAAGCCAGGCAGATCATGAGGGAAGTCCACCCGGAGAGCGGAAAGGCCCATGTCATCGGCGTGACGGGACCGCCCGGGGTGGGCAAGAGCACACTGGTCGACGCGCTCGCTGCGGAGTACCGCCGGACGGGAGCGACCGTCGGCATCGTGGCCGTGGACCCGTCAAGCCCCTTCACAGGGGGAGCGCTGCTGGGCGACCGCATCAGGATGCAGCGGCACACACTGGATCCGGGTGTCTTCGTCCGCTCGCTTGCGACCAGAGGCAAGACCGGCGGCATCTCGGCCGCCACCGGCGCGGTCGCGAAGCTGCTCGACGCTTCGGGCAGGGATATCGTGATCATCGAAACCGTGGGCGCCGGCCAGTCTGAAGTAGAGATCATGAAGCATGTCGCCAGCGTGATCGTCGTGATGGCGCCGGGGCTGGGCGACGACATCCAGGCGATCAAGGCGGGGATTCTTGAGATAGCCGACGTGTTCGTGGTCAACAAGGCAGACCTCGACGGCGCAGCGAGGACTGCGAGAGACCTCGAGTCTGCGCTGGACTTGAGAGCCGCCGCTGCATGGGTGCCCCCGGTGCTGCTGACGGTCTCCAGGTCGGGCGAGGGAGTGAAAGAGCTGCGCGAGAAACTTGAGGAGCACCTCGCCTTCCTGAAGCGGGAGGGCGGCTGGGAGCAGCGCCTGGCGCGTTCGGCGCGGGCCGAGATGGAGGATATCCTGGCACGCAAGCTTGTCCGGGAGGTCGGTGGCGGAGATAGCTGGCAGCGCGCTCAGGACCATGTCAAGGCAGTGGCTGCTCGAGAGATGGACCCCTACACGGCGGCGGACGAGCTCGTCCAGGCTTATCTGGAACGGATGGGCGCGGGGCGGGGCAGGGACAGGTGAGCAAGGCAGGTGAGCGCGAGACGGGTGCAGGGGCGGAAGGCCGGGCAGGCGCCCGCTGGCCCGTTGTCGTCGCGCTGTTCTTCTCTGGGTGGACTCTCGTGTATGCCAACCGGAACGTCTTCTCGGCCGTGCTGCGAGAAATCGGCTCAGAGTGGGGCCTGTCACGGACGCAGTTGGGCCTGCTTGGCTCGCTCTTCTTCCTCGCCTACACTGCCGGGCAGGTGCCGGCGGGCTTCCTCGCGGACAGGTTTTCGCGCAAGGCGCTGCTGCTGCCTGGTTTCTACCTCCAAGGAGCGGCGGCCATCGCGAGTGGGCTTGCCCGGAGCCCCGGCGCATTCCTTGCGTCGCGCATCGCAGGTGGCGCGGGCCAGAGCACCTACTATGCTCCGCAGTACGCGCTTGCGGTGCAGCATATTCCCCAGAACAAGCGGGGCTTCGGAGTGGCCGCCATCAATTCAGGCATGGCGGGAGGCGTCATAACCGGGCTCCTGCTTGGAAGTTTCCTAGTCTACCGCATGGGTCTCAACTGGCGCGTGCCTTTCATCGTCGTCGGCTGTCTATCGCTTGTTGCCGGCTTGTTGATACAGGCGCTTGTCCCCGAAAAACCAGGGGGCGGGGGGCCGGGGGAAAAACCAGGGGGCGGGGGCCCAGGGGAACAGGCCCGGCCCGACCAGCAGGGCGGGCCAGCCGCCTGGAGATCGGGTATCAAGGGGCGGGACTTCTGGCTCCTCTGGCTGGTGGCTCTCACCACGCAGTACGGCCTCTATCTCATACTGACATGGCTGCCCTTCTATCTCCAGGAGAGCAGGGGGTTCAGCGGACAGCTGGCCAGCGCGGCGTCGACCCTGATGCCTCTGGCTGCTGCGCCCTCCGGGATGCTTGTCGGATGGCTCTCCGATAAGGCGGGAAGGCGGAAGAAGCTTGCGCTGTGGCTCGTGCCCTTGTCAACGGCGGCCATAGGCGCGATAGGCATGACTCGTGGAAATGCTCTGCTCCTTGTGGGCCTGTTCCTGTACGGGATGACCGGGAAGCTGGTCCTCGACCCGGTGCTTGTCGCAATGGTCTCGGATAGAGTGGCGAGCCATGCGCGGGCGGGCGCCCTGGGTGTGCTGAACCTGGCGAGCACCATATCCATGGTTTCCGCTCCCGCCCTGACAGGTTATCTGGCGGATGTCACGAAGTCTTTCCGTGCTTCGTTTTGGGTCGCGATCGTGCTGGGTGTTCTGGCTTCTGTGTTACTGGCTTTTGTCCGAGAAGAAGAGACGGCGACCAGTTAGGCTTCCGGAGGTGGTCTTGGTGCCGAGCATGGACGAATACGGCCGCAGGGCGGTGGACTTTTGCCAACGCCTCGTGCGCATTCCCAGTCTTTCCGGTTCTGAAGCCCAGGTGGTGCAGGCCATAGCGGGCGAGATGCAGCTGCTACGGTACGACGCCATCGAAATCGATTCGATGGGCAGCGTCATCGGGACCATCGAATCGGGCGTGCCGGGGAGGACGGTCGTCTTTGACGGGCATGTGGACACGGTGGGGGTGACCGACCAGGCTGACTGGACGCGGGACCCGTTCGGCGGGGAGATTGAGGGCGGCAGGCTCTATGGCCGCGGCGCCTCAGACATGAAAGGGTCACTTGCGGCAATGGTCTATGGAGCCGCCCTCGGCGCCAAGACGCTTGAGGCCGGCACCGTATACGTGTGCGGCACGGTGATGGAAGAGTTTTTCGAAGGCGCGGCCCTTGCAGCCATAGTCGGCGCGTGCAACCCGGACTGTGTGGTGGTGGGTGAGTCGACAGGGCTCTGCCTGAACGTCGGCCAGCGCGGCCGGATGGAGATCGTGGTGGAGACCAGCGGTGTTGCCGCGCACTCATCAACACCCCACATCGGGGTCAACGCGGTGGAGAAGATGGCCGATGTCCTTGTCAGATTGAGGAGCCTCGATATGCCTCACGACGACCTGCTCGGCGCCGGGGTCCTGGTCTTGACGGACATCATATCCTCACCGTATCCGGCGATTTCGGTGGTGCCGCACCGGTGCAGGGCGACGTTTGACCGGCGCTTTCTCGTCGGCGAGGACACTGACAGCGTGCTTGGTCCCATGAGGCAGGCCATGGCCTGCCTCATG
>JAUYEF010000284.1 GCA_030691635.1 Bacillota bacterium
TCGCGTCCAGTTCGACACGACGGCGGCGATGGTCCCGGGCCCCCGTCCCGCCCACAGGATGCACGCCGCGAACGCAAATCCGTAGAGCACTGTCACCCACGAGTCGTAGCGGCGGGATATGGTCTTGCTCATGATGGCATACACGGCCATGGCGACGGAGCTGGCGATACCGAAAAGCGTCCCCCTGAGCGTGGCGTGGAATGCTCCCTGCGTGAGGATGCCTGACACCAGCGCGCTCCCGGACAGCGTCAGCGCGAGAGCCAGCAGGTCTCTGGGGGCAAGCGACTCCTTGAGCACCAGCGCATCAAGCAGCAGGACCACCGCCGGATACGTGTACAGCAGCGTGACTGCGGTCACGGTGGACGAGTGCTTCAGAGCGGCGAAGTAGGCGGAGTAGTTGGCGGCGACGGTCGCCCCAAACAACAGGAAGACCCCCAGATCCTTCAGCCCGCCTATGCGCTCGAGCCGCCCCTTCCAGCCCAGCACGACCGCCAGGATGGCTGCTGCCAGCAGCGACCTGATGGCCACGATGGACACCGGGTCGGCGCCCGACGCCAAGAGGAAGCGGGAGAAGATGACCAGTGAGGCCCACAGCACTGAGGCCGCGGCGGCAGAAGCGTAGCCGGTCAGTTGTCTGGAACCCGGTTCCGCAGATGATGTGCTCCGCGTCACTGAGCGTGGCGTGGTTGGCGCATTCAGATCTACCATTGGGTCCGTCTAGCGAGAATCGACATGGTTTTTGAGGAGGCGTATGTTGTCGCGTACCCACTCAATGTAGCCATACTCCCGGCTATGCTCCATTGGCAACGGAGTAAGAGCTATGATCTCTTTGCCCATTGCACGAGCCTCCGCCTCTATGTTCGAAAACGAAGGAATGGCAGTATCTTGCGCAACCAGAACGTAGTCGGCTTGCCCCATCTCGTCAGGCATCTTCCATGGAGGGACAAATGGTCTTAGTTCTATGTCCTGGCCTAGAGTGGTCAGTGAACCTCGGAAATCATCCAGCCCGCGGCCTTGTGAATAAAAGACTAGCCGGAATTTCGTGAAGCGTGTGGCCACCGCTTCTATGAGCTCAAGTAGTTGCTTGTGTCTCCAGTAGTAGTTGATCTTGCCGAAGAACGCTATGGCCGGGACAGCACCAGGCTCGCGTTGTGCAGGTCGGAAGAAGCGACAATCCGGGACGTATGGCGGCAACGCGCTGGTCCTCTCGTTCAACTGCTGGAAGTAGCTCAGATGCTGGGGATCGGTCAACACGAGGCTTGCATGTGCGATAACCTCATGGAGGAGCTGCGAGAACTCGGGGTGATTGAGAAACTTCGCGAGATCGCTGCCACCATGGCGCACAACGTAGGGGATGCCGGTCAAGCAATGCGCCAAATACCCCACTGTCCCGTACGGATGCAGAAAGCCGGTGTCAATGATGTCCAGTTCCCCACTTTCAATAAGCCGTAGGCTGAGGTTGAGGAGTCTCTCGGCATACGCTTGGGCAAAGGGGATGTGCCAGGGGACGTCCCTGGTGCTGTGGATTGTGACACCTTCGAGGCTTGATAAGTGCGACTCACACCCTGCAATCCGGTAATCGTCTTCGACCGACATGGCATTGGTAACAACGTGTACTGTAAGACCGTGTTCGGCGAATCCTCGTGCTAACCAGTAGCTTCTGGAGGAAATCCCACCCTCTATGGGTGGGAATTTGGTCAGCATGCAGACTCTCAGTTTATCGCTCTGCATAAGCTTCCCTTACTCCTTGACCCGGCCGACTTTGTAGAACTCCCTAAGGTTGAAGTCCGCCGGAAGACGTCCTCCATTGTCGATAAAAACCCGCCTGTATAAGTCAAGCATCAGCATCTCAAAAGGATTTGTCAAACGGGGTAGAGGGGGCTCCAGCTTTATCCTGCCCGCTGCCACAATCTCTGAGGCTAAGCGCTTGGCGGCTTTCCCAATTTCGTCCGTGGCCGCAGGCATTCCGAACTTGCGCCTGGATATGACTTCTGACAGGCCATACTTGGTGAGCAGCGGTCTAACCGCCTCTCTCAAGCCGCGTTTGGTTTGCTGATCTGCCGTCTTGTACTCTACGGGCAGGCTAAGGGCGAACCGGGCAAGGTCATCGTAGAGGTACGCCGGTCGCAGTTCAAAGCCAAAAGCTGACGATGACCTGTCGGCGCTGCAAAGATGATAATTCGATAGCCCCGACGACATAAGGAGGTCATATAGATTGAGGGTATATGTCCTCTCGTCCTCCGGCTGAGGGAAGACCGACTCGACCAGGGGTCTGGCCTTGTCAGCAGCAACGGCATCGATCCTGTTCCTTATGCGGTCTGAAAGCCCCAGTGGATACAGGTAACTCCAATAATACCCGCCAAAGAGCTCGTCTGCGCCTTCGCCTGAGAAGGCTATGCGGACGTAGCTCGCGACTCGCCTGCAGAGCATGTGGAATGCTATGCCGCCATGGACGTCAAAGATGCCCCCACAGATCAGGTTTTCGAAGTGATACACGTAGTGCGGGATCTCATTGAGGTAGTCCTCCAAAGTGACGCGGAACTCGACAAGCTCTGATCCATAGGCCTTAGCGGCTTGGCGCGCGCTGGGTAGATCCCAACTGTCTTCTGACTCATATAGCGTAAAGGTCAACGGAGCCAAACCGGTCTCCTCGAGCGCGAGCCCAGTCAATGTGGAAGAGTCTATGCCGCCTGAAAGGAAAAACCCCTTCCTGTCCTGACCATGCTTCACAAGTTGTGAGACTGCCCTTGACAGGAGGACTCTGATCTCGTCCGCGGCCTCGGCAAGGCTGATATCGCCTTCTTCGGCGAAGCGCGCGGGCGCAATGGCGGCGTATCTTCTCGCTTCAACCACACCTTTGTCAATCGTCACGATAGTTCCCGGGCATACCTGCTCGATGCCCTCAAGAGGAGTGATCCCTGGGGAGCACATGAAACCGAAGACCACGGTCTCATCCAATGCGCGCAGGTTGAGCCTCGGCGACACCAGAGGGTGCCTCAGTAGCGCTTTCATCTCGGAAGCAAA
>JAUYEF010000418.1 GCA_030691635.1 Bacillota bacterium
CAGTGTTCTTATCTCCGACCTGCACCTTGGATTCCTCGAGCTTCACCAGTGCCCAGAACTCCTCGGACGAAAGCGCGCCCTCGCCACGCTTTCCGACCGAACCACCAGAGCCAGGAGACGGCCGCCACATCGCCCTCGATACGTCGGCCCTGAAGGGCATGTGCCCCTTGCCCTCCCAGTAGAACTTACCCTGTGGCCGCTCGCCGTTGGCACCGTTACCACCGAACTTCCTGTATTCCTCCGGTACCTCGATTCCCAGGAGCTGCGCCGCCTTTGTGGCGTTCCTGATGGGAAGACCTATCTGTGACTCGACGTCCTGGAGCTCCTTTGAGACTTTCGCCAGCTTCTCCTGGAGCCCGGTCTTCTGTTTCTGGAGCTCCACCCTTCTCGCCTTGAGCTTCTCCACATCACCATTGCCGACGGTCGCCAGTAGCTGTTCGAAGTTCGCCTTGTCCACTAACCTCAGCCCTCCAGTCCAGATTTCAGCGGTCAATCCGCTGTTTTCTCTGTCATCGGGGCTGAGGCTAACGCTGCCGAGGGTCTGATGTCAATACTTGTTACTACAAGTATTTGGATATATCGAAGGCCTGAAAACCCCTGCACGAGAGGTCATTTTCTCATCCATGAGCTGTCCAGGGCAGCGGACGCAGGGAGAAACGCTGAACTGCCGATGTTGCTCGTCCACAAAGAGGTCAAACGTGACCGAAGGTATCCAAGGTGTCTATTGGCCTATTGTTTCAGCAGAGCACCGGATCCACGAATCCGAGTCTTAACGGTTATCTCCACAGGCACCTTGGGAAACACCTCATCGTTCCACGTTGGTTCCAGCTGGCGCCAGAGCTTGGGCCGGGCCTGCCAGACCCTTCGACCGAATCCATATATGTCTGACTTGAACTCCTGCTGCACGATCCTGAGGCTTTCCCGGATCTCCTCCTGGATTAAGTCGCTCACTTCGGATTCCAACCGGTCGACCACCTTGCCCCCGCCTGTCTTGAAGTCCATCGACGCCTGGGTCACCGAGCAATCGACACGTACCTCTAGTCTCATCCTGGGCAGTGATTCATCAAGAAATGGCTTTGTTGAGGCACTTGAGCGAACTACAGTGATTCCGATCGTCCTGGATGGATCGGTGGGGTCAGGCACTTCCATGTCCGCTTGCTTCACCTTACCCACCGCCCATAGATAGCCTCTCGCGTCGATACCATCGAGAAACCCCACAAGCCTGTCTCCCTTGAACGCTCCGATCCCGAGATGGATCGTAAGGGGGAAAAGCGGTTCAGCCGTCCCGGCCTGCTTCAATGGGTCAAGCACCGGCGAGTCGACCGGCACTTCACCGGGAGCTTCGTCTTCAGCTGTGATCGGCTCATCCAGTACAACTGCGGGTTCAGTCTGTTTCACGTCCTCACCCTGCTTCTTGATCACCACGTCGTCCGTCCGCCGCCCGGCGGTGTGCATTGTTATGGGCTCTATTCCGGGCTCTTCCAGCGCGAAGACAATCTCATTGAGAGTAACCCTCGTGGTCTTGCCTGATTTCATCGCACGCTGAGCCAGGCCTTCCAACGCCCGAGATGGCAATGGCTCAATGAATGGCCTCTGTAGCAATCCCGATCCTGTGTCACACGTTGAAATGAATACAGAACGGCGAACTCTACCTTGGCGTAGCAGGTAATCGATGTAATCCCCTATTCCTTGCTTCGCCAGTGCCTGGCCGAAGATCACTGAGTTCACTTGCCCCAGCGACAGCGAACGGGGTGATCTTCGCTGGATGTTGCTCATGGCATTCGCTATGGTGGAAGCCTCTTCGTGGAAGACCCATGCAGCCACCTTGGATCCGGCTCCGATGGCTCCAGTGCCGCCTGTCAAGGCGCCTGGGTTGAGCATCTCCAGGGATATGAGAACCCTGCTTTTCGTTCCGGGGTCAATGCCCATTGCGCCTACGATTCCTATCTCGTCCACCTCGTGGCGATCCCAGCAGCCGCTGAGCAAAGGAAGAGCTAGGAGGGCCGCCATGAGAACGCAGACAAACCGCATACCAATCGAGGGTCTCGTGTAGTTCAATGCCCGCTCCCCCCCTTTCCGCGGATCAGAGCAACGCCATACACCAGCCCAACTACGCCGACGTAGATAGCGGCGGTAACAACCGAAGTGACGGAGGGTGAATATGCCTTACTCAGCATGAAGATGTCGGTAAGCCTGAAGGAAATGGCGGGTATACCCACCAGGAATAGCACTGCAGCGATGCATCTGAACGATATGCCCAGAGCGTCTCCTAGTATTATGGACGTGGCCAGCAACAACACGGTGATTTTGAATATGACAGCCACAAACCAGATCGCCAACAGCAACAGATCGGCTCTCTCCACGACACCACCGACAAACACCGCCCGGGCAACAGCCAGAAGCGGGGTCATCTCATGGCCGGCATGATGCGGGCCAAGCACCCCTACTGTGAGAGCCGATAGGCCGGTAAGCAGCGCTCCGGCGATTAGTATTGCTCCAACCACTGCCCCACGCAGACGAGCGGGTTCAGCCACATACTTGCCAAAGGCGAGCACCAGGGCAGCGGTGGTTGAGAAGGAGAATATGGGTGAGACTGCAGCTTCCATCACGGGAGCCCATCCGCGTTCGAGCACGGGTGCCAGGTTGGTCAATACCGCGGCCTGAGAAACGTAAAGCAGCAATACACCCGTGATGATTGAGCCGATGATCAAAGTAAACACGGCTTCAGCAGCTCTTCCCATGGAATCGACCCCAAGCATACTACCGTAAACCACTACCAGCCAGATCGGAACCGCAATGGCCCAGCCGGGCGTCTGCGGAAAGAACTCTTCAACCAGCACCAGGGAGAATAGGCGCAGTCTTGAGACTGCTATCACATATAACGTCATCCCAACCAGCACACTGGCAACGATTCCAAGCGGCCTGCCAAGCGTCTCTTTGCCAAACGATCCAAGGCTCTTGCCGGGGAACCGCATCGCCAGCGATGCCATCATCGCGCCGATGAGGCTGCCGATCAATGTCGTCACCAGGGCGGCGATCCATGCATCCTGCCGCGCATCACCCTGTGCCACCACGGGGAGGAAGACCGTGATGACGGCCGCTCTCATGGCCGCCAGCATGAGCATGAGCTGCCGCGCGCTAATCAGGCCGTTCACGGTCTGAACCTTTGGCATTTTGTTTCGGATCCCTGGGCTTTGGCAGCTTGCCACGTCGTACTTTGTCGTGCCGGGCAAGCGGTCTTGTCGAAGGCTGCAAATGCGGTGGTGGCATGGCTAACTTGATACTGAGTCTGCCAACCTCACCGGGCCGGTAGAGTTCGAAGGCCGGCACACCCAGTGATTTCAGGGACGAAAGATGGTAGATAAAGATCGTCACGCCCAGCATCACGCCATAAAACCCCCAGATGGACGCCAGTACTATCAGCGGATAGCGGATAATGCGTGCCGAAATGATCCTTTCAGATCGTGGCACCGCAAACGAGGCAATTGTGCCTAACGTGACAACGATGACCAGTCCGGGGGGCACAAAACCGGCCTGTATTGCGGCCTGGCCGAGCACGAGTGCTCCCACAATGCTCACGGCCCCACCGAACTGCTGCGGTAGCCTCACACCTGCCTCCCTCAATATCTCCATAACAGCCTCAGTGAGTATCGCCGTGAGCCCAAGGGGGAAAGGCACCCCTTCCTGGGTGGCGGCGATGTTCAGCAGCAGCGGCAGCGGAATGAGCTCGTGATGGAAGGTCACGATGCCAACGTAGGCAGCTGTGCCGAACAACGAAATCAGCACCGCAGTCTGGCGGATCAGGCGAAACAGGGAGGCCGCAAGCGGATTGATGTACCTGTCGTCCGCCGCCTCGAACGCCATGAAGTAGTTGTTGGGAACGATCAGCGCGTTGGGGGAATTGTTTGCGATAATCGCCACCCGTCCATCGTTCAGCTCGGCTGCAACGGTGTCCGGCCTCTCGGTAAGCCTTCCGCCTTCGAGGAACGAAAACGGGTGATCGCTCATCATTTGCCTGAGTTCCGATGTATCCAGCACCATATCCACGTCAAGCGATTCCAGCCGTCGTCGTACCTCTTTGACGATTTCGGGAGGGGCAATCCCGTCAAGGTACAGCACGACTACGTCCGTGACGGACTTCCGGCCAAGCTGCATCCGTTGTATGACCAGATCTGCACTCCTGAGCCTTAGCCGTATCAAAGCAATGGAATCTCTGATGATCTCTGAGAGAGAAACCTGTGGCCCCAGCACTGTGCTCTCGGCAGCCGGCTTCTCAATTCCGCGGGAAGTCCAGCCCTTGGTCTCGATAGCCATTGCAGACGCAATGCCCTCGATAAACAGGATTGAGTGGCCTTGAAGCAATTGATCTGCAACGTCGCTGAGTGACTCGACTTCGATTGCATTCTGGGCGGTCATGAGGCGAAGCCTGATTTGATCCATGAGATCCTTACGTGAGACGTCGGTTACGAACTCCGGCCTCGCCCATATGACCAGGGGCT
>JAUYEF010000385.1 GCA_030691635.1 Bacillota bacterium
GGTGTGCCAAGCGATTGACCGGTTTGTAGACGCGTACAATCCTAGCGCTCAGCCATTCCACTGGACCAAAGAGGTAGTGTACCAGAAAGTCCCAAAGAAAGCGTTACGCTAATTACCACAAGTTAGTACTAGCTACGGCCGGCGAAACGGAATTCCTCGATGACCTGTGGCGGACGGGTGACACGCCGGCCGGTCTCGGCACGCGCGTCTCGGACAGCGCGGTTGAAGAAGAGACCGAGGAAGATAAGGGGAAACGACAGGGCGAGCACGATTGCCTCCGATGGGATCACGCTGGCAAGACGGAACTCAAGGAAAGGGCTCGCGGTGATGATGGCGGCTCCCGAGAGGGTGAGGCACCAGCCCCCAATGACCGGGTGGACCCGAGTCAACAGCAGTCCGGACAGGAGTGCGGCGGCCGGCAGCCGGCCGGCCTGGATGGCGGCCAGGGGGTTCTGCCCGGCGCCAAGCGCGCCGCCGATGCGGAAAAACACCCACCACACGCCACACCCCATGAGGGTGAGGCGGGGCAGCCTGAGGTCATCGGGGACAACCGGACGCGGTCTGTTCACTTGTGCAACCACCATCTCCAGAACGGCATGGAAAACGGTCTGTCACAGGGTTCCATGTCCTGTCAGGTTTCTACAGTGTTCGACCCGTTACCTTCTGGCCGCTGGCTTTTGGTGCGTGAAATGAGAGGAAAAACCAGATTGGCTGGAAGGTAAACCCACAAGAGGATTGAATCTCCCCAGTTGTGGAGTGTCCGCACCTGGGTCCACATTTCTGGAGATACTAGCTGTCGAGGTGCATGAATATGGTCTAGAATACTTACGTGTTGATGTAGTACTACTACGTCAAGTATAGGTTCTTAGTTTATACCGTCGTTTACACAATGGGCAAAACCCAAACAGACCGATCAGGACCCTCTGCAGTTCCCGTCGTACTCTAGGCAGTGTCCACCCAGTAGTTTTTTTTTGCGCGTACTGTCTCCAGAACCAGGAAGTTGAACGCGATCATGCACAAGGTCACATGGTGGTGCCATCCGGGCCATGATCGCCCCTCGAAATGGTCCAGTCCGATCTGCTGTTTTAACTGCTCATAGTTCTGTTCAACCCACCACCTGAGTTTGGCCCAGTATACCAGGTCGCGCAGGCTCGTATCTTCCGGCAGGTTGGATATCCAGTACTTCACCGGTTCGGCTTCGCCCTCCGGCCACTCCACAAGCAGCCAGCCCATTATGTCGCGTATTTGGTGTTGTACGTGACCCGCCGAGGGTTGTGCTCTCACCGCTGCAAACCGACTACTGAGATCGCCCTTTGTACCCTGACGCCACGTGACCTTGTGCCATGCCTCCGGCGTCAATTTTTTGGCTACCTCAAGCACCGATTGGGGCTTGGGCAAGTCGTAACGCCGCTTTCGAGGTTGGCCTCTTCCCTGGTACTCAGGTCTTACGTATACTTCTTGCTTGAGCCACACGCCTGCGCTTTGCTGCACCCCCAGCACATACCTCAACTCGCGCTCGCGCAGAGCCTGGCGCATCTGGCCTATGATCCCGTACCCGGCGTCAGCAATCACCACGCCGATCGGTATCCTGCACTCAAGCGCCCGGTCGATCATCTGCAGCGCCAACTGCCATTTGGCTCTGAACCCCACTTCTTCAGGCACCCCGGCCTTGCGCCGCCTGTGCGCATCGCCAGCCCACTCTTCTGGCAGATATAGCTCGAAATCCAGCGGCACACAGCAATCATCGGTAGCGTAGTTAAGACTAACCCCAATCTGACAGTTGCCTATCTTTCCCAATGTGCCCGAATACTGCCGCGTCACTCCAACCGAGTGCGTGCCTTTCTTGGGGAACCCGGTATCGTCGAGAATCCAGCCACACCTCGATGAAAGCGACTCAACACTCAATTCAGCGAGTGCTTTGCGTAAAGGTCTCCAGTCCCAGGGACTCTGGTTGACAAACTGCTGCAACGCCTGGGCATCTGCGCCATGCCGGTTCGCTATGCCTGCCGCAGTCTTGCGTCCTCCCTCCATAAGCAGGCCTTGTATCCAAAAAGCACCCCAGCGACGCCGCTCCTCACGCCCGAGCTTTGCGAGGATTGGCTTTACAAATGCTTCCAGCCGTGCGCGCGACTCCTCAAGATACGCATTACTACTCATACCCAATACTTCTCTGCTAAGGAAGCATATTCCTTTCACTTAACGCAGTAGTAGTAGAGCGCCGATAGGTTAATCGAGCGGCCTTTTGCGTATCCACGGGGCCAGGAACGGACAAGTACGCAGCACGGGTCGGCAAGCGAGGAAAGGGAGGTGACTGGATGGTGATGAGGGCCTTGATGAGCGCCTACTGGACGGTCAGTTCTGAAGCGAGAAGACGGGCAGACCATGGTGGAATACGAGTTGTTGTTGATCCTTATAGCTATTGCCTGTATTGCTCTTCTGATCATAATCGGGGAAACCGTTAAGGACACGTTCTACCGCATCGGCAACGAGGTTCCCTCTTAGGCCAAGCAATCATAATTCTTATTTATATGTCGAGGCGGCGCACGACGCGCCGCCTCCGTCGTTCCAGTGGTATGCCTCTCTGTTTGAGGTGCCTGTCTGTCCTGGTGGTGCGCTCTGGTAGCTCCCCGCGCCGGTCTGCCTATCTGGAGACGTACACCCTATCGTCCTCATCGGTGACCACTATCATCTGATCATTGCCCGCGCCCAGCACGTCACCGGCCACAAACCCGTCGTACTTCGTGAATGCGGGCCAGAAGCTGGTGCGGACCAGGGTGCCGGCCGCCACGTTGTAGGCCCTGATGGCGTAGCCCTTCATGCCGTCTCCACCGTCGGTCGCGATCAGTAGTTCCTTCTTGGAGTCGCCCATCACGTCGCCTAGAGCGACGCCATCGTAGTTCGTGAAGTAAGCCTTGTATGGGGTCCTGAGTTCACGCCCTGTGGAATCGTACACATGCACCAGGCTCTCGGTGCCATTGGCGCAATCCACCATGACGATTTCCGCATAGCTGTCGCCCATGACGTCCCCGACCACCAGCGCATCGTGCTTGGTGTCCGAATCGGTGTAACGGGCGCCGGCGAACGCCCACCCGAGCCCGAACTCCCTGATCTTGACGCCGCTTGCGCTATACACATAGACCTTCCTGTCTTCATCGCAGGCGACTATGATCTCGGCTTTCGCGTCGCCGGTGACGTTCCCCACGGCCAGGCCGTCGTACTTGGTGAACCGGCCGCTGAAGTTGCGGATCTGACGGCCGGTCGAATCATAGATGGCGATCCTGCCACCGCTGTCGTCTGAAGCGACGATGATCTCGCCGTAGCCATCATCGATGACGTCTCCGACGGCGATCCTGTCGTACTTCGTGTAGAACGCGTCGAAGTACCCCACGATCGAACTGCTCGCGGTGCTTATCACGAACCGCCCGTTATCGCCTGAAGCGTCGTCGTCCACAACCACCACAATCTCCTGCTCAGGCCCTCCCGCCAGGTTACCGGTAGCCACGTCATCCCACGGCGTGAACCTGGCCATGTGGTACGTGCTGGGCGTCGCGCCGAACTCCAGGTGGTAGCGCAGCATGTACTTGCCTTCGGTGCCCCCGTCGAGAGTCAGCATCCGAGGCGAGATGAGCCCTGATTGGACCGCAGCCCTGAGGGCTTCGTAGGTGAGTGTCACCGTTTCGTTAGCGATTAGGTCGTCGCCTCCACCGCCGAACAGGCACGCGATTGAGGAGAAGATCATCGAGATGGCCCTCCCCACCGCCTCGATCAGAGACCCCACCAGGTCCCCGATCACGGGTGGAGTGGTGTAGCTCATCGTGTCGCCCAGGAAGCGGGCGACCTCGGTCGGGCCTGTGACCGGGGGACACTCGTCCTGTTCCCACAGGATGGCGTTGAACCCGATTATGCCGCCCGGCGGCACGTCTCCCTCATAGATGACGCGGTGCGTCACCGGGTAGCGGCCGTTCTCGCCTGAGTCCATGTCGCCAAACACGTAGGACGGGCCAGCCGGCCACGCTCTGGGCGTCTTGTTGCTGGCGAAAGTCGTCACCATCAAGTATGGTTCGTCGGAGTCGGTAAAGTGGTCCCAACGGGACTCCTGCTGGCAATAGAGGGAGTCCATCACGATCCACACCTTGATGGGCAACATGGGCGTCAGCACCTTGGTTGGCGGTATCAAGGTAATGAGGTCGCCAGGCAGCGGGGACGGCTCTGGCGTATCACCCGCCTCTGGAGGGGTGATCGAGACTCCACCGGGCAAGAAGAGTTTCGGCGGCATCACGATAATGCCGGTGCCACTCGAAGTGACTACAACGGTCCGGGTCTGTGACGACGTCCCTCCCGTGCCGGTGGCCTGGAGCGTGTAGGACGTCGTGGTGGTCGGTCTGACCACCTTGGTGCCCGTCACGGGTACCACGGCGCCGTCCAGTTTCACCGACGTTGCGTTCAGCGTGCGCCAGGAGAGCGTGGCATTGCTGCCTGAAGTCAGGCTGGCCGGCGCCGCCGCGAAGGACAGGATGATCGGGGGCCTCACACGTTCGCCGAATTCGAGTCCCGGCAGCACCAGCCCTGCGACCGGTCCGGTCCCTTCCCGCTCCGTGACGGTGATGCTCCGCTCGGAAGCGTTCCACTCGATGTCTGCTCCCAGGTTCTCAACGACGAAACGCGCGGGGAGCATGGTCCTGCTTTGAGAGATGATGGGCGTCACGAGAGGGTTGTCCGGGTCAATCGGAGCAGGGATGCCACCCACGCTGGCAGAGGGGTTATCGATCCACAGGTTGACGACCTTGCTGCCCAGCGTGATCGTGACTTGCCGGGTCGTCCCGTCCCAGCCAACGGTCGCGCCCAATGGTTCGGCCACAAACCTGATCGGCAAGAAAGTGCGGCTCTCCAGGATCATGGGCGCGACATCCATGTACTTTGGGACGCCGTTGACGAAATACAGGGCCTGCCCGACGAAAAACTTGAGGCTGGTAGCGCTGCCCGCAGCGAGAGCAGGTACACTCCCGAGCAGAGAGACGATGAGCGCTGCCACGACGACGGTCGCGGTCACCTTATTGCACACTCACGGGTCCTCACTCCCCTGGTCTGTGTTCCGACTAGTGGCAATATTACTGCCTGTGGTTGGCCTTCGGCAGTGGGATAGTCTTCTCCTCTCTTGATGGTCGCGTGTTACCCGCTGGCTCTGGCCGCGCCAAGTGTAGCGTCGACTGGCATGGTAGCGATAACGACGCTGTGTCGGCCGTGACGGTCCTAAACAACCCGTGATTGACACCAACAGTCTGCAGCGATACGCTATGGGCGTTGGAGCAACATCTCAACAGAACTTTCGCTATCCAGCGGTCGTACTTTTGCCATAGTGCCCTGAGTGTTTGAGTTGGGGTCGCCGTGTCTTCCGGAGTCTTGGCCCGGTGGGTTTGAGTCTTGACCCGGAGGGCTTGTTTCCCTGCCCCGCATGTGAGGAGGAGTCCGTTTGAAGAGGTTCAGGTGGGTTCTCGTCGCGATCGTCGTGCTTGTGGCGATCGGATGGATGGGCTACAGTCGTGTCCAGCGCGCCGTGGCGCTTCAGCAGCAACAGAAGCTTGCCTACTCCACGGGCGAGGTTAAGAGGGCAACGCTCGATCTCACCGTCCGAGGGACAGCGAACATCGTCGCATCGGACAAGCGGACGGTGAAATCCACGGTTGCCGGGACCGTTGACCGGCTCGGCGTCAAAGAGGGACAGCCTGTCAAGGCTGGCGAGCCCGTCGTATCCTTGAAAAATGATACGCTGACATCACTTTATGATCAGGCCGTCGCAGATCTCCAGGCGCAGCGTATCCAGCTGTCCGCGATGACATCACCGTCCTCGCTGGAGTCCGCCGGGGCGAAGCTCAGGGTGCAGCAGGCGGCATCTGCGCTGGCGAGCAGGAAGAAGGACGTAGAGCACCTGGTTGTGCAGTCGCCGGTCCAGGGACGGGTGGCTTCAGTCAACGTGAACGCCGGTGACCCGGTGGCGCCTCCGCAGGTGCTTGTGACAGTGGCCGAGGACCGTGAAGTGCTGGTCATGGCACAGATCGCGCAGGCAGATATCGGCAAGGTTAAGATAGGCCAGACCGCCATGGTGAGTTTCGGCACCGAACTCCCGGCGGCGACGGGCACGGTGGACAACATCAGCGCGCTGGCATCCGAGACCAGGTCCACAACCATTCCCGTCGCCGTGAGGCTGAAGAACCCCGAGGGCCTCTACCGGACCGGGCTGTCGGCGAACGCGAGCATAACCGTGAGCGCAGATGAGAAAGTGTACGGTGACGGCAAGGTCTCCCCCATCGCCACCCACGACCTCAAGGCGGAAGTGAGCGGCTCGATCAAGACTTGTGAGGTCAGAGAGGGCGCGAGCGTGCAGGCTGGCCAGGTGCTGTTGCGCATCGAGAACGATCCCTTGCTTGTGGCCCTGCAGCAGGCCGAACACGACCTTGAGATGGCCCGTGACAGCCTCGCCAAGGTTTCGAGCGGGCTTCTGCCTGGCGTGACCGAGAACGACGTCCGAATACAGGAAACGCGTGTCAGGCAGGTCGAGGCAATACTGCGGGCCAGGGAGGCAGACGCGGTCGCGCTCGTGGCGAAGTCGCCGATCGAAGGAGTGGTCGTGACGCTGCCGGTGAGCGGCGGCGAAGCGGTGAGCCCTGGCGAGACGCTGTTCGCTGTCGCAGACCTCAGCCGGCTGAAGATGGCTATCATGGTTGACGAGCTTGATATAACCTTGGTGAAGATGGGCCAGCAGGCTTCGGTTACGTTTGACGCCATACCGGCAAGGACCTTCCCCGCCGAGGTCGCGAAGATAGCGTCAGAAGGGACGATCAAGGAAGGCGTCGCCAACTACGAGGTGACTCTGACATTCAAAGACTCCAAGGACCTAAAGCCATCCATGACCGGCACGGCCCGGATACTTGTCACAAGCAAGAAGGATGCGCTCGTGGTGCCCGCGGAGGCCGTGAGGCAGTCCAAGGGCCGCAAAGTCGTCATGGTCATGAAGGACGGCGCTCCTGTGGAAGTCGAAGTGACTGTGGGGCTCAGCAACAACACATTGACCGAAATACTTTCCGGAGTGAAGGAAGGAGACCGAGTCCTGCTCACATCGACGCAGCCGGAGAGCATCTGGCAGATGATGCCGGGAGGCTCTGGCCCGCGTTAGTCGTCTAGTCGTAAGGAGTGGACGGGATGATCGAGATCAAAGGGCTCAGTAAGGTCTATGACATGGGCAAGAGCACAGCGGTGCTCGCGCTGCGGGAAATCGATCTCTTCGTCGGAGCGGGTGAGTTCATCGCGATCATGGGACCGTCCGGGTCAGGCAAGTCAACGTTGATGAACATGATCGGGTGCCTTGACAGACCCTCAGGAGGTACGTACAGCCTCGACGGCCATCTTGTCTCGACTCTGGACGATGACGAGCTGGCGGCGATCAGGAACACGAAGATCGGGTTTGTGTTCCAGACATTCAACCTCCTGCCGAGACTCAACGCACTCCAGAACGTTGAGCTTCCGCTCATCTACCGGGGGCTGCCGCCGCAAAAGCGCCGTGCCGTCGCGCTTGAGGCCCTGGGCCGTGTGGGCCTGAATGACAGGACACATCACCGGCCAACTGAGCTTTCCGGCGGTCAGCAGCAACGGGTCGCGATTGCCCGGGCAATATCGGGGTCGCCCGCCATAATACTCGCGGACGAGCCCACAGGCAACCTGGACTCGCGCTCTGGCGAGGAGGTACTGCAGGTTTTCCAGGACTTGAATGATGGCGGCATCACAGTGGTGCTCGTGACCCATGATGAGAACCTTGGCCGGCATTCCAAGCGGCTCATCCGTCTCTGGGACGGCACTATCAAGGCGGACGACCTCGTGTCCAACCGCGCGCTAGCGGCGGACATTCTTGCGGCCATGCCGCCAGTGGTACCCGTCGCGCCGGTTCCGTCGGCATCGCAGTCAATGTTTGGATCCGAGTCCATGTTCGGAGGCCTTGTGTCATGAGTTTCATTGAGGGTATCCGGGTGGCGCTCAGCACCCTGGTGACAAACAAGCTCCGCTCTGCTCTTACGATGCTCGGGGTCATAATCGGCGTGTCCACGATCATATCGCTGCTTTCCATCGGGCAGTCCGCCCAGGCGCAGATCGAAAGCACCCTGACGTCGATGGGCTCGAACTTCATCGGCGTGCAGACCACCGGCAAGTGGAGCCTGTTGCCGGAGGACTGTGAGATGCTGTTGGAGCGCGTGCCGTCCATTTCCTCCGCCATGCCAATGATCGAATATACGGTCACGGTCAAGACGCGGGACACCATGCGCCATATTTTCTTCTATGGTGGGCCGGCCGAGATGATGACGATCATGCAGTATACGCCCAGCGAGGGGCGGTTTTTCGACACATCTGACGTCGAAATGCGCCGAGATGTGGTGGTGCTGGGCAGGACAACCCGCAAGGAGCTGTTCGGCGAGCGGCCGGCCGTCGGCGATACTGTATCGATCATGGGCCAACCTCTCACGGTCATCGGTGTCGCGTCGCCGAAAGGGAACATGATCGGCTTCGACCTGGACGACTGCCTCTTCGTGCCCTATACCACTGCCCAGAAGATACTGGGGACCAGGTACGTAACCGAGATAGCGGCACAGGCCAAGTCCGCCGAGCTCGCGCCTGTGGCCAAAGAGCATATCAAGCGTATATTCGAAGAGAAGTTCCGTAACGTCGAGCGCGAGCGTGATTCACGGATGGGCGTCCAGCTGGAGCCCTTCATGGTGGTCAGCCAGGATGAGATGCTGAGCGTAATCAACCAGGTCATGGGCGTCTTCACCGTGCTGCTGTCGGGAATCGCGGCGGTCTCTTTGCTGGTAGGCGGCATCGGTATCATGAACATCATGCTGGTCTCCGTGACCGAGCGGACGAGGGAGATCGGCATCAGGAAGGCCATAGGCGCACGGCGAAAGGATATCATGGCGCAGTTCCTGATCGAGTCCGCGATCCTGTCTCTTGTGGGCGGCGTGATAGGCGCGCTGTCTGGAGGCGGAATGGCCAAACTCGTCGGCCTGGTGGGCAAGTTCAAGGTCGACGTGTCGGCTGGCGCGATAGTGACCGCGCTGCTGTTTTCGACCTGTGTGGGACTATTCTTCGGTATGTACCCGGCGTCCCGCGCGGCGAAACTTGACCCCATCGTGGCACTGCGCCATGAGTAGCCCCTACCTGGCCCTGCGCCATGAGTAGGCGGAGTCTGGCACTACAAACGGTTGATTGAGCCGCCGCAGTGACCAAGAAACGTGCAGCCTCCGTCGGGAAGCTGTCAGATTTCATGCAGCTTTTCCGTGGGGCTGTACGAATTTTGCGCAGGGCGCGCCGCGTTGATCGGTCGCGCATCCAGCACGCAGAGAACAGACTTCCAGGCAGCCGGTTTTTAACTAGAATGGACTGCCCGGCGGTCACATCAGCGTCACAGTTCGCCTAGACTACCGGTTGCCGGTGGATCGGACTGATAGGCAGCCGGTTTTCCGCAGAACGGACTGCCGATCAGTCACGTTAGCCTCAAACGTTCGCCCAGGCTACCGGTTGCCAGCGGATCAGACTGATGGGCAGCCGGTTTTCCGCTGAACGGACTGCCGATCAGTCACGTCAGCCTCAAACGTTCGCCCAGACTACCGGTTGCCAGCGGATCGGACTGATGGGCAGCCGGTTTTCCGCAGAACGGACTGCCGATCAGTCACGTCAGCCTCAAGGGTGTCTGGCCTTTCGGGACAGCCCTACCAGACGGGCCCCTCCCCCTTCTCGCCGTCCGGGGACAGGTTCAGGACCTTGCTGAACCGGAACCTGAAGTCTTCGACCTCCCGTTCGACGCTCTCGAAGTCGTGCCTCGGCATGTCGTCGATCTTCAACATGAGGCTCTCGAAACCCCTGCTGATCTCACTGATCTTGTTCTTTAGCTGCCGTCGGTCTGAGTGATCCAATGTCCTCAACCTCCTCGCAGCTATTATGCCCACGCCGCTGCGTGAGGCCACTGCGCGAAGCCACCGCGCGCGCGGCGACTCGGCCTACCCTCCGCAACGGCCGCGCGGTCGCGCGACACAGTGCATGTCCTGCTCACGCAACCATTCCACGGTCTCCGCGCTAATGGCAGACCATGCTTTCGAGATCTCTTGGGTAGTATGTGATCATGCTGATCCCATCGTCGGTGACAACCAGTGTGTCAGAGTGGCGGAAGCCTCCGAAACCGTTGATGTACAGGCCGGGCTCCACGCTGAACACCATGCCTGGCTTGATTACGGTGTCATCCCCGATGTCGAAGAACGGTGCCTCGTGCCCGAGCAGGCCTAGAGCGTGGCCGACATGATGTCTCCACATCTCCCAGATCTGGTACTTGTCATAGAACGCCCTCACCGCCCGGTCGACTTCGGAACACTTTCGCCCCGGTTTGATGGCCTCGAACGCGATATCCTGCACCTCCACCATGAGGTTGAACCACTTGCGCTGTTCGCTTGAAGGCTCGCCCACGAACATGGTGCGCTCGAGTTCACTCCCGTACCCGAAGACTCGCGAGCCGGCCCCGGTGACGAGCACGTCCCCTTCTTTGAGCACAGCGTTGATCGTGATCGCGTGAGGCAGGGCCGAGTTCTTCCCTATCTGGCCTCTGAAACCTGCCGACGCGGTAGCTCCGCCTGACCCGCCTGGCTGGTAACCCTTGCCGAGAGTCTTGACCATCGCGAGAGTGGCCTCGAGCGATGCACGCATGGATATCTCATTCTCCGTGTAGCCCGGCCGAGAATACTGCTGCAGCAGCACATGCGCCAGGTTGCCCCACCGCGCGCTTTCGCGGATGAGCTCGATCTCTTCCACGGACTTGATCATGCGTATTTCTTCAACGATCTCACCGGCGAGAGTGACCTTCCCGCTCACCAGGGTCGACAGCTTGGGCCCGCGGTAACCCTGGCCGGAGCTGTAACCGTCGCCGTCCGCTGCAAGAGGCTTGTCCGCCAGGCCGATCTCCGCGAGGATGTCTTTGAACTGCTCCAGCGGGTGCTTCTCGCCCGGGTATTCGGGGTACGTGCGGACCTCCGCGTCCGGGACCTCCTCCTTCGCGTGCTCGCCTTCAAGCCGCGGCACGAAGAGCACGACCCTGTCCTCCGGCGTTATCGCCACCGCCACCGGGCGTTCGGTCGCCAGGAACGGAAATCCGGTCAGGTAGAAGACGGCGGTCGGGCCAAAAAAGCATGCGCCCTCAAGGCCTTTGGACTCTATCCTCTCGAAAAACTCCTTTCGTCTCCTCTTGAACTCTTGTTGACTGAGCCTGAGCCTCAACGAAGTCCCCCCTCATCGAGATACCTTTCTCGCTGCACCGTCTTTGACGCAGCCACTGGGGATTCCTCCCGGCCGCCGCGAAGCGGCTTCCGCTAGCTCCTCCCGGTGACAGCGAAGCGGCGCCTCTGGCTCAGCCCGGTATCTCTGACGCCGCCGGTTGCAGGTAATCCTTTTGTCGCAAAAGAATACCGGGTCTAGCGAAAACATAAGGAGGTCAGACCGAATGCTCTATGATGAAGAAAGAGGCAACATGACGCTGACTGCCACGGGCGACCTATTGATAACGAGGCGCCTGTCCCCTTACAGCGAGCCGCACTACCAGGAGATCTGGGACATCATCAAGGGCTCGGATATCAGGTTCACAAACCTCGAAATGCTTGTCCACGACTACAGGGGCTATCCTGCCGCTGAGTCCGGCGGGACGTACTGCATAACCGAGCCTTTCATGGTCGACGAGCTCAAATGGGCCGGCTTCAACCTGTTCGCGCGCGCCAACAACCACACGATGGACTACGCCGCCGGCGGGCTGATCGCCACCTCAGAGAACCTGGACAGGGCCGGGCTCGTCCACGCGGGCGCGGGTCCGACCATGGCCGCAGCCAGGATGCCAGCGTACCTGGACACAAAGGCGGGCAGAGCGGCCCTGATCTCATCGTCCTCCTCCTTCGCGTCGTGGGGACGCGCCGGCCATTCGCGCCGGGACTCCGAAGGCAGGCCGGGCCTGAACTCTCTCCGTTACGAAACCCACTTTGTTGTGGACGAGGCTGGGATGCAGAAAGTCAAGGACCTGAGCGAGCTCCTTGGCTTTGAAGCGATGAAAAAGAGGGCTCACCAGAGCGGATTTGTGAGCGGCGAAACGACCAAGGAGAACGAGTTCAGGCTATTCCAGCACAAGTTCGTGCTCGGCGACAAGCCCGGCGTGTACACTCAGGCGCATCCTGGCGACGCTGAAGAGAACCTGCGCTGGATCAAAGACGCAAAACGCCAGGCGGATTGGGTGCTATACAGCCTGCACGCGCATGAGGGAGACATGGAACGGACCCTACCGGCCAGGTTCATCCAGCCTTTCGCGCACGACTGCATCGACGCCGGCTGCAGCGCCTTCCTAGGCCATGGTCCGCACCTTCTCAGGGGCATGGAGATATACAAGGGCGGCCCGATTTTCTACAGCCTCGGGAACTTCGTCTTCCAGAACGAAAGCGTCAGGAAGCTCCCGTTCGACATCTACGACCAGTACAAGCTCGACGATAAATCCACACCCGCCGACCTGTACGACGCGCGCACAAACAAGGATACGAGGGGATTCCCCGCGGACTGCGTGTACTGGGAATCCGTGCTTCCGCTCTGCAAGTGGGAGGGCTGGAAGCTCGTGGACATCAAGCTCTACCCGCTGACGTTGGGCTTTGGCAAGGCCAGGCAGTTCAGGGGTAGGCCGCTCAGCGCCACCGGGGAGCTGGCTGAGAAGATCATCGGGGACATGATAACCCTCTCCAAGCCATTCGGCACGGAGATCCAGTACAAGAACGGCATTGGCATCGTGAAACTCTAGGGCGGCTGCGGAGTTGTGCCCGGGCAGGCTCGGGCCGGCAGCATACGCTTCTGGCGCGGCCAGGCATAATACCTTCGGACGAAGGAGGTACTGCCTTGGCAGACAGGACGAAAAACGTGCTGGACGAGACGACCTGGGAGTTTCTCAAGACCGGCTGGTGGATTTCGCACATACTTGCCATCGTGATCGTGGCCTACCTGGGGTTTCTATTCTGGCCCCGGTGAACCTTGTGACCCGGCGACGGGGCACATCTGGTCCCCCTGAAGGAACAGACGTGCTCCCGCCGCCGGTCTGCTTTTCACTGCAAGCGCAGCGGCGCTTGCCTGAGGAACAGGTGAAAGAACCATTCAATGATGCCTCCGGCCCTTCGCCCAGTAACGGGCCTTTTCCCCCGGCCGGCGAGACAGGCCACAACTGCAATCTGGAGCGCCAGCAGGCGTTTCGCGGGTTCCCTTTCGCACCTTGCCCCGGTAGTTTACATATTATCTGGTAGAGTGTAAAGGTTCTCGGCCTGGAGGTGATGGGGGCCTTGAGAATTGCTGTTCTAGACTGTGGTCTTCCTGGCGTCGCCGATCTAGCGCTGAGCCTCGAGGCGACCGGCGAGACAGTACACCTGCACGCCGACACCCGCCTGGCCCGTGACTCTCTTCCAGGCCTCGCGCCGGATGCAATCATGCTTGGGATCCGTGGCCCAGTGAGCCGGTGGCTCTTCCGGATCAGGCAGTTCGCGGCGAGCATGCCGGTCGCGGTCATCCACGATCAAGATCTCACGTCCAGCGATGTGCTCCGGTTGCTGGCTGCGGGTGTCTCCGTTCTTCTCAAGAACACCGCCACTGCGGGCCTTGTCCACAGGTCGCTCGATCTTGCGAAGAACGGCTATACGGTCATCTCACGCCCGCTCCTGATGGGCAACACTGGCACCTTTGTAACGCGGGCGCCTCTCACCGCTCGCGAGGTGGAGGTTCTCAGGCTTGTGAGCAGGGGAAAGAGTAACGCGGAGATAGCGAGGGATCTCTTCATCGCCGAAGTGACGGTACGGAATCACCTCTCCAACATATTCAAGAAGACCGGTTTTCGAAACCGGACCTCAGCAGGCATGGCCTTCACCCTCGCTGAGTTGCTGGCAGGTGAGCCATTGGGCAGGTGAGGACGGCTGAGGCGGGCTGGTGTGGACAGGCGTGGGCCAGCGATGGCCGACGATAGGTTGGACACGGCAATGATATCCTGGAAAAAACGTGCGCCGCGGCGGCGGGCAGCGCACGTGTTTCCTTAATATGCGGCGGCGGGCAACGCATGGTAATTTGCGACGGGATTCTTGCCCTCTAGCCAACCGGCACACCTTGCTGCCGGGTAGCGACGGCGCGCTGACATGCTCTCCTGAGCGGAATCGTCATCACGGCTCGGCACGCAGCCAGGGCAGCCAGGAAAACGAAAATGGACCTTATGCCCCAGGTATCGGCCATCCACCCTGCCACTATGGTCACGATCGACCCTCCGAGGAATGATGACGCGAAAGTCATCCCGAAGAGTGATCCCCGGCTCTCGGCGGTGGCGAACTCGGTGACAAGCGATGTCTGGGATGGATTCGATATATACTGCGCCAGCCCCGAGAAGACCAGGACACCCGCGAGCATGGCAGTGGTGAACGTGGTTCCGGCCAGCATCAAGCTTGTGGCGCTCATCAACACCGATGACGTCGCGATTATCCCCGCCTTCGGGTACTTGTCGGCCAGGCTGCCTCCGATCAACAGCCCGACACAGCCCGTGCCGGTCATTATCGTGGAGAATAACCCGGCCTGCGTCACCGACATGCCGTATGCTACGGACAGGAAGACGGGCATGAAAGCCGATAGCCCCCTGCTGAACATGCCGTTGACTGTCGTGATGCCGATCAGGGCGACGATTCCTGGCGCGATGCCCTTGCGGGTGCCGGATGCGGTTTCCTGCTTGGCTCCTGCCGCGGGCCGCTCATCCATGTCAAAAAGCTTCCAGAACAGGACGGAAACCACGAAGCCCGGGATGCTCAGGATCATCAGCGCCTGGCGCCAGCCGAATCTCGACCCAAGAAACGCCACCAGCGCAAACGAGATCGTGGTCCCGAGAAACCCCCCGAATGTGTGGATGCCCATCCTCTTCCCGACCTTTCCCCCGCCGCCGATCCTGCTGACGATCGCGTAGGTGGCCGGGTGAAAGGCGGCAGACCCAAGCCCGGAAAGGCCCTGGAT
>JAUYEF010000426.1 GCA_030691635.1 Bacillota bacterium
CGCCCACGGGGGTCATCAACGCCTGCGCGGTGGTGCGCGACTACACATCGATCTGCCCGTCATACCTCAGCGAGCGCGTCAGCTCTGCGGTCCTGGAGAACCGGGCCGCTTTCCTCACCCGGTCTCTGTCTCTGGCCAACACGAACTTCAACCTGGTCAAGGAATGGATGGCCGCCAATTCGGAGTCTGTCTCGTGGGTAAGCCCTGAGGGCGGTGTCGTCTGCTTCCCCGCGTACGCCTCTCCCCTGGCCTCCGAGCGTCTTTGTTCCAAACTCGCGGAAGAACGCGGCGTTCTCCTGGTACCCGGGACGTGTTTCGATGTAGAAGGCCGGTTCCGCCTGGGCTTCGGCTATGACACGGAGAAGCTCCGCGAGGGCCTCTCCCGTCTCGAGTCGTTTCTCCGAACACTGTAGCCGGCCAAGACGGTCCCGGCTCGAGTGGCCCTGCCTGCCATGTGCTACTGCCGTGCCTCCTTCAGCGACCACTGGATGTCTAAGGTTAATTCGCCAACAAGACACCAGTATGGTTCAAACTTGTCCAACGGGAACATATAGACCGAGGTGATTACTGATGGCAGAAGGCCAGAGAAGCAGCACCCACGTGGTGCCGCAAGCAAGCCAGGCAATGGAGCAGTTCAAGTGGCAGGTGGCGTCTGAGCTGGGTATCCAGAACTACCGCGGCTACCTTGGCGACGTTCCTTCCCGCCTGAACGGAGCGGTCGGCGGCAACATGGTCAAACGGATGATCGCTCTCGCTGAGCAGAGCCTCGCAGGGGGCGGGACCATCCCGACCTTTACACAGGGCCAGACCGGGCAGTTCACCGGTGGCGGTGCAGCCGCCGGCGGGACCACCAGGACCACAAGGTAGGACGCAGGGCAGATCGGCCAGGGACGCAGCGGGATCCATGCTGCGTCCCTACTCATATCCCGCCTCATGCTGCGCATATCCTTTCACGAGGGGCGAAGGGCCAGTGCGCGGCGTGTAAGTTTTTTGTTTTCCCCGAATAGTATATTTATTTTTTCATTTCTGAAGGAATAAGATTTGCCTCGCCTAAGCATTATGGCGACATCGTCATTGAAACGCTGCCACACCTGACACACGCGCGCTGACGCGCGTGCACGTTGACGCACACGCACACCTGACACACGCAAACAGACCCACCCAGGGAAAGGGGGGATTGCGCAGACAACGGCCGGCATCGCCTTCTAGTGATTTGGTGGCCACCTCATTTTCGGGGTCCGGAAGAACGGAAGCAAGGAAGGAGGTATGTCCCGGATGATATTCCCCACAAAGACCCTTAGTCTTGCGGTGCTGATCATTTTCTGCGGATTGATCTACTACTCCATGTTGGCGGGAAAAAAAGGCAAAGAACTGCCCAAAATCAGGCGCATCCCAGCGCTGGAAGCCATAGACGAAGCCATCGGCCGCGCCACCGAACTTGGAGCCCCCGTGCATTTCTCCCCAGGCAGAGGCGGCCTCATCGAGGAGGAAGCCGGCCAGATGCTCGCTTCGTTCCAATTCCTCAGCTACATCGCACGCCAGTGCGCGAAGTACAAGACCCAGCTGATCGCCACCATCTGTGACGCCATCGTATTCCCGGTGGCCGAGGAAATCGTGCGACAGGCCTACATCGCCGAGGGCGCACCTGAGCGGTTCACTCCGGAGACGGTGCGCTACCTGTCAAACGATCAGATGGCCTACTGCACTGCGGTGCTGGGCGTGTTCCAGCGGGAGAAGCCCGCCGCAAACTTCATGATCGGCGCGTGGTACGCCGAGACAATGCTGATCGCTGAGGGCGCCGCTGTGATCGGCGCAATGCAGGTGGGCGGAACGGCCAGACTCTTCCAGCTCCCCTTCCTCGTGGTCAGCTGCGACTATTGCCTTCTCGGTGAAGAGGTGTTCGCGGGAGGCGCGTATCTCGGCAAAGACCCGGTCCAGCTCGGCTCTCTCGCCGGACAGGACATCTGCAAGCTGATCTGCAGCGGGATCATCGTCGTGGGTGTCGTGACCCGGCTCCTGGGGTGGACCTACTTCTACGATGTCATCGGCAAGCTGGGCAAGTAGAAAGGGAGTGATGCATAGTGAGACGTGAAGTGCCTTCCATCATCCTCGGCGTCGTCGGGTTGCTCATGATCGCCGAGACCTTCCTGAATGTCCCCGCTGTCGCTTCGCTCTCTAGAGATGTTAAGAACTGGGGCATCATCATAGGAGGCTTCGCGCTCGCGCTCGGCTCGGCGAACCTGGCCCGGTTCCACCTTGTCCGCGTCATGAGGAAGAACAAAGAGTGGTACAACAGCGTCGCTCTCCTAGCATTGATGGCGGCCTTCGCCCTGGCCGGCGTTACGATTGGGCCGAAGGCAGAGTCGTACACCTTCTACTACAACAACTTCCTCGCGCCGATGAACACCACCCTTCAGGGCATGACCGTGTTCTTCGTCGGCTCCGCTGCCTACCGCGCTTTCACGGTGCGGAACGCGGAAGGCGCCATCCTTCTCCTCACTGCGGTCATCGTGATCCTTTCCAGCATACCGCTGGGGGAGCAGCTGTGGAGCCAGATCCCCGTCATCTCGAAGTGGATACAGGACGTACCGAACCTCTCTGGCCAGCGTGGTATAATAATCACTTCCGCCATCGGATCGATGGCTATCGGACTCCGGGTGCTCCTGGGCCTGGAACGTAGCCACTTCGGTGGCGAGTAGGAAGAAGGGGGCGGAGACAAAGATGACCCAGTTCATGGAAAAGCTGCAAAACATCGACCGCAGGATCCTCTTTGCTCTCATCTTCCTGGCCATGGCCTACCCCATGGTCAAGCCGTTCACGCTGCCGATGGCGATCACGCAGGAGGTCAAGAGCCTGTATGACTTCATCGAGAAGCTCGGGCCTGACGACATAGTCATAATGGCTCCGGACTACTCTCCTGCATACGCTCCCACGGTGGGCGGCGCGTGCGATGCCATCTACGTGCACCTGATGAGGCGAGGAGCAAAGGTGGTCTTTGCCAGTTTTGCGCAAACCGGACCCATGATGGCGGAGAACGTTATAACGTCGGGTACGCCATCCGGGAAGAAATACGGTGTTGACTATGTGAACATGGGCTTCAGGGCCGGTGGCGAAGGCGCGGTGGCGTCGATGCTTCAGGATTTCCCAAGTGTCTTCCCCAAGGATTTTCAGGGAACTCCGATCGCGGGTATTCCGATGCTGAAGAACCTCAAATCAGCTAAGGACCTGTCCCTGGCGGTGCTGTTTGCAACCGGCGGCTACGCGGGCGGGGGCTGGGTCCGCCAGCTGGTGCAGCCGTACGGCAAGCCCTTTGCTGCCTGCGTGACCGGCATGATGGGGCCCGCCCACGTGCCGTACTACCAGGCCAAACAGCTCGTGGGGCTGGTCGTTGACATGAAGGGCGGCGCCGAGTATGAGACGCTAATCAAGCGTCCGTCGGGCAGCCTGGCGGGAATGGGCGCCCAGACGCTGGCCCAGATGCTGATCGTGCTGTACATGGTCGTCGCCAACGTCACGTATTTCACGCTCAAGAAAGAGCGCTCGAGGACCAGGTGAGAGGAGGGCGGAAGAATGAGTGCGCAGTTTGGAATCTACCTAGCGGGGATCGTGACGATCGCCCTCTATAGTTACCTGATTGGCGACAACAAGATGTTCAAGTTCGCGGAGCACCTGTATGTGGGCTCAGCGGCAGGACACGCCATCACCATGGGGTACATCAACATTCGCGACCTCGGTTGGACCCCCCTCGTCACCAAGGGTCAGGTCATGCTGCTCATACCCATACTGCTTGGCCTGTGCCTCTACTCGAGGTTCACCACGAAATTCGTCTGGGTGAGCCGCTACGCGATAGCGGTCACGATAGGGATCGGTACCGGCGTGACCCTCAGGGGTATGCCGTCCGCCCAGATCCTGTCGCAGTTGCAGGCGTCGATGGTCATCAAGAATGTCAATGACCTCCTGGCGATTGTCGGTATGGTGGGGGTCATGCTGTACTTCCTGTTCATCTACGCGCAGAACCCGGTCACCAAAGGGTTCGGGCGCATGGGACGCTGGGTGATGATGATAACGTTCGGCGTCGGTTTCGGGACTTCCACCTTCAGCATGGTCGCCCGAGGGACAGGCGCAGTCACCGCTATACTGAGGATGTTGGGGCTGGTCAAGTAGGTTTGTGCAGGGCATCCGGGGCCGGCCTGACCGGCCCTGCTTTGCCTTTTCGCCCATCGACATGCCTGCAGGGAGGAATCTTGATGCCAAGGTTCGATTTGCTGCTGCGCGGCGGGAGGCTCGTGGACCCTAAGAACGAGGTCGAAGGTGTCTTTGACATCGGCATAGAGGCCGGCAAGGTCGTCGAGGTCGGGAACGACCTGCCCGGGGCCATGGCCTGGCGGATCGTCGATCTGGACGGCTACACTCTCATACCAGGCGTCATAGACACGCATACCCACGTGCGCGGACCGGCGCAGCTCATGATGGCCAAGGCGGGTGTCTGCACCGCGCTCGACATGGGCGACGTGAGGGGAGTCATAGACGAGTTTCACAACAGAGGATGCGGCCTGAACATCGCCGGGCTCCAGATAGTGGGTCCTCCCTGGCCTCACGGCGAGCCTTCGGCCCAGGATATCGCAGGTTTTGTCGATGAGGTCATGGCGGACGGGGCCATAGGTGTCAAGATTCTCGGCGCGTACCGGCCTGCGACGCTCCGTGCGACCGCCCTGATGATCGAAATGGCGAACCGGGCTCGAGTCTACGTGGCCATGCACGCCGGGACCCTGGAACACGGGAGCGACTTCGACGGCATGGTCGAGGCCATCGAGCTGGCGGGCGACAACTGCCTCCACGTGGCTCACGTCAATAGCTACCTGCGAGGTCTGCACCGCGACGCGGCAGAGGAAGCGCTGGCGGGGCTTGCAGTTCTCAAGGGCAAGAGGAACATCGTTTCGGAGTCGTACCTTGCGGTAATCAACGGGACGGGCGGGAAGATTGGAAAGGACGGCCTGCCTGAGAGCCCAGTGGCACGGAACTGCCTGAAGATCGGCGGCTACAGCGTTGACGACAAAGGCTTCGAAGCGGCGATCCGGGACGGCTACGCGCAGGTCTATGCCGGCGAGGAGGGCGGCGAGACTGTCCTGTTATCGGGTCGTGAAGGCGTGGAATTGTGGAGGGCGCAGGGCACTGACACCGGCGCAAGCTTCCGGGTCAACTCGCCCCGGTCGACCATGTTGCTCGCCACAACGAAGGACGAGCAGGGCGAGTTCATCGTGGACGCAATCTCCACAGACGGCGGCAACCTGCCGCGCAACGTCGCGGTGCAGTCGGTCCTCAGCCTTGTCAGGTACGGCGCGCTGTCGATGGAGGACTTCATCTGGAAAGTGTCCACCGTGGGCGCCCTGATGCTCGGGCTGCCGGGCAAAGGGCACCTCGGCGTGGGCGCCGACGCCGACATAACGGTGCTCGACCTGCGTCTTGGCAAGGCGATCATGACGGTCGTCGGCGGGAAGGTCGTCATGGCGCACGGGGTGGTCTACGGGAGCGAAGGCACCCTGCTCACCACCGGCCGCGGCGAACGGCGAGCCCGAGAAGCCGGCCTCAAGTACCAGATTGTCGACCCGGCTGAGATGTGGCTTTACACAAAGCGATTATCCGGTCTTCCAGGCTGAAGTCGATGTCCTTTCGTTCAATGCCAGGCCGCGCATACTAGGGTCATGAGACTCGTGCGCGCCCAGAGGACTCTCCTGATGGCGGGCATATTGTTGGCCGCCTTAGCGGCGCTCGTGGAGCATGCCACGTATCCTGTCCCGAGCCTGCCGGCGGGCATGGTCGTTCCGGCCATCCACATCAGTGCCACTGTTGTGGACGCCCATTGCGACACGCTGATGAGGATTGTGGACAAGAACGGGAACCCCACCACAGACATCGGCTCAGAGACAGCCCATGCGGTGGACTTGCCCAAGCTCGAACGAGGGCATGTGGACATGCAGTTCTTTGCGGCGTTTTCCAGCGCCCGGTACCATAAGGAACAGGCTCTCGGCAGGTGCCTCGCGCTGATCAACGCATTCCACCGCACCGTGCGTGAGTATCCTGGCCGGATCGTCACGGCACTTGTGCCTGGCTCTCTCTCGGAGGCCGCCTCGACCGGCAGGATTGCCGCGGTCCTCGCGCTGGAGGGCGCGGACTTTCTCGGTCAGGAGGGGCCCGAGCTTCTGAGACAGCTTCATGATCTTGGAGTAAGGTCGGTGGGCCTCACCTGGAACGACTCGAACGCACTGGCAGAGGGCATTGGGAGACGGTACGCGGACGGGACGCCGTCGACCCCCGGCCTCACTGCGGCCGGTCGCAAGATCATTGCCGCGATGGACGACCTCGGCATGATCATCGACCTGTCGCACGCAAGTGAGGTGACGGTGGACGATGTTCTCCAGCAGAGCAGGCAGCCCGTGATCGTCACCCACACTGCCGCATACGCTCTCAGACAACACAGCCGGAACCTCTCTGACATGCAGGCCCGCAAGATTGCGTCCAACGACGGCGTGATCTGCGTCATGTTCGGCTCAGCGTTCCTGTCGGGCAACGTGATGTCCGCCACGGTGGATACCGTGGTGGATCACATCGACCACCTGGTCGAGACGGCCGGCGTCGATCATGTGGGCATAGGATCGGACTTCGACGGCACCGTTACGGTGAACGGCCTGGAGAATTCATCGATGATGCCGCTTCTAACGTTGGCTCTTTCCGGCAGAGGATACAGTCCGGCAGACATAGAGAAGATCATGGGCGGCAATGTGGTCCGGATCATCCAACAGGTATGGAAGGCAGAAGCGACCGGCGTGGAGCCATTCCGGATCAAGAGCCCCGCGAGCATGGGTGGGTCTCTACCCGGCCCGCCCCGACTGGTGGCGGAGTACACGGGCGCCGGCAGAGCGCCCGGTGACGCGCCGGCAGCGACGCGAGTGATTGTCGACGGCCTCGAGGTCCCGTCCTCGTATGATGAGCAGACAGGCCGGCTCACAGCAGCAGCCCTGGACGACCTCACAGCCAGCTTCCACGTGGCCACTTTCGAGATTACGCGTCGAGGCGGGAGCGCCGGCAGGTCGACGACCATCTTCCGGATACCCTAGCGCCGCGCAGGCGCGTAGAACGGCCCCGAACGGGGCTTGCTCCCGTGATCTCTCCATCCAAAATATTTGGTGGAACGGACGGGATTCGAACCCGCTACCTCCTGCGTGCAAAGCAGGCGCTCTCCCAACTGAGCTACCGTCCCACCTTCGACTCAATCATACCACCAGCGCGACATCCCTGCATTGCATGCGGACATACTAAGTGGCAGGGATGGTAAAGTGAAGCACTGGGAGAACCTGGATCGTAAACACAGAACCCTGATTTATGCGGCGGCGACGATCGGCGGGCTGCTGCTCCTGGCGCTCTTGCTGCGTCCAGCGTCTCCCCCGCCCCAGCCGAAACCTTTCATCATGCCCCGGCATCCCAAGCTCACAGAACCCACGATAAGTGTCTACGTCGTGGCCAGCGGGCGTACCGTGTGGCTGAAGTTAGAGGACTATATCACGGGTGTCGTCGCAGGCGAGGTTGTCAACACATGGCCGGCGGAAGCGCTGAAAGCCCAGGCTGTGGTCGCCCGCACGTTCATCATGCAGAAGCTTGAGGCCAAGGACCGGTCCAAGTACGGCACAAACGCCAGCACCGACACCACCGAGTACCAGGCCTACCGCCCTTCGGCCATGAACAGCGCCATCCGGTCGGCCGTTCGCAGCACGAGGGGCATGATCCTGACCTACAACGCGAAGCCGGTGTACGCCTTCTTCCACTCCTGTTCGGGTGGGATGACGGCCACTGCCCTGGAAGGCCTGAACTTCAAGCAGGCGCCCACGCCGTACCTCCGGCCGGTGGCTGACGGGCCTTGCTCCACGCCGAACGATACCTGGAAGGCAACGCTCACCGCCTCCGAAGTCGGAAGAGCCGCGGGCACGGGGCCTTGCCGGACTATCACGATCACAAGCCGCGGACCTTCCGGCAGGGCGGTCATGTTCAGCATAAACGGCAAAGAGGTCAGGGCGATCGATCTGCGCTTGAGACTGGGTCCCAACCGGATGAAGTCGACGCTCGTGACCAGCGTGTCGCTGAGTGGCGGACGCGTAGTCATGTCGGGCAATGGTTGGGGGCACGGTGTTGGCATGTCCCAATGGGGAGCCCATGACCGCGCTCTCTCCGGGAGCACGTACGAGCAGATAGTCAAGCTCTACTACCCCGGGACACAGATCGAGAAGATATGGGACTAGGGCTCGGCGTCTCCGGGTCCGATCTGGACCTTGCGGCCCTTCGGCCTGTTCACCTGCGGGCGGGTGGCTCCTCGACCGTGCATGCCGCAGTGTAGAGGGGGTTAACCATCTGGCACACGCGACCGAAACCACAGTTCGTGATGAACTGGTACGCCGCCATCCTGTCAAACCCGTAGTCCTCCGCCAGCCAGTTGACCATCGCAGCGGCGGATGCTCGCACCGCATCGTCCAGAGGCTTGTCCGAAGCCAGCGTGGAGATACGCCCACCCTGCCGTACGCGCGGCCCAACAAGCGTTTTCGGCGCGGGTCTGACCACGGTGGCGGACAGGACGACTTCGGCCCTCACTTCGACCGCCGCGCCGGTGAACTCGCCGTCTCCCTGCGTGGCGTGGACATCGCCAAGATAAAGCAGAGCGCCGGGCACGTATACCGGCAGGATCAGGTCGCATCCAGGCCCGATATCGCGGACGTCGAGGTTGCCGCCATATGGTCCGGGCCTGCCGGTCGCGATGGCTTCATGCGCGGGCGCGACACCGATGGTGCCTATCATGGGCGCCAGGGGCACGCGGGCGCCACCAGGCAGGTGCGCGTGGCCGTCCTTGATGTCGATGAAGTAGACCACCGGC
>JAUYEF010000433.1 GCA_030691635.1 Bacillota bacterium
CATTTCCCTTTTCGTCGTCCACAACCCATGCCTCCTGTCGAATGGAGTTTCTTGGTCAAATCCAGCCAGGCTGGTACGAAAACACGCATGTATGGTTTTAGACCTCGACGGCGGCATTTCCTGCGTCGGGACCGGTGCCAATGATTAGTGGCTTGCTGGCGCATCAAAGCCTGGCCGCCCAGAGGATACGCTGAATCGTCCTGGTTCATCGCCTCTCCACCGCAATGAACTTGCCTGTCGCCGAGGCAAGGATCTTGCCGTCCAGGCTGATCTCCGCTTTGCAGCAAAACAGGTTCCTCCGAGACTCAAGCCTGCTGGCCGTCACGACGAGCTGCCTGTCGATCGGCACTGGGGCTTTGTACCTGATCTGGAGTTCGGCGGTCACAACCGGCGGGCCGTCCAGCGTGACGGCGTAGCACATGCCATCATCCATCAGCGCCGCCACGATTCCCCCGTGCAGGATGCCGTCATATCCCTGGAAGTGCTTGCCCGGCTTCACGATGCATTGGACCCCGCCCTCGGCGGGCAGGAATTCGGCATGGATTCCTATGGGGTTGTTCCTGCCACAGATCAGGCAGGAACCGGAAGATGCGACTGTGGTCATGCCTCCACCTCCGTAATCTCGGCAAATGCCCGCACCGGGAAGGATGCGCCACGTTCGATGAGCGGCGGGACGGCGAAAAACCGGAACCCAGAGGCCGAGAGCGGCGTGAGATTCGTAAGGTTCTCGACCACCAGCACCCCGGCTGCGAGAAGCCGAGTGTGAGCCGGCCTCGAAAGATCGCGAGTGTCGTCGATATTGGCGAAGTCCACGCCCACCAGCGCAGCCCCGGCCTGCACAAGCAGGTCAACCGTCACCGCAGACAGGTAAGGGCCTCCATCCCAGTACTTGCTGGTCCCCCACCGGGCATCCCACCCGGTCGCGACCAGCACTGCCCTGCCCTTCAGGTCCGAAGGAGGCGCCGTGATGTGGACAGCGCGTGGCTCCGCGCGGCCACGATTATAGGTGAGGTATGCCGGAATCACGACGCCCGGCAGGCCTGCGATCTTATCGAGCGGGATAGAGGCAAGATCGGCGGCCGCCCTGTGCCGGTGAAAAGGCACATCTATGTATGTCCCTGTGCTCGACGCCATGTGTATCATGTTCATGTGGAATTCGGCCTTGCCCCCATAGTGGCTCCGCGACTGGTCGTGGTCAAAAAGGGCCTCGACCCGTGGACTTGGGAGGCCAGGATACGCGGTCATCCCATCCCGGATGGGATGGCTCAGGTCTAAGTACCTCGACAACGGACATCACCCTCTCTGGCGGCCAAGGTAGGGCTGGCGCTCCGGTCTTGGGGGGCCGCCTATCTCGGCTAGTATCTCGGTCAGTATCCACCCGTATGGTGGTGCAAAACTACTACGGTGCGCGCGATAGTCCTCCTTAACGACTCGTCTCGGTCCGTCGCTGACTTCGCAAGACGGTGGCGCCGATCCGCGTCGCCATGAAGGAGGACCGGCTCGTCACGGAGAAACTGTGCGTCCAAATTCCTTTCACCAGGGTGCTTACAGTGCAGCGTCGCGAGATTGTTGTTTCGAACCCAGCAGGACTCCACGCGAGGCCTGCGGCGGCATTCGTTGAGATGGCCGGCAGGTTCAGTTCAAGCATCCTCGTCGCCCGAAAGGACTGCCTCTTCAGGCCGGCAGATGCGCGGAGCATCTTCTCTGTGCTGGCGCTGGGGGTGTCTCAGGGCACCGAGATCGTGCTGGAGACCTCTGGGAAAGACGAGGTTGAGGCGATGAACGCACTCATCGCCCTGCTACAGGAAACACAATAGCCAGGAGAGTCAGGAGGCGCACGGGATGTTCAAGAGAATCGTTCTCGGCACGGATGGCTCGGAGGATTCGCTCAAGGCAGCCCGGTTGTGCAAGTCTCTTCTTGAGTCGGACCCCAGCTGCACGCTTGTCGTTCTCCATGCGCACAAGCCTTTCGCGCTGGTCTACGGGTATGACCTCGAGCATTCGGCCATAGACGCCGCCGCGGTGGACGAGGCGCTGAGGGAAGCGGCTCAGAAGAGCCTCGAAATCACGATGGAGGTGTTCGGCGATCACCAGGCCGGGGTGACGGGCGTGATCGAGCAGGGGGATGCGGGCCGCCTCATCGTGGCCAAGGCGCGGGATGCCGGCGCGGACTTGGTGGTGGTCGGCAGCCGGGGGTTGTCGGGCGTCACGTCATTGCTCATGGGAAGCGTTTCAACTCACGTGGTCCATGCTTCTCCATGTTCGGTGCTGGTCGTGCGCTAGTAGCGCCGACGCCCACGGCCAGTAGGGTCAGGAAAACCGGGTAGACGGACAGCACGTCGTTCAGGAACAACCCCTGTACCAGGTAAATGGCCAGCATGAGGAAGAAAGTGAACTGCCCGGCGTCTTTCGGGTCAAATCGCCTGAGGCAGCATAGCAGGAACCAGAGATATGCCAGCAGTGCGGGCAGGCCCATGGTGACGGCCGTCTCCAGGTAGATGTTGTGCGCCCTCGCCGGGTAGTTCTCACCAAAATGGCGCTCCAAGGCGTCTTTCGCGACATAGAGGTAGGAGTCCGGCCCTATCCCGAACAGGGCGTATTTCGGCAGGGCCTTCAAGCCTTCTTGCCACAGGAAGAACCGGAAGTTCCCGGCCTCAGGATTCCCTTCCAGCGCGAGTTTCGCGTGCAACTCCAGGCTCATGGCCTCCTGCCAGAGCACAAGTCCCCTGAAAGGTATGAGCGCCGCCGTCGCGATTACCATGACGACCAGCATCTTCATGAGGTTATTCCGCAGCGGGTGCTTCCAGAGGATCAGCAGCACTCCGAAAGCCAGAGCGATCCACGCGCTCTTCGACTGGGTCGTGAGAAGACAGCCGTAGACAAGCGCGAGCTCTGCCGTGGTCGCCACGGTCGGCCCGGCCAGGTACCGGTTCACCACAAACGGCAGGGGGCAAGTGAGCAGGTACGTCCCGAGATGGTTGGAGTTGCCTATCGTGCCGTAGCTCAGGTTGTATGTTGGCGAGATCACGCCCACCAGGTCGATGCCGAAATACTGCAGCAGCCCGAGCACCGCGATGACTGCGACGGACACACGCCACACGGGTCCCGTCACTCGTTCGAGCGTGCGAGGCTTCTGGGCCGCAAGCCCGGCCGCGAACAGGAACAGCACGACAAAGCATGCCCATGACACGAAACCGGTGAGCCTTGAGCCTGCGCCGATGAAAGCTTCTTTCCTGTGCTCCGAGAGCAGCGCCGATACCAGGACCAGCAGCAGGAACACCACGAGCGGCAGGGTGCAGGTGCTGCGCGAGAAGATGCGTTTTTTCAGCCCCATGGCGAGCGCCAGCCCGCTTACGCTGAGGAGAAAGCACCACCGGAGGATGATGGTGTCCCACAGGGAAGCGAAGTTGATTATGAGCGGCTGGGCGATGATAAACACCACTAGCAAGGGTGTTCCCAGGTCCAGCTCGCGTTTCAGGTCGTCCACCTCCAGGATGCCGCGGGTATCGGGAGCGCAGCGTGGCGCGCGTGATGGGCCGCGGGGCCGGTCATCTTTCTCCAACGAAACGTTCGGACGAAAGCGCTAAGCCGATAAGAACCCTCCGTCAACCGGTACGATCGCGCCCTGGACGTAGGAAGATAGCCGCGACGCCAGGAACAGCGCGACGCAGGCCACCTCGTCCGGTCTGCCCCACCTGCCCATCGCAAGCCGGCTCTGGAAATCGTAACCCGTCTTCATCAGACCCAGGTCCATCTGCTTGATAGCGTTTTTCGCGAGGCTCTCCGTGCCGGGGGTCCTGATCGCCCCAGGCACTATGACATTCGCGCGGAAACCTCTCTTGCCATAGTCGCGTGCGAGGGACCTGGTCAGAGCGATCACGCCCGCCTTGCTGACACCGTAGGCGGCAAGGTCCGTCTTGAACGGCAACAGGGCCTCTATGGATGAGATATTGACGATAGCCCCGCCGACCTTGATGCGTTTCTCAATGAACTTCTGAGACATCCAAAACACGGACTTCAGGTTTATCTCGAGGGTCCTGTCCAGGAACTCCTCGTCGATCTCAAGGTAATCCTTGAGAGGATACACTCCCGCATTGTTGACAAGAGTGTCCGGAGCCGGCTCACCGATGCGGTCCCAGAACGCGTCAATCTCGTGTTTAGATGTCAGGTCGACCTTCTGGGCCGTCACGGCGCTGCCGCCGTCCTGGAGCATGTTGCAGGTTTCGCCGAGTCCCTCCTCATTCACGTCAACAAGCACCAGGCGGGCGCCAGCCTCAGCAAACCGGCACGCCATCGCCCTTCCGATGCCCGACGACGCGCCGGTGATGACGACGCGCCTGCCCATCATCGACAAAAGATCCATAGAGGATTCGAGTGATCCCGGTTCCCGTTCTTCTGGCAAGGGATTCGCCTCCCATCAGCGCCGCTCAACAGGCCGGCTAGGCTCACAGTAACCCATTCAACCGCTACATCGGGTTTCCCTGTCCGCTGTCAGAACTGGCGCTTTGGTATTAGATCTGTGTGCCGTGACTCGTTCAGTTGCCAATCCCGGTCCCTATCGATAGAATCATCTGTAGGTGTAGGGCACTCCATGAACTTGGAAGGAGCCACGGTCACCGTAGGGCACGAAGCCCTGAAGCGAAGATACGCTGGGGAGTGAAGATAGTGAGAGTGTTCGGCGGAAGAGCCACCAGGGCACTCACCGAAAGCATCTGCGGGTACCTCGGCATCTCACCGGGCAAGGCGGATGTGTTCAAGTTCAGCAACGATAACACCTTCGTCAGGATCCTCGAGAACGTGCGCGAAGCGGACGTCTTCGTGGTCCAGACCTCGGCGCCTCCGGTTGACGAGTCGCTGGTCGAGCTGTTGATCATGGTGGATGCGCTGAAGCGTGCCTCGGCCCGGCGCATTACCGCTGTGCTACCGTATTACCCGTACGTCCGCTCTGACAAGAAGGACCAGCCCAGAGTCCCCATCACGGCGCGCCTGGTCGCCGACCTCCTCGCTACGGCTGGCGTGGACAGGGTCGTAACGGTCGACTTGACCGCAGACCAGATACAAGGATTCTTTACGATCCCTGTCGACCATCTCACCGCGCAACCCATATTCGCCAGGTACTTCAAGGACAAGACGCTCGACTCGCCGGTGGTGGTCGCGCCCGATCCTGGGGCGGTCAAACGCGCGCAACGGTTCTCAGAGCGGCTAAACGCGCCCGTCGCGTTCGTGGACAAGAGACGCGACCCACGGACCGGGAAAACCACGGCAACCTCAGTCATAGGTGACGTCAAGGGCCGCACTGCCATACTTTTCGACGAGGAAGTAGACCGGGGCTCCTCGCTGCTGAAGGCCACGGACCTCCTCTATGCCCATGGGGCGAAGTCGGTATACGCAGCCTGCACTCACGCGGTGCTCTCGGGGGCTGCCCGTGAGAACCTGTCGAAGGCCCGCCTCGAGGAAGTGGTCGTCACGGACACGGTGCCGGTTCCGCCGGACAAAGCCTGGGACAGGCTGGTCATCCTGCCGATCGGGCCGCTCCTTGGGGAAAGTATCAGGAGAGTGCACGCTGGGGAATCGATCAGTTCGTTGTTCGAGTAGGCACAGGCATCAGGCATTCACTCCACTTGGCCAGCGCCAAGACCCTCCCCATGTGGGAAGGGGCCGCCTACCCTTGTAGGCGACCCCTGACAGTTCAAGTCACCGCACTAGCCTTCGTGCATCCTCCTTACATCCCCAGCCACTTGAGGAAGATGAACTGGAACCGCCCGATGGCTGCCGAGACCCGCCCCATGACCGTGTTGCCGAAAGCCGCGCCGAACGCCGCCATCATGAAATACCGCCCCCACATGGACACGACCGTGGCGCGCCCGCTGAACTTGTAAGTCAAGAAGAAGTAGGCCAGGGAGGTCACTGTGCCAAGGAAGATGACCAGTGCGTCGAATGAGTTGAGCTTGATCATCGTCGCGCTCAGCTGCCCCACGATCTGGCTCTCGATCGCGCCCCTCATTGCCACGCCCGCGGCGGTGCCGAGCAGGAACGACAGCGGGATGCGGTTGAGGTACGACACACTTGGCGTGTACCTGGCGTAAAGGAGCACGCCCAGGACCATCGGCACGATCAGCCAGGTGTTGCCCTTAGCCATCGGCGCCCATGCCGTGCTCTGGAACGTCTGCACACCCACCACGACGGCGATGCCGGCCGAGGCACCCACGAATATGTTCTCC
>JAUYEF010000010.1 GCA_030691635.1 Bacillota bacterium
GTGGGCTAATCTCTGGCGTTACACACCGGTTACACACACAAGCGAAATTCCTCCCAGACAATGACAGAAGAGCGGCCCCCGAAAGGCCGCTCTTGCTGGTTCTTAAGATGGTGGGCGGTACAGGAATCGAACCTGTGACCCCATGCATGTCAAGCATGTACTCTAACCATCTGAGCTAACCGCCCACAGTATGGAGGCGACACCCGGATTCGAACCGGGGAATAGCGGTTTTGCAGACCGCTGCCTTGCCGCTTGGCTATGTCGCCAGAGAGAACATGGAGCGGAAGACGGGATTTGAACCCGCGACCCTCGCCTTGGCAAGGCGATGCTCTACCACTGAGCCACTTCCGCTTGATGATGGTGCCGCAGGCCAGAATTGAACTGGCGACACGCGGATTTTCAGTCCGCTGCTCTACCAACTGAGCTACCGCGGCAGTAAGTATCATTATAGTAGCATAAGGTCCGGCGCACTTCAACCTGTGACTCAGATAGCAGCGCCGGCCGATCTGGCCGGCGTATTCATTCAAAGATGGCGGAGGCGAAGGGATTCGAACCCTCGATCTCGTGCGTGACAGGCACGTATGTTAGGCCGGCTACACCACGCCTCCGTTTTATTCCTGGTGGGCGAAGCAGGGTTCGAACCTGCGACCCCCTGCGTGTAAGGCAGATGCTCTTCCGCTGAGCTATTCGCCCATCGATAACACCTGGAAAAGCGCCTCATACGGCGCTTTCTAAGTATATACGATGAGCCTGGGCAAGTCAAAGACGTTGTCGTCTTGAAAACAGCGGACTAGCCGTCATGCAGGCACATGAGCAATATTACACGAGCGTATTGGAACAATCAAGAGAGCATGTCGACCCTTATTCCCATTTCTTGTTTGATTGCTTTGTCGTAGACAAGTTTGGCGGTCGCCAGGTCAAGCGCAGCGAGGCCGACACCCTTGTAGATGGTCACTTGCTGGTCGTTGGTCCGGCCCGTGCGCCGCCCGAGCACAAGGTCACCGAGCTCACCATTCACGCGGTCACGGGCAATGACACCCTTGCTGAGCGGCTTGAGCAAATCTCCCGCTTCCGCCCAGGCGCCTTCCTTTGTGTCACAGAAGAAAAGGTCGGCGCGCATCACGAGGTTTTCGTCAAGTTCCTGCATGTCAGGAGCATATGAGCCTATGCCGGTTACATGCGTACCCGGCTTGACAAGCCGCCCGTCGAACACGGGCGTTTTCGACGTGGTGGCGGCGATTATCACATCGGCTTCCGCGATGGCGGCCGCGATGCGGTCGGCGTCGGACGCGGAACTCCCGGAGCGTCCGGGCACGATCATTACGCCTATCTGTGTCGCCATCTCGGCCGAGAACCGCTCCGCCGCCTCCGCGTTTGTGTCGAAAACGTAAGCCTTCTCGATTTCGCGGACCGCAGCCAGGCCTAGCAACTGGGTGCGTGCCTGCGCTCCCGCGCCGAAAATCACGGCGGTCCTGGCATTGTGGCGCACCAGGTGTTTTGCGGCGACGCCCGCGGCGGCTCCGGTCCGCAGGGCCGTCAGGTAGGCAGCCTCCATCGCCACTAGCGGCTCACCAGTTTCCACATCATTCAGCACCATGAGCGCCGTAACGGTGGGAAGCCCCCGGCTGACGTTCCCGGCGAACACCGACACGATCTTGATCCCCATGGCTCCGCGGCTTTCGATCAGGCCGGGCATGAACAGCCCCACACCGCCCGCCGTGTTTACGGGTGTTCTGACGGGCACCTTCGCCTCGCCAGCCGAATAGGCGGCCAACCCAGCCTCAGCGGCCTCGATGGCCTCTGCCATGGTCACGGCCCTTTTCACATCCGACCTTGTCAGAAGCAGCATGCCCTAGCCCTCCCTGATCACAGGCAGGTCGAAGCCGAAAGTGCTTCCCTTACCCAGTTCGCTGCTGACCCAAATCGCCCCGCCATGCGCCTCGACCACGTGCTTCGCGATTGACAGGCCGAGCCCGGCGCCACCGGCCTTCCCCGAAAGCCTCTTCCCTGCTTTATAGAACTGGTCGAATATCCTGGGCAGGTCGGCGGGGTCGATGCCTGTCCCAGTGTCGGCGATGAGAGTCCGGATGTGATCGCCGGCAAGCCCGGCCTCGATGGTGATCTTGCCGCCCTCAGAGGTCCATTGTATGGCGTTGTCGACGAGGTTGAGCAGCACCTGCCGCAGGCGGTCCCTGTCTCCCTGTATTTCCGGCAGGCCTGCATCCACATCGATTTCCATCTTGATGCCTGCCGCCGACACCAGAGGGTTCATCTGCTCGAACACATCTCGGAGAAGGCTACGGTAGTCCATCGGCTCCATCGAGTAGCCCATCTGCCCGGATTCCATCTTCGCGAAGTCAAACAGGTCATCTATCAGGCGGTTCATCCGCCGGGTCTCATCGTTGATGATCTCAAGGTAACGTCTCTGCTCGTCTTCGCCCTTCACCACACCATCAAGGAGCGCTTCGAGGAAGCCGGCTATGCTTGTGACAGGAGTCCGCAGCTCGTGGGACACGCTCGAGAAGAAGTCTCGCCGCAGCTTGTCTAGCCGGCGCTCCTGCGAGACGTCTCTCAGGAGCACCACCGCGCCGCCAGGCCCTTCATCCTCAAACCGGGCTGACGTCGCAACAAAGTGGTCTGTTTCGCTCAGAGACAGCGGCTCCGCCAGGCTTTCCGAAGTGGAGAGCGCCCGCTCAACGAATCCGCGGACGTTCTGGTCTTTGATGCTGGACTTGAAATCCCCAGGTTCGACTCCTTCTGCTAATAGCTTCCGCCCAGCGTGGTTCGAGAATATGATCTCCCCGGTGCCGGCGATCGCGAACAGCGGGTCCACGATGCTGGAGAGCACTGCCGTCATGCGCGACCGCTCATGCGACAGACGGCTCACCAGAGCCTGCAGGCGGGAAGACATCAGGTTGAAGGTATCAGCCAGCCGGGCGATCTCATCGTCGCCCCGGACAGGCACACGCTGGCCCATGTCGCCGGCCGCGAACCTTGCCGCGGCCTCGGTGACTTCCTTGATCGGCTTGGAAAGCGTGCGTGCCATCAGAAACCCTATGATGAGTGCGGCTCCGGCTGCGAGCAGGCTGCCGCGGATCACGTAAGCCCCGACTTGGTTCGAGGAGGAACGGACTGCGCTCACGGGCCGGAAGAGAACCACCGCGCCGATGACGCCCTTGGCGGTGCGCACAGGAACAGCGACTATGACAGAGAACTCGCCGAACGGATCGGTGAACGTCGTCTTCTCGGGCTTCCCGGACTCCATGGCCTGCTGGACCACCGGCGTCGCGACTCGTTCGCCCTTGATCTTCGTGGGATCACGTGACGCCGCTACCACGACCCCATCCTTGCCGATGAGCACAAGCGTGGATTTCGTGACTTGGGCTGCCAGCCGGAGCAGGGTGTCCATCCTCTCGTTCTCCTCCGCCTTCTGCGGCAGCGCCACGACCACTCTCGCTATCTCCCGGCCCTGCGCGATGAGGTCATCCTCAGAGCCGCTGACGACATAGCGAGTAATCGTGCGCTGGAGCATTCCGCCCAGCACGAGGACGGTGAAAAAGGCCAGCACCAGATATGTTAGAGCCAGTCTGGTCTGGATGCTCCTGAACATCAGCCAGCCTCCACGAACTTGTACCCGACGCCCCAGATGGTGATGATGTAGCGAGGCGACTCGGGCTCCGGTTCGATTTTCTCCCTGACTCTCCTGACATGTACATCCACAGTGCGGGCATCCCCGAAGAAGTCGTAGCCCCACACCTTCTGCAGCAGCTGTTCACGGGTGAAAGTCCTGTTTGGATTCGCGCAGAGCAGCCATAGCAGGTCGAATTCCTTCGCGGGGCAGGCGACGGGTTCCCCACCCACTCTGAGCTCATGTGCCGACCTGTCAATGCGGAAATGGCCGTAGTCCAGCAACTCAGGTTCCTGATCCACCCTCGTCGTCCTTCGCAGCACCGCTTTCACTCGCGCGACCAGTTCGCGCGGGCTGAACGGTTTGGTGATATAATCGTCCGCGCCGAGTTCAAGCCCGAGCACGCGGTCGACCTCTTCACCCTTTGCCGTCAACATTATCACCGGGACCGTGCTCTTCTGCCGGATGCTCCTGAGAACATCCCACCCGTCAGTCCGCGGCATCATTATGTCCAGGATCATGAGAGAAGGCGCGGCCTGTGCGACGTGATGGAGGGCCGCCTCCCCGTCTCGGGCCTCCAGCACCTCGTAGCCTTCCTTGGACAAGTAGAGTTTGAGGAGTTCCCGGATGTGAGGCTCGTCGTCGACGACCAGAATCTTTGCCCCGGGCATAACCGACCTCCAATGACCACCGTTTCCCTTCTCATCGTAGTTTCTACGGAATTCATCACTAACCTTCGGAGGGCGGCAGCGAGGGCACGGTCTCGGACCTTACGCAGTCCCAGGCACGGGTGGACGAGCCTCAGACAATGTCCTGCGGGGGTGCACCGGTCCTACGTGGACGGTCATGTTCGACTATGAAACGCAGAACCTCGCCGGCGTTCGCCTAGAGAACGCGGAAGCGCAATCGCGTTCGCCTGTGAAACTCAGCGCCAGCCGCGTCTTGGCGCGGGCACACTCGCTGGAAGTAACGTATCTGCCCGCACGCACGAAAAAACCCCTCACGATCCCAAGTTGGGTTGTGAGGGGTTGGCTATGGTTCTCAAGCCGCCCGGTTGGGTAGTTTCTCCCGTGCGCGGCCCTGCTTTCGGGCATTTGCCCCACAGGACCTGCAGGTGGACTTACAGCCCGATGAACATCTGCGTGAACATCAGCCCGTAGGTCCCGCCGCGGACTATCCCGATGCCGATGTGCGTGAATGCAGGATTGAGGATATTCCTCCTGTGACCGTCGGACCGCATCAGCGCTGTGTGCGCCGACTCCACGCTGTATGAGCCCGCGAGATTCTCTCCCGCTGTCCGGTAGGTGATTTCCGCCTTCCTCATCATGTCAAAGGGAGAGCCATACGTCGACGACGTATGCGAGAAATAGTTCTTGTTGATCATGTCCTGGCTCTTCTGCCGTGCCAGCAGCACGAGCCGCATATCCGGCTTTAAGACGGAAAGCCCGAGTTTCGTCCGCTCCTGGTTCACGAGCGCGAGCATCAGCTGCTCTTCAGCAGTCATCGCCGTGGCTGCAGGCGAAGGCGAAGGAGCAGGCACTGCCGCCGGACTGGGCGCAGCAGCCCGCACAGGTGCGGGGGTAGGCACGGAAGGCGCCGGCACCGTTGAAGGTGTAGTTCCCGGCGTCCCGACCAGTTGCAGCGACACCTTGAACGGCAGGTAGTAGGTCTTGCCGTTTATCGTGAAGTAAAGGATCCGGCTTGCGTCTTCATCCGGGACAGTTGAGGATGGCTGGCTCAGCGGAGTGAACTCCACCCTGATCCGCACAGTCTGGTTTCCGATAGAAAGCAAGTCACTGGCGACATACGACACGGACGGAAGAACCGCCGGCGCGTCGCCGGGCCTTGACACAGTGCTGGCCGGACATGCGGTGAGCAGCAGCATTGCGAGCGCGATGGCTGCGGCCCTCAACCGGTATCTTCTTTGCTGCATCATGCACCTCCAGAGGATCCTGCGACTTGACAAACCCTATCTTGAGTCTAGGCTCGGCGGGCGCACTGGACAAACCGTTTCCTGTTACACGACCGTAACTGGGCCGCCACAGGACGGCAGACAAACGGCCTGCCATCCCATATCACCAAATATCCCAGACATGGGAAAAAAAGACAAGTCCGGAGCCCGCCAGCGGACTCCGGAAAGGTACTGCGGTTTTGCCTTGACCAGCCTGGATTAGCCCAGGGGCGGCCCGACGCATGGGTTGATGATCAGCTCGGAGAACACGAAGCCAATTCGCCCATCGGCCAGCCGGATCCTGGTCCATTGCCCTTCCACCGCGATGAACTCTGCCTGCGTGCCCCGGGCGAGAGTCGCGATGACATCGAACTGGAGCCCTGGGCCGGTCCTGACGTTGACTCTGTCTGCGTTTACCGTGATGAAGCATCCTGGCGCCACAGCGCCGCATGTCACGTCCACCACGATGAGCAGCTGTCTGGTCTTCACAAGCCGTGCGGTCAGAGCAAGCACGATCTGCGCTGTGAGTTGCCTTCCTGGCGCGACGACTTCGACAGAGACGAACTCGACCTTGGCCGTCACGGTCACCGTCATGCCTGGTAGAGCTTCAGGCAACACGACGAAGTCCGTGAATGGGATTTCGAAGTGAGCCACGTTGACGGTCTGGGTGACGTTTGCCGCCTCGTACATGACCCGCAGCCGGATGACACCCTGCACGATGACCTTTCCCGGTACAACCGTTGTCTCCTCGATGCTCACGGTGGCCGTGGCCTCGAGCACGGTGGCGACGTTGGGCTTCACTTCGGGCACAGTCACGACCTGCCTGATGACACTCTGTTCGATCCGCTCGGCCAGCACTTCCTGGATCCTGACGAGTTCCTTCCTGACCTGGATGAGCGTCGATCCGGTTACGTCCGTGACCACCTGGATGGACCGGGTCTGCACGACTTTCGCAGTGATTTTCAGGACGATGTTCGCCTGGATCTCGCGCCCTGGAGTCGCGATGTCGAAAGTCGCGAACTCGACGTCCACCTGAGCGGTGACTGTCATGTCTTCCCGCGCGCCCGGGATGTCGACAAAGCCTTCGAACCCGATGGTGAAGTGTGCGACGTGCACCTGCTGTGTTGGCACGGCGGCCTCGTAGATCACCCGCACCGTGACGGTACCGGAAACGATGACCTTGTCAGTGATGACCTCAATCTCGTCGACCTTAGCGCTTGCCGAGAAGTCGATGACCGACGCAGCGGGCGGTTTCTCCGGCGGGATCACCAGGAGCTCCCTGAGCACAAGCTGGTTTGTCGCTTCCCCGAGGACGTTCTCTGCCCTGATGGTCTCTTTGGTGACAACGATGCCGGCAACGCCTGTGACATCGGTGACCACGTTGAGCAACGCTGTCCGGACGACCCTCGCGAATACCCCGACGATGGCCCGGATCCGCACCTGACGGCCAGAGACAACCTCGAAGTTGACGTCCTCCACGGTTATCCTTGTCGTCACAGTCATGCCGGGCTCAGCGCCGATTATCTCGACAAAAGCTGTGAAAGGCAGCCTGAAATGCGCCACATGCACGGTCTGTGGAGGCACCGCCGCCTCGTAGACGATCGAGAGCTCCAGCGCGCCCTCAATGATGACTTTACCAGGGACGATATCCGTGTTGGTCGTTTCGGTCCTCACCGTAAAGTCGATCACATCGGCCACGTTGGGTTTCTCCTGAGGAATCGTCACGATATCGCTGATGATGGTCTGCCTTGTGCCTTCGCCTATTACCTCCTCAAGTCTGAGCAGCTCGCGTACGACCCTGAAGTTCTCGCAACCTGTTACTGCCAATTATCGAACCTCCTTTCGAAATGGGTTTGCCTTCTGGCCCTGAGGACTACCACAATCTATGCAGGCCATGATACATGGGTCACATAATGTGGCTCCGCACTGTGTACAAATGACCCATAGGCAGGACAAAAGTACTTGCGCGGATAATTAAAGTGACGTTTGTCCCGCCCGGCGGACCCGGAGGAGAATGGCCATGCAGGCATTGAAACATCATATGCGGCCCGGAATGCTTGTGCTGCTCATACTGCTTATCGGAGCATCAGCGGCAGGCTGCGGTCGCACGCAGGTTCCGGAGCCGGCGCAACCTCCCGCCCCACCTGCTAAGGAGCCTGCCCAGCCCCCCAAACCCCCGCCCGAGCCAGCGGTCAAGGTTTCCTTGGCCCGGGATTCCGCTGCCCAGGGCGAGTTCGTCGTCGTACGCTGCTCATTCGACGGTGGTGACCCAACATCTGTAACTTTGGCGGGTCTCGACGCGAAGGCCGGCATGCTCCCGGTGAACGGCAAGGGGTTTGCTCTGCTGCCCGTGGGTGTGCGGATTGCTCCGGGCTCCCATAAGATCACCGTGGAGGCCTCTTGGCCAGGCGGGGTCAAGAAGAGCGCGGAAGTTACGGTGGCCGTGACCAAGACGACGTTCCAGGTCTCCCGCATCACTGCCACAAAGGAGCAGACAGACAACATCACTTCGGAGAAACTGGCCCAGGACTCGGTCAAGGTGAGGGCCGCAAAGGCGGCTTCTGCGGTCGATAATCTGTGGGTTTCGGGCTTCCAGGCCCCGTTGGACGCCAGGATCACCACTGGTTTCGGCCACATCCGTTACGTCAATGGCGTGGAGACCTGGAGACACTCCGGCATCGACTTCGGCGCGCCCACCGGCACGAAAGTGGCAGCGTGCGCGGACGGAAAGGTCGTCATGGCCATGACGCTCAACGGCACGGGCAAGACAGTGATCCTGGATCATGGGCTTGGTGTGTTCTCATCATACGGTCACATGAGCTCGCTGGTTGTGAAGGCCGGGGATCAGGTGAAGAAAGGACAGACGGTCGGGCTTGTTGGGTCAACGGGTTTCTCCACTGGCCCACACCTTCACTGGACGGTCACGATCGGTCTTACTGCCGTCGATCCTTTCTCGCTGGTTAAGCACTCAGAGGATCTGGGTTTCTAACGGAGGATTTGGGGGTTCTAACGGGAACAGACTTCGTGGCGGAAAACCAGCGCCGGGCCCACCCAGAAGCGGGCCCGGCACTTCCGTCTCACATCACTTCGTTATGGCTGCAACCGGACAGATCTCGGCGCAAGTCCCGCAGTCCGTGCACTTTTCGGGGTCGATGACGTACTTGTCCTCACCCTCGTTGATCGCGCTGGCCGGGCAGCTTGACGCACAGGCTCCGCACACGACGCAATCCGGACCGATCTTGTATGCCACGAGTCCAGGCCCCCCTTCGAAGCTCGAAACACGACCTCTCGTATTCTCCGAGCCTTGCGGACTTTCCTACCGTTCGGCGCTCGGTCCTTTCGGCCTCATCAGCAGAATTGCGGCCGCATCGAACGCCAGAGAAGCCTCAATGAGCCTCTCGCTCGTGAAATCCGGCTGGCTCTCTGCGACTGCATAGACTTCTAATCTGAGCCGCTCAAGGTCTTTGCGCATGTTCGCGTTTACCCTGACAATGGCCCCCTCAAACCAGCGCACGCAGCCGCGCAAGAGGATTCGCGGCGAGCAGCCGTCAAACCTGCAAGGTATCAAAACCGCCCATCAAGGGGAACTTCTAACAGAGCCCAGTCAGCGGTCACGCGGAATATGACAAGGAGACTTGACGGTCTATGGAGTCCAGGACTTCGGATAACCCGCAGCACACAGCAGTGATCCCGCCGCGGCCTGCCGGTCGCGAGGTGTCGCGTCACCTCATCGACGACGTCCTCGACTGGCTCGAGGATGAACACGACTCGAGGTACGGTGGCTTCGGGCGCGAGTCCAAGTCGTTAGACGCCCTGCCACTGCTTCTTCTTCTGTGGTCGGATACCTGGGGTCTCCGGGATCGCTCGGGCCTGGCTGTCCAGACCCTCAGGGCGGCCTACGCTTCGGGCATCCGTGACGCGATCGAAGACGGGTTCTTCCACTACGCGGACGGAAGGGACTGGTCCTCTCCTCACCGCGAGAAACTGCTGTCGGACAACGCCTGGCTGGTGCAGTGTTTCCTGGTCGCTCACGCGGTTTCCGGGCTGTCCGAATTCGCCACCGCCGCCTGGGAGACCGCAGGCTACATGGACAACGTTCTCTGGACGCCGGACCGCGGGTTCTACGGCAGCCTCCAGGAGGCGGACGATGACTACTATGGCGAGGATGTGGAGGGCCGGCGCCGCCGGGCGGCGCCGCCGGTCGACAGGGCTGTGTACGCGAACTGGAACGCACTGGCGGCGACGTCAAAGCTGCTGCTCGCCTGGCAAAGTGGGAGCGACAGCCACGGCGACCGGGCGCTACAGGTGATCGATGGCCTTATGGAACACATGATCGAGTCTCGTGGCGCGTGCAACCACTACCAGGCTGAGGGCAGAAAGCCGCAGCTGACCGGCAACCTGTCGGATTACGCGTTCGTCTCTCTTGCTCTCGGCGAGGCCTACCAGTATACTCAGGACTCCAAGTACCTCGACGTCATGACGTCTGTGCTCCGGTTCTGCGACAACAACCTGAAAGCGCCGGACGGAACTTTCCATGACGTGACGCACAGTGACGAGAAGCCTCCTGACGTGGCTGGAGCCAACCAGCGAGCCCACTACAATGCGCTGCTGGCTACGGCTTATCGCATGGCGGCAGGCCTTACGCATGACCTTGCATACCACGATACGGCCACTGCGATTCTCGAAGGCCTGGGGCCTTCGGCTCCCGTTAACCATCCGGCTGTCGCTCTTGCAACGGGCGTGTTCCTGCGCCCAGTGTCTGTGACCTGTGATTCGCGGGACAGAGATTTGAGCCTCTGGGCAAAAACGAGATTCCTTCCCGGCCTGGTGCTGCAGTACGACGATCATGCCTCCCAGGGGGCCATCGTCTGCGTGGAGGACAGGTGCCTGAAACCGGCATCTACTCGCCAGCAACTCAGTGACCACCTGAGCAAGGTGTATTCTCTGATGAACCGGGTTGAGCACCTTGCGGAATACGATGAGGCTCCACGGCCCTTCCTCAGCGCAGCCAGAGACCAGGCCAGGCAGGCGGACCGCCCGCTCCACAACGGGTAAGCAAAGAGCCCTGAGCAGGACACTCAGGGCTCCCATGATGCTGTGTGCCGGCCAGGCGGGCAGACCTTCAGCCTGGACTGGCCAGTATGACCGCGCTAGACCGACTCGACTGTCTTCACCTCAGGGATCCTGGCCTTGAGGACTCGTTCGATCCCGTTCTTCAGTGTCATGCTTGCCATCGGGCAACCTCCACAAGCACCCTTGAGCCGCACCTTAACGACACCGTCATCCACTCCCACGAGCTCGACGTCTCCTCCATCGGCCTGGAGTGTGGGTCTGATCTCCTTCAGGACTTCTTCAATCTGCTCCTTCACAGTCGCTCTCTCCTTTCCGCAAAACCGGCTACTCTAGAACGTCCTCGTGTCTATGTCTCCGTCTCTGAGCCTGATTTCGATGTGTTTGAGCCACTCTTCCTTCTCTTCGGGGAAATCCTCACGATAGTGCACTCCACGGCTCTCTTCGCGCAGCAGCGCTGCATTGGCCACCATTCTTGCGACGAGCACGAGATTGCGCGCCTCGTATGCCTCAAAGAGCTCTGCGGGTGATGCCACTGTCATATCATGCTGCACGTGCCAGAGATCGTCAAGCAGAGACTCAGCGGCGGTAAGCCCTTTGTAGTTTCTCACGACGGCGAGCTTATTGTCCGTAATTTCATTCAGAGCTTTTTTCAGCGCGCTCGGGGACGGACCGGATCGAGATGCCAGCCACCTGCGTGCCAGCAGGTCGTTTTTGTGCTGGTCAGGGGCTTCGCAGGGTTCCCACGCACTGAGATAGTCCAGTGCTGACTTGCTCGCCCGGAACCCGAAGACGGTTATCATGCTCAGGGCGTTTCCACCGATCCTGTTGGCCCCGTCGGTCCCGCCCGTGACCTCACCGCATGCAAACAAGCCCTTGACCTCTGTCGAACAATCCGCCTTCACGAATGCCCCGCCGGAGAAGTAGTGCTGCACCGGCCGCACTCTTATCGGGCCTGCGGAAGGCGGCCTGGATGACGGGAACATCTTGCGGATCATTGACCCGTGAGGTGTCTGCCAGGCCGCATCCGGCACCTCTTCTACATGCAACCAGACCTGGCCACCGCGCGCCCACTCACTGGCTATGGCCCGGGAGCTCCTGTCACGCGTGAAAAGGTTCGCCTCCCGGCCGTTCTTCATGCCCCATTGTCTCCAGAGGGTCTGGAGGAACCTCTCTCCTTTTTCGTTGGTCACCGGCGCATGGTCTACCCAGTTCAGCGGTATCATCCAAACCGGAAAGCCTGGCTCGGCGAACCCGATCGGGTAGAACTGCACGAACTCCATGTCTATGAAAGGCAGCCCAAGTTCGGCCAGGAGCGCGAACCCATCGCCCGTGGTCCTGACAGGGTTGTCGGTGCGCGAGTAGATGCGTCCCGCGCCGCCCGCGGCGACGATGACGGTCTTTGCGGGAATCGTCGAGAGAGTGCCCTTGCTGGTATCCAGCACCCGCACGCCGCTCACGCGGCCGTCGCTCGTAAGGACGCCCGTCACCATGATCCTGTCGAGGATCGTGACCCCAGCCTGCCTGGCGTTCTCCACAAGCGGGAGAGTCATGCCCGTCCCGCCAAGCATCGGACCGATGCCGTATCGCGCCACGGACGCATGTCCGCTTTCCATGTCGATCCTGACGCCGAACTCTCGCAGTCTCGGCACAGCCTCGCCGGCTTCTGACGATAGAGCGTCCAGCATGTGAGGCAGGCTCAGATTGCGGCCGATCTCCAGAGTCATGGAGCGGTGCTTGGCCGGCGTGATGTCTCCATATGGAAGAGTGAAGCCACCTCCGGCGTACGCGGTGCAGCTCGCGAGCCCGGGCAGCGACTTCGTCACGAGAGTCACCGTGGCCCCCGCTCTCCTGGCGGCGCAGGCCGCAACGAGACCCGCCCCACCGCTTCCGATAACCAGAACGTCGGTAACAGGCACGATAACGACCCCCGTATCGCGATGTGACTATAGTCTACAACACAGTTCCGGCCCACGCACTGCCGGCACAGGACAAAGAAAAGGCAGCGCTTGTGCGCCGCCTCACTGTGCAGGGGTTTCAGCTCCTACTTGAACAGCGGGTCATCCTTGACGAGCGCTTTGGAAACGGTCGTCTTGTCGATCTTGACATAGCCCGCAGCTGTCTGGATGAGAACCTTCTTGACCT
>JAUYEF010000019.1 GCA_030691635.1 Bacillota bacterium
CCTCGGCGTGACGCAGTATTGGCGCTATGGCATACAGAAGATGGAGGAACTCTACAAGCAGGGCAGGATCGTCCAGACTCGTCCGGGTGCAGTACCTCAGATCAAGCGTTACCTTGACGAAATGCCTGGAATCCCCGTTCAAAACGTTTGGACGGACATACAGGTCATCAACAACCGATCCCGTGAGAAGTTGGGCTACCCCACACAGAAACCCGAAGCCCTCTTGGAACGGATCATCCAGGCTAGCAGCAACGAAGGCGACCTCGTCCTCGATCCCTTCTGCGGCTGTGGCACCACGATCAATGTCGCCGAGCGGCTAAACCGTCGCTGGATTGGCGTAGACATCACCCATCTCGCCATCACCCTCATGCGCCACCGGCTTCAGAATACCTTCAGTTCTCAGCTATCGCCGTATGAGGTGATCGGCGATCCCAAAGACCTCCGCAGTGCCGAGGCCCTGGCTGCGGAGAACCGCTACAAGTTCGAGTGGTGGGCGCTCGGACTGGTTGACGCCCGGCCCGCCCAGGACAAGAAGAAGGGCGCGGACACCGGCGTTGACGGCTATATCAACTTCTTCGATGAACCCGACGGGAAGGCCAAGCAGATAGTCGTCCAGGTCAAGAGCGGTCACGTTACGGTTAGCCAAATCCGTGACCTCAAAGGCGTCGTGGACCGTGAAGGTGCCGTTATCGGTGCCTTCATCACTCTCCAGGAACCGACCCGACCGATGATCCAGGAAGCGGCTGGGGCCGGGTTCTACGTACCTGCGCTCTACCCCGACCAGAAGTACCCCCGAGTCCAGATCATGACTATCGAGGACCTGCTGGCCGGCCAGGAAGTACAATACCCCCGCGTGGCCCCGCCTGCGACGTTCAAGCGGGCGAAGAGGCAGCGGAAGGGCAAGGAGCCAGCGCCAGAGCGGTTCTTGTGACGCGGCCCCGGCAAGGCCATGATCGCCCCCCCTCCGCCGCCGCCAGTCAAGCAGACCCGCCTGTGGCTAACACTGGCGGGTAGCCCCCTGGTGTCGGGCCCGCACCGCCTTCCGAAAACCCCTTACAGGCCATCGTCGTGCATATGCCGTGCTAGGCAGGCCAACCGATCAACCTGCGCCACCGCGACCCCCTGCCCTAGCAGGCCCCGAGTCTAGTAACGATATATCGTAACGGTGTATACACAACCGTTTCATCGGACATAAGCGCAGGTAAAATGGCGATTCTGATTTCTGATACTGCTTGCAGGTAAAGGGGATGCCGAAAATGAATAGGATTAGAGGACCTAAAAACGGCCCTACTAGCACAGGGGGGATGGAGCATGGAGGACAGGCTGCTGACGCTGCGGGAGGTCGGGGAGGTTTTGCGGGTCGGGTACACGACGATTACTCGTCTGGTCGCCGACGGGACCCTGGTTAGTTACAAGGTCCGGCGGTTGTGGCGAGTGCGGCAATCGGACCTAGATGACTACCTGCGCCGGGTTCGCCGGGGCGGGGAGAATGCGGGGGGAGGCAGGCAAGGTGCCTAACTTCATCGACCTGGGCGACGGGCGCTTCCGCGTCAGGGTGCGGGTCAAGGACCAGGTGACCGGCAAGTGGTCCTTCAAGTCGCAGAACGTCACAGGGGGGAAACGCGAAGCCGAACGGGTCGGCAGGGAGATGGAGACGGCCAAAGACAAGGGGATGCTGCGGGCGGGACGGTCCCCGACCGTGGCCGACTTTGCCGAGCTTTGGCTGAAAGGCATCAAACATACGGTAGCTTACGAGACGTTCCGGGGGTACTCGGTCAATGTCCGCCGGCACATCGCACCGTTCCTCGGCGAACTGAGGCTTAAGGACCTCACGACAGCTCACGTGCGCGCTTTCCTCGGCCACCTGCACGGCCAGGGCTTATCGCCGAGAACGGGCCAGTCAGCGCGGGCGGTGCTGCGCATGATCATCGAGCGCGCCGTGGACGACGGGTTCTCGCCGCGCAACGTCGTCAGCAAGGCCAGGCCGCCGAAGATCGAGCGGCGGGACATGCTCACCCTGGACGAACCACAGGCGCGCCTGTTGCTCGAACAGGCGGGGGCGACCCGCTTAATCGCCCCGGTGGTCCTCGGCCTGATGAGCGGCCTGCGTCGAGGGGAAATATGCGGCCTACGCTGGCGCGACGTTGACCTTGAGCGGGGCGAGTTGTCGGTCCTCCAGACCATTCAGCGCCAAACCGGCAAAGGTCTCGTCGTCCAGCCGCCGAAGAGCAACGGCAGCCTGCGTTCGGTTTCCCTGCCGCCCAGCGCCGTGGCGCACCTGCGCAAGTGGCGAGGCAGGCAGCGAGAGGACCGGCTGGCCGCTGGTCCGGCCTGGCGGGGCGGCGACTATGTTTGCGCCACGCTCGACGGCGGGCCGCTGGAGCCGACTGAGTTGTCCAAGTCGTTCCGGCGGTTGGCGGACTCGCTGGACCTGCCGCCCGTGCGGTTTCACGACCTGCGCCACACCTACGCTCACGTGGCCCGCCGTGCGGGGGTGGACATAAAGCTGATCCAGGCCGCCCTAGGCCACGCCACAGCCGCGTTCACGCTGGACGTCTATGGGCACGTCGGCGCAGGCGAGCTGAAAGAAGCCGCGGCGAAGATTGACCGGGCGATTTGGGGGTAGTCGTATTTGTGCCCTGTTTGTGCCCCGGCCATCACAAAAGCCCTGCGTGGGGGGGTGTGCAACGTGATTATCGGTCACGCCGGGTACGTGAGTCTCCGCGAACGCGGCATAGGCGGTCTTTCGGCGGGGGTACAATGAAT
>JAUYEF010000021.1 GCA_030691635.1 Bacillota bacterium
GACGACCTCCATCAAGGGCACGCCAGAGCGATTGACGTCCACCAGGCTGTAGGTCTCGCCGGCTTCGTTCTGCATGTGCACCAGGCGAGCGGTGTCCTCCTCCAGGTGAACGCGGGTGATGCCGACGCGCTTCCTCTGGCCGTCCACTTCGATCTCCAGCCAGCCGTTGTGGGACAGGGGCATGTCGTACTGCGAGATCTGGTAGCCCTTCACCAGATCCGGGTAGGGGTAGTTCTTGCGGTCGAAGCGGGACACCTCGGGGATCTCGCAGTTGAGGGCCAGGGCGGTCATGATCGTGTACTCGATCGCCTGGCGGTTGATCACTGGCAGGACGCCAGGCATGCCCAGGCAGACGGGGCAGACGTGGGTGTTGGCAGGGGAGTCAGCGTAGTCGGCGCTGCAAGAGCAAAACATCTTGCTCTTGGTGAGGAGCTGGACGTGGACTTCCAGGCCGATTACGGTCTCGTATTCTGTGGCGACGCTGGTCATAGATAAGTCGCACCGTAGTATAGCAGGCCCCACTCTCCGGGACAAGGCTTGCTGGCAACAGGCTGGTGCCGAGGGCGGGATTCGAACCCGCACTCCGCCTGAGGCGGAAGCGGATTTTAAGTCCGCCGCGTCTACCATTCCGCCACCTCGGCCCCTTCGGAAGCCTCAGGGCAGGCTCTACAAGACAAAACTCAGAACCCCGGGCACCGCCCCCGATGTTCTGAGCTTGCTCGCCCCTCTCCAGTGGAGGCGACGGGCGGATTCGAACCGCCGATCGGGGTTTTGCAGACCCCTGCCTTAACCTCTTGGCCACGTCGCCCTGGAGCGGAAGACGGGATTCGAACCCGCGACCCCCTCCTTGGCAATTAGCGCCCGCTCTGCAAGCTGCTTTCGCATCTGGCATAGCCGACTAGCTGGTGCAAGCTGCCAACAATTAGGTGGTCACGAGCCCGCCCAATTAGGCGGTCGGCTCCACTCCGCTCTCCCGCTATGATACCAGGGAAACGGCGACCTGAAAAGTGTCTCACAGCACATCGCCAGGGGGCCCCTTGGCCGCACATCGACTGTTGGGAGCCCTTGCGAGAACGCTCCGGAGCTTTGCAGACTCGGCTCTTACCAGCAGCCGGCGCCCTAGAGCTCGGCGTTCCGAGCGCGTGTCTTTCCTGGCTATCTCCTAGACGCGGTTCGGATTCGTGGCTCTTGGAGCCGGAAGCAATGTGATCTTGTTGGACGGACTTCCGCTACAGCGGCGCCCGAACCACCCCTTTGTTGCTTCACCCTTGGAGAACAGGAGGATCTGAACTTCCTGACTCAGCTCGAGGAGCAAGTCAAGGAAGTTCTCAACCCGTACGTCGTCCAAATCGACTAGAGGATCGTCGAAGATCAGCGGCACCGGCTCACCCATCGAGCTCATGTGTTGGGCAAGGCCTACTCGCAGGAGCAGGTACGCAGCAGCGCGGGTACCCCTGCTGAGCAACTCGATGTCCTCGAGGCGGTGGGTCTCCGGCACCTCCGTGGTCAGACGTAGGGTGGAGGGGTCCAGCAGTACATGTTGGTACCTGTTCGCGGTGACGCGTGCCAACCCTCCGCTCAGAAAGCGGCCAACACTAGGCGCGAAGTCCCGATGCGCCTCGGACATCGCCTGGGTAATAACGTCGATGGCAATGGTTAGCTCATCCCCAAATCTTGCGAGCGTGGAGGCTTGCTGTCTGTAGCGCTCCAGCTCCTCTTCGACTTCGGCCCTAGGCCGCAGGCGCGCGAGCTGCGTGTCGATCTTGGTTTGGAGCCCGGCGATGCGGACTTCGCGCTGATGTAGGTCATCCTGCTGCCGTGAGAGGAGTTCCTCCAAGCTCTCCCGGGTTTCACTGGTTCGCGCGCCCTCCAGCGACGGGTTACTCGCTCGCAAGTGCTCAAGCTCTCTTCGCGCCTTGTCGAGGGCCGCCTGGAGCTCGCTCGGAGACTGACCCTGCAAGATGATTCCTCTTCTTTCCTCGCCCTCACGCAACCCTCGTTTTGCTTCGTCATGGAGGCGGCGCCGACCGCAACCTTCTTCGAATGCCTTGACCAGGTCTTCGAGCGCACCACTCCTCCCAGTGGTTTGGCGGAGTTGATCCCCCAGTCCGGACTCCAATCTCCTTAGCCGCTCCTGCTCTCTTTCGAACCGCCCAACCGCCTCCTGAAGCGATGACCGTTCACCCTCCAGAGACTCAAGCTTGCTTGCGATGGTCACGAGTTCGCGATAGCTCTCCACCCGTTGAGAGAACACACGGTGCGCTCCCTCCAGGTCGGAGAGGTCATCCACAAGGCCCCCAAGCGCCTCACGGAGGCTCTGTGCTGCGAGTTCGGCCTTCGACTCCGCAGCCTCAGTCTCAGCTTTCTCCCCCAAATACTTTCTGACTAGCGGGGCAATCTCCAGGAACCGCCTGTGACGGTCCAGGACGGCGCTCACCTGATCAGGGCTGAGTGATTCTGGGTAAGCACTTCTTTTGGACTCCTCCGCCTGCTCGTGCTCGTCCTCCTCAACGTGAACTTCGGTCTCGCGGCGCACCACTGTGTGGAGAACCCAGCGGGCCAGCGCGATCAGCTGCCTCCAGACCCAGCGCAGCGCCATCACTATGGCGCGGCCGACCGCGCGCAGGGCTCGGCGAAATGCACCCACGGCGGGGGCGCGAAGGAGTCCGGTCAGACGCTCCAGGTCGTCTCCAGACAGGCTCCCGACCTCGGCTTCGAGGCGCTCGTACTCACTTACCAGCTCTTGAGCTACCGCGGCGGCGCTGAGGCGCTTTCCCGCTTCCAACGCTACCGCGCGCAAGCCTTGCCAGGAGGTGACCAGTTCGTCGATATCGCCCTTCCGGTCGACTGGGTAGTCACGCAAATGAGCGAGGTCGTGCTCTCTGCGGGCGAGCTCTTCCTTTTGCTTCCCCAGATTCACAAGCCGCGCCCGGGTCTTGTCGATCTCTGCCCGGTCCTTCTCCAGTCCCTGCCGCAGGTCCCAGATGCTCCCCCAGCTCTTGAGAACGCTATCTCGTTCGTCGGCTGGAAACTCAGCGAAGTCTCGGTTTCCCTGGATCTCTGCCTGAAGGCGCTCATCCTGGCGGGCCAGCTCGTCGAGCCGTCTGAGACGGTCCTCGAGGTCGGTCGCCTCAGCGCTGAAGAGAAGGTAACGAGTCCGAGAAATCGCATCTCGTGACTCTCGAGCCTCCTCAATCGCTTCCTCCAGGCTAGCCGCATGGTCCGCCAATTCTCCCCGAACCCCATCTATTTCCTGCAGTTCGCGTTCAGCCTCGGCAGCGCGGCGGCGGGTGACAGGAAGGGGCGCAGCTCTGGACCTGGCCGTACCCACCTGCTCCCGCAGGATGCGGTCCAAGTGACCTATCGCAGACTGCGCTGAGATATCCCGGCGCGCCGTGTCGGCAAGGCTGATGATAGTGTCGCCTATTTCCTGTGGCGAGGCTCGACTTTCCTCCGCAATTTCAAACAGCTCGCCCTGGGAGACAAATGCGCATGCATCGAACACCCTTCTAGTCATGCCAATGTGTCGCCGCGCAAAGGGCACATTTCCGTGCCGGCCGCGTCCAAAGTCACCGGTCACGTCTCTACCGACTCCTAGGTCCCAGACGTTCGTAGGCACGTCGGAGGTGCTGAAGTCTCGCTGCACCCGGTATCTGACACCGTTCTCGAGCTCATACTCCAGCGTCCCGCCGTATGGTGGCCCACTCCAGGGCACAAAGCGCTCGCGAGCAGCGTTCTCCGAGGCCCGCGCTCGGTCGCTCTCGTAGAAACCGTAGATAAGGGCGAATATCGACTGCTGTAGTGTGGACTTTCCCGACTCGTTGGGCCCGTGGAATAGCTGCAGCCCCGGCGCTATGTCTTCCCGGAAGTCTCGCAAGCAGCCGAAGCCTTCTATCTCGATCCGCGTGATTCTCACCGGGGCCGCACCTCCTGGCCGGAAAAGGCTTGCAGCCCGTACCGTAGAGCGTTCTCAAGGACCTCCTTTTCGGAGCCTTGCGCCCTGTCGATTCGCTCCTGCATGAGCCGGACAAATGCTCCCCGGGTGGTGGTTTCCTCTCGCATTTCCTCCAAGTTGAAGGCGACCTGGGTCTGATCGGCGATCTCTACGTAGCGGAACCGCTCGGCCGTCGCGGACAGCAGGCCTGCTACGTTGATATCCAGTTCGGGCTCAGCCTGACCTACGAGCAGCACCCTGACGATGTCGGGTGCGGGCGAGCTCTCGCCAGCGAGACGCGCGATGGCCTCGCGGACTTGGTCCGATGTTGACATGCCGGCCACGTCGATGTGTTCCGTGCGGTAGAAAACCTCGTTGATCTGGACTGGCTCCGCGGTGGTGCTGTGTTCACCGACGCTCAGCAGAAGGACGTAGTGGGGCCCCGGCTCATCAAATCCCAGGGGTTCGGGATTGCCCGGGTACCCGTACCGAGGTGAGTCAGCCGGGAAAAGACGCATGCTGTGATAATGTCCGAGCAGCACAAAGGCGGCGCCGCACCGCTCCACATCGCTCGCCTCGAAGGGACAGTGGGCCGCCTTTCGTTCAGGCACCGCCGAGACGTCCGAGCCATGAAGCAGGGCGATGGCCGTCTCAGAGCGATCCAGCTGCAGATCCCGCAGGAGATTGTCTCGGACGGCGGGGCTGTTGTGCCCGACGCCCCAGACCGTTACGCCGTCCGCAACTGCGACTGGCTGCCATTGCATGCTGTCGAAGATGTGCACATTGCCGGGCCAATCCAGTCGCCGATATAGGCTATCTGGAACGTACCGGTCGTGGTTGCCTGGAGCGATCAACACAGGCCGCGGCGCCAACCGCTCGAAT
>JAUYEF010000037.1 GCA_030691635.1 Bacillota bacterium
GGCCCATTCGGCCAGTTCGGACTGCAACTTGCGACTCCCCCTATCGCCGTGAGTATGCTGAAGCTATCCGAGGTACCTCCATTACCACATTTAGACAAGGTGATGCCTCATCCCTGCTGTTTCGTCCGTTGCGGGCAGACCCCCGGTTTCCTCAATTCCCCCTTGACACTGTCCCGCCGATCTGTAAATACTGTATATGTACCTTATATGCGCTTTCGGCCGGGAGCTGAAGCCGTAATCGTGCTGATTGTCCTGGATCACGCAAGCGGGACTCCGCTGTACCAGCAGATAATGGAGCAGGTTCGGGCAATGATCCTCACGGGCAAGCTCAAGCCCGGGGATCCGCTGCCCTCGATACGGCAGTTGGCCTCGGAGCTCGTTATCAGCGTGATTACCACCACCCGCGCCTACCAGGAACTTGAGGCCGTGGGCCTGATCTCGGCCCAACCGGGACGGGGCACATACGTGGCCGACATCAGCACCACGGCGAGGAGGTGCCTGATCCAGGCAGAGGTCGCGGCCAAATTGGAGCAGGCGGTCCGGCAGGCCGATCAGGTGGGCATGGAGCTTGACGAACTAAATCAATTGCTCGACCGGCAGTGGAGGCAGCGTGCGAAGGGGAGATCGGGGTGAGCGAACTAGCTATCGACGTCCGTGGCCTCAAACGTAGGCTGGGTGGTTTCCTGCTTGACATACCGCGTCTGTCCCTGGAGCGCGGGTACGTGCTCGGCTTGCTGGGCCGCAACGCCGCCGGCAAGTCGACCGCGATCGGCACCCTGCTTAACCTGGTACATCCCGACGAAGGCCTGATCCGCATCCTCGGCCTTGAGCTGCCTGGGGCACAGACCGAGGTGAGACGGAGGATCGGCTTTGTTCCCGAGCAGCCGGCCTTTTATGCCAATCTCACCGCCGACCAGATGGCCGGATTGGTGCGGCCTTTTTACCCGCGTTGGGACCCGGCGCTCTACCGCCGCTATGTTCAGCGGCTGGAGGTGGATACCAGCAAGCCGATCGGCAGCCTCTCCAAAGGCATGAAGGTCCGATTCGCGCTGGTGCTGGCGCTCGCCCACCGGCCAGATCTCCTGCTGCTTGACGAGCCGACGGCTGGGCTGGACCCGGTGGTCCGTCAGGAAGTCATGTGCGAGATCGCCGCACTGGTCAAGGACGGCGAACACTCGGCCCTGATCTCCTCGCACATCACAAGCGACGTTGACCGGATCGCCGACTATATCGCCATCATCGAGGACGGCAAGTTGATTGAGCATGAAAACCGCGAGGCGCTGGTTGAGCGCTGGCGCAAGGTGGTGGGCTGTCTGCCCGGGCGGCAGGTCCAGTTGGACCCCCTGTTCGTTTCCTACTATCAGAAAGACGGCTCGTTTCTCGCGGTAACCAATGCTTACTCCGAAGCGTTGCTCAACCAGCTAGCCCTCGCCGGTGCTTCGGTGACCTCCACGGCCAAATTGACGTTGGACGAAATCCTGGCCTTCGCTACCGGCCGCGGCCGACTGACCGGCGAGGAAGGAGGTCGGGACGGTGAGCCAACTGGTCGCTAACGAACTCCGCCATCTGCGCACCTACGTCCTTATCCTGCTGGCTCTGCTCCTCGGTATGGGGCTGATCGCCAGGATCGCCGACAACGATTCGCTCACAATGATTGTGCGAATCTGGTTTGTCATCGCCCCGGCCCTATTGGGCATCGGAACGCCCTCCCAGAGCTTCAAGGCTGAGGAACGCACGACACCTGGCGCCTGCTGCAGTCCTTGCCGGTCGCCCCATCGACGGTCGTGTGGGCCAAATACGCCGGCTCCCTGATCTGTCTCATCCTGGGGTCGGCGGTGTGCTGGGCAGGGCTTTTGATGGGTCGGAGCACCGCGGCCCTTGGTCCCGCCCTGAGCGTCATGGCCCTGCCCACGCTCGTCGGCAGCGTGCTGCTTTGCATTGCGTTCACTCTACGCTTCTGGCTCGGGGAAAAGAACGCAGCGGCAGCTCTCTTGGTGCTGCTCGTGTCCCTTCAGTTGCTGTTTGTGCTGGCCTTCCTGGGTTCCGGGCCGGCCGGCGCGGCGAGGGTCTTCATGAATACGGTCATAATCCCCGCGGTCGGCTCGGTTTCGCGGCTGCCCGGTTTTCTCTGGGGGGCCCTGGTCTGTGCCGGTCTCCTATGGGCCGGCGGGTGGATCTCCGTGGCGCTGTATGCCCGCCGTGATGTCACCCGGAGGCTATAGCCGAGTTTGACGAGGAGTCTGCGCCTTGAGCAACGGCCGAAACATGATATGCCTTGTCTTGATCCCATACAGGGGCAGGACATTATGGATGAGCAACTCCCGGTTGACCATCAAGACAAGAAAAAACGCAATCTGGACCGTGGGGCGCGATATCCCAAGGCCCCGGACAATGCCGTTGACGTCACCCCCGTAGATGAACGGGCCGAGGGAGAGGTTTAGCGCATCGGCCAGCATGAAGAGAACGGTCACCCAGTAGGCCATCGCGCGCGCGAACTTGCTGCCAATGGTGGACAGCGGCCTCCTTAAGGCGAAGAGGACGTACCCTATCGCCAGCGTGATCAAGTTGCTGAGACCGGAGATGTAGGCCCACTCGACCCCGGCTCTTGCATCCACCGGGGTCCGGAAGATCACCTCAAACCCGTAGGGGTGCACCCGCAAAGCCTCGAATTCATCGAACGTAAGGGCCACGACCGCATGAGTCCCCTCATGGATGACGACGAATAGGGCCAAAACGGCGACCAAGGGTATGTACCTCCGAAGCATGACTCAGCCACCTTTCCGTGGTCAGGCAGGGTCCAGTGAAACCAACGTCCCCCTAGGGTGGAAACCGTGACCATTATAGGGTTGCCAAGTATGGCGGTCAAGGCGCGAGTGCCCGGACTGGTGTGTGGACAGAGACGGAGGGCTGGTGGTCTCCTACCTGGTGTTGACCAGGTGCGGCGGTTTCTGTCAGGAGGTCGAGAGCGGGCAGCGGCGGCGCGTGGGCAGGCCAGGGCGCGGTGTGAGGGCCAGGTACGGGTGCTTCGCCACCGTCGAGCTACCCCGACTCCTCCTCCATCAGCACCTGCCACTCTCGCCTCGCCTGCGCAAGCAGCTCCGGCTTCGCGTAGAGGTCGATGCAGGTCATGGCCATG
>JAUYEF010000102.1 GCA_030691635.1 Bacillota bacterium
TTCCGGAGGAGCGAGTGCGGGAGCTCGTCAACGTGGGCGACGCGGTGACGCTTGCGAGGAAGTTCTACAACCTCCAGGGAGAGTTCATCGCAGGAAAAGCCTTTGACGATAGAGCGGGCGTGGCGGTCATCCACGAATGCCTCCTCCACCTGGCGAAGATGAAACACCAGGCCGACGTGTACGCGGTGGCCACCGTGCAGGAGGAGGTGGGGCTGCGAGGCGCGACGACTGCCACCTACGGCATAGTGCCCGACGCCGGCGTCGCGATCGACGTGGGTTTCGGGGAGCAGCAGGGGTGTGACGATCCGCGTCTGATCGCCCTGGACAAGGGACCGGGACTTGACATCGGGCCCAACATACACCCGAAAATGCTGGAAGCCTTGAGAAAGGTCGCGTCCGACAACAACATCCCGTACCAGACCGTGGTCTCGCCAGGCAGGTCGGGCACGGACGCGTGGCCGATGCAGGTGACAGGTGCCGGAGTCCCGACAGCCATCGTCTCCATTCCCAATCGCTACATGCACAGTTCGGTCGAGGTCTGCAACGCAAACGATATAAAGCGCGCGGGCAGGCTGCTTGCGCTGTTCATCCTGACCGTGGACCGGTCCTTCGTGGAGGGATTGGCATGCTACTAAAGCGCTTGTGCGAGGCCATGGGCATCTCCGGCCAGGAGTCAGAGGTACGGGCGATCATCCGAGAAGAGCTTGGCGGCAAAGTTGACGAGATGAGATGCGATACCCTGGGGAACGTGATCGTCCGGAAGGGCCCCGCTCACGGGCCCAGAGTGATGCTCGCCGCCCATATGGACGAGGTTGGGTTCATGATCTCGGGCATCACAAAGGAAGGATGCCTGAGGTTCGTGAAGGCGGGCGGCACCGATGACAGGGTCATCCTGTCGAAGGTCGTGCTCGTGGGCCAAGGCCGGATTCCCGGAGTCATCGGTCCCAGGCCCCATCACCTTGAGACGGACAAAGAGCGCGAGACGCCCATCAAGAGCGACAAACTGTACATAGACATCGGCTGCAAGTCGAGGGAAGAAGCTGAGAGCAAGGTCAAGCTGGGCGACCCCGTGATCTTCGACACCTCCTTCGCCGAGTTCGGCGAGGGGTATGTGAAGGGCAGAGCTCTTGACGACCGGATCGGGTGCGCCGTGCTGGTCGAGATCTTGAAGCAGGACTGGAGTATACCCGTCTGGGGCGTCTTCACCGCCCAGGAGGAAGTCGGGTGCCGTGGCGCCACGATCGCCGCGTATAGCATCCAGCCGGAAATGGGCATCGCGCTCGAGGGTACCGTGTCGGCGGATGTGGCGGGCGTCGAGGACGAAGGGCTGGTCACGCAGCCGGGCAATGGGCCGGCGATCGGCATAATGGACGCGGGTTCGATCCCTAACCGGCATATGCTCACGCAGGTGGTCGGTCTTGCCAAACAGCACGGTGTGCCTTTCCAGTTCCGTGGCACCACCAGCGGCGGCAACGACGCTGGGCCCATGCAGAGGAGCCACTCCGGTGCGGCGACGGTGACAATGTCCGTGCCATGCAAGAATATCCATTCCCCTGTCGCGATAGCGAGCCTGAGCGACTTCGATAACTGCGTGAGACTTGTGGGGCTATTCCTCAAGAGTGTGGAAGGGGGCTTTCGCGCATGAAGGAACTAATCAGGAAGTTCGTGGAGGCGTACGGGCCGTCGGGCTATGAGGACAGGACGCGGGCCGTTATACAGGACGAAATCGAGAAGTACGCGGACGGCGTCAGTGTCGACGTCCTCGGCAATCTCATCGCACTGAAGAAGGGCGACGGCACAGGCAAGAAGATCATGATCGCCGGGCACATGGATGAGATCGGGGTCATCGTGCTCAGCATAGACGACAACGGTTTTTTGCGTTTCTCGAACGTGGGCGGCCTCCATCCTGCGGTCGTCCTCGGCCAGAGGGTCATCTTCGAGAACGGCACGGTCGGCGTCATAGGCTCCGAGCGGGTTGACGACCCGAAGGACCTCAAGCTCGACAAGCTGTTCATAGATATTGGTGCGAAGAACAGGCAAGAGGCTGAGGCGAAGGTATCGGTAGGCGACATGGCCGGTTTCCACGTGCCCATGGTGGACCTCGGCTCGCGGCTCGTGTCCAAGGGGATGGACGACCGCATAGGCTGCGCGGTGATGGCGCTGGCGATGCAGCGCATGGGGCGGACGCCGAACGACTGCTACTTCGTGTTCACGGTCCAGGAAGAGGTCGGCCTGCGGGGAGCGAGGACGTCGGCCTTCGCGGTCGGCCCGGACCTGGGTATCTCGCTTGACGTGACGCGCACCGGTGATACGCCCAAGTCCATAACCATGGCCGTCGGGCTCGGCAAGGGCGCGGCCATCAAGGTGAAGGACTCGAGCATCGTCGCCCATCCTAAGGTGAAGAACCTGATGGCCGAGACCGCCAGGAAGCACAACATCCCCTACCAGTTTGAGGTGCTGGAGGGCGGCGGAACCGATTCCGGGGCAATCCACATGACCAGGGAAGGTGTGCCCTCCGGGGTCATCTCGATCCCGACCCGCTACATCCACTCGCAGTGCGAGATGGTCGACCTGGGCGATATTGAGGCGTGCGTCAACCTGCTTGTGAAGATACTTGAAGGGCCTGTCAATCTCTGATGCCATGCGCCGCGTTGAGAGACCTGTGAAACTATAATGCCGGCGCGCCGCGAGGGTGAGACGACATGATCATCGAGTACAAGGGCAAGCGACCGGTCGTCGCTGACGGCGCCATCGTGACGGAGGGCACCTATCTCATCGGCGATGT
>JAUYEF010000439.1 GCA_030691635.1 Bacillota bacterium
CGTGTCGACCACCGCCCCCTTCTCTCCGTACCACCTGCCATACCTCGGGTACGAGAGCGCGGGACAGTGCCTCGTCTTTCTCGAGCACATCGTCGAGGTGCTTGGCAAGATCACCGATCGAGACCGGCCCTTCCTTCAAACCCTCGGCCATCAGCGCTCTAAGGCGGAAGCGGCGTGCGTGGTCTTTCATCCACCCGGCCTGGAAGGCAGCATCCTGGCGATTGTCACAGAAGACAAGCAGCCTTGGCCGTTCCGAATGGTGAACCATGTCCTGGGCAAGAACGTGCACATCGGCAACGTTGGTGGCCCGCACCGGACGCGCAGGTTCCCTGTAGCGGCTACCCATACTGCCCCCATTGGCGCCGCATGACAGGCAGCTCGTGAGATAGCCCGGGTTGTCCTCTTTCTGCCGGATGGCAGAGAGACGGACGGTCTCTTCGCTTACACCACAGTGCAGACATCGACTAACCTGAGCAGGATGCGCAGCCCCGCAGTGTCTGCAGAAATAAATTGAGGCTGTACGCACATTGTCTCCAATATCTTCGTCGTCGCTATCACCGACTATTCGGTCTGTCAGAACCACACGACATCCACCCTGGGCTTCCTCCAATGGTTCCCAGAAGGAGCTGTCGCCCTGGGCCTCACCGCCGCCGGGATTTTTTCGCGTGAATTCAAAGTCCTTCAGGAAGGTGACAAAGTAGTGTTGCCCGCAGGTGGTGCAAGTGGTTACCGGGAAGTGAGCGTATTTTGTCTCGCCGCCACCCTCCTCAATTTCGTCCTCCGCCGCAAGCCAGAGGCGAGGCCCCTGATCGGCTTCAGGGAAACTGACCACCGCGCCGCTGATACCCCGCACAAAACCATGCACGACGGGACGCACAAGCGGCCGACCTTCCAGACGAGCGGCAGCACCCAAGGTGAGCCATGCGAGCAGTTCCGCTTCGGTCACGGTCCGTCCGATCTTCTTTTCCAGTTCTGGAGGCAGCTCGTGCAAGGGCCGCGGCCTGGCAAGCGACTCGCTCAATTGAAAGACCAGTTCGTTGCGCGAGAGCACTGCATGAAGCACTTCCGGCCAATCGCCTGCAGCCAGTTCAGTACCAGCGAGGTCTCGGTACGCAGTTCGCACAGCCGCTCCAGGATCAACTTTGTCGTCCACAGCTTGGACGCACGCTTGCAGAATCGTGTTAGGGTTTTTAGCAGGAACCGGAGGCACAATGCGACCCTCTGCCCACACTTCGGACTCATAGGTTTCGCCGACAATTGCCACCTCGGCTTTCGGCACTCCGAAGAATCTCGAAGCAAAGTCGCGCGCCGCCTCAGGGTTCTCCCGATCAACAATGGTCGCGGAGGTTGCGATGCAGACGGTGTCCTGAGATGCGCGGCCGCAGAAGCTGCGCAGGCGACGTATCAGGCAAGCCGTCTCTGCTCCCTGAGCACCGGAGAATGTGTGAGCCTCATCGAACACGAGAAAATCGAGACGAGCTCCCGAAAAAAGTTCTACATCGCGCTGGCGCGTGAGCAGGAGTTCAAGCTGTTTGACGTTGGTGAGCAGGATTCGCGGCTGGCGACCAGGCGTTCGCATGATCTCCCGCGAGCAGACCTCTTCCGGCGGATAAACGGCCTCGCTCCGCTTTTCGCGCCGCACCTCGGCAAGTCGTGCCTCGTAGTCGGCCCGTGACGCACCGACAGGCAGACGGATACCAGTGACCTCGGCTTCGCGCTCAGGAGTCTTGCCCACATACATGCCGAACGAAATTCCTGTCCCGGCCAGGAGGGAACGCAGTCGCCAGAGCTGGTCTTCTGCCAATGCGTTCATCGGGTAGACAATGACAGCGCTGATCCCTGCTGGAGCTCCCTCATCTCTCAGTTTCAAACATTTGCTCACGATCGGAAAGAGAAAACACTCTGTCTTGCCTGATCCCGTTCCGGTGGATACCAGCGTCGTCCGGCCGCTATGGATGGACCGAATCGCTTCTTCCTGGTGGCCGTAGACATGGGTGATTTCGGCGGGGATACGCTGCCGCATGTGAGGGTGGAAGACTTTCTCTCTCACGAGGTCATCCACCGACGCCCCTTGACGGAAGGGGCGCGAAAGACTGATGTACGGTCCCTTCATGAGCGGTGATTGACGCGTCTCGTCCAGAGATAGAAGTCTCCTCATCTGCGAATGGAGGCGCACGTCGGCAAAAGGATAGGCCGTGAGCTGATACCGCAGGAAGCTGCGGACAACCTTCTCGGTGTAGACAATCGGATTAATGGCCATGGTCAGGCCTCCGCCTTTTCGTCAGATAATGGGGATTGTTTGCGTTGTTCCTGAAGCCGGGCCAGATGTCCACGAACGTTCAGGAGCTTCCACTGAATGGCAGGGTGCTCACCAAGACGCTTCCCCGCCTCCGGGTCATCTGGAAACAGTAGATCCGTGCGCAGCTCTCCGCGTTGAACGGCAACTGTGTATTCACGCTCCTCAGGGGTGAGCTTGAGGAGCGGCGCCAAGACCGCCCAGGCCCGTTCGACCAGATCCGTGGCCCCGGGCGATTCAGCTCCGGACAACATCGGGACGAGCTGTTCGGCAATCGATCGGTCATTGATCCGCTCCTCCAGCATCCGTCGTTCGTAAGTCTCCAGCGGATGATTCAGAATCGCCGACAACACAATCAACCGAGAACGGAAAAGTCTCGACGACAGAGAGTCCCCGGCGATGTCCGGCAGACGGGCCACGTCCCAGGCGTCCCGCACCGCCGCCCGATCCAGAAGGGCGAGCACCTTGCCGATGCAGAGCTCGTCCAGGGAGACGACGGGAAGAACAGGTCGATCCAGCCCCCCGGGTTGCCACAAGTCCCTGAGCTCGGTCCTCCCGATCGGAATGCGGAAGAGGAAGTTCAGGTCCGTTTCGATCCGATCCTGATGGCCGAGGACGGAGCCGTAAGTCAGATAGAGTTTCCGGCCTGCAAAGGCGTCAGCCGAGCGCTGTATCCAGTAGCCTCGCCGCTGTACAAGCTGATCGAGGGCCTCTTCCACTCGTGGCCGGTCGGTTTGCATCTTCTCCCGGCTCGCATGCCCTATGTAGTTGAAGTCGAGGTCCACCGAAAGTCGGTTTGGCGTCCCGAAACAGAGATTGAGCGCCGTACCTCCTTTAAGAGC
>JAUYEF010000166.1 GCA_030691635.1 Bacillota bacterium
TGAGCAGAGCCAATCATCTCATCGCGGCAACCGCCAGGGAGCGAGGAGTCGCCGGCAGTTGCTGCAGGGAGGACTGAACTTAGAAAGCTCGCGCGATAACAGCCGCTGCGGCCGCGACCTCGGTCGCCGCGCTTACGCCCCGCGCCGGCGTCGGACACCAGTTTGTGGTCTACGGAGACTGCTGTTCCGGGATCCCGGGTGCGCGGCACGAGTCCACGTTTGCCTCGGTCAACGCCGTGGTCTCGCGGCTCGCGCCGCAGCCGGAGTTGGTCTGCTTCTTGGGGGACGAAATCAGAGGACTCGTCGCGGACGGCTCGGTGCTGCGCGATCAGTGGCGTCACTGGTTTGGGAAGGAGATGTCCTGGCTCAACCGCGAGAAAACCCCGCTCTACCACACGACGGGCAATCACACCGCCTACGACACGGCCAGCGAGGACGTGTTCCGCGAAGTGCTGGCGCACCTGCCCCGCAACGGGCCGCCCGGTCAGCAAGGGCTGAGCTATTTCGTCCGCCGGGGCGACCTCTTGCTGGTTTTCGTCAACACGATGTGGTCCGGGCTCGGCACGGGCCGTCGAAACCTGCTGGCTCGACCACACCCTCGCAGCCACGGTGACGCCGCGTACAAGCTGGTGCTGGGACACCATCCTGCCTACCCGATCAACGGTTTCTCCAGAGACTACCAGCGCAATCTCGATGCCGAAACCCGCCGAGACTTCTGGCGGGTCCTCGTCAGCACAAGGTCCTGGCCCACGTCTGCAGCCACATCATGGCGTTTGACGTCCAGGTGCACGAAGTGTCCTGCAGATCACGACGGCCGGGGTCGGGACCCTGCCGCACATGCCGGAGGACGTCGAGTATCTACACTGCGTGCAGGCGGCCCTCGATACCGGTGGACTGCGCTACCAGGTTCTGGACACGTCCGGGGCGATACGCGAATGGCTGAGTTGGCCCCTGGAGCTACCTCCCTCGGCAGGGTGGACGCATCTCGCCGGCGAAAACCAGGCGGCGCCGCCAGAACCTGGTGGGGTGTGGGGCGAGCGCGGGGCGGCCCGAGAGCCTGTGGCCAAGCTGGTAGCCTGGCGGTTTGGCGGGGTCTCGGCAAGGGCAGATGCGGGCGGCGGGGTAGGTGGTGCCGTGGGGCGCGGAGCGCTACGGCTGGCAGGAGCGCTGGAGTGTAGGGCATGACCAGCATGGGCCGGGCGTCATAGGCCGGCCGTTCCGTGGGAGCGGGCTGCAGGCTTCGTGGTACGGCACGGCGCTCGCGCTCTAGCTCGGGCCTATTCAGCCGGCGCCAGCCTCGCTCTGTCTGAGGCTACCTCCCGTGAGCCAACAGCGTGGCCATGTCGAGCCTGCGGCCCTGCGACGTCGAACGGTCCAGAACCGAAAAGAACCGGTACACCTCATGCGACAGCTGGGCAACAAACCCGGCCGGGTCGGCCCCGAGCGAGTAGTTAACCGCGCAGCAGAACACGTAGGGGCGCCTCTGGAGCTTCACAATGGCGAAATCGCAGGCCACGCCATCCAGCCAACCGGGCTTGCTGGCGATCTCGACTTCCGGGGGCAGCAACGTCGCCACCCAGCTTGGGCTCTTGGGTTTCGTCAGTATGCGAAGGACGCTCTCGCACAAGTACTGGTCCACAATCTCGCCGGCCCAGAGCATCCGCATAAGCTCAGCGGCTTGCCTCATAGGGCTGACGTTCTCGTCCCCCCGGGCGGCGGCGACGCTGTCGATCATCTTCCGTCGCAGCCGTATGCCCGGCAGCCCGAGCCCGTCCATCTGTCGGTTGACGTAATCCATCCCGACCAGGTCGATGAGGATATTGGTCGCCGTGTTGTCACTGAGGTTGATCATCAGCACGGCCACGTCCTCGATGGACAGCGTAGCCGGATGGGGGAAGTACTGCAGGACACCGCTGCCGCCGACGTGATGTCTCTCGTCAACGGTGAGCGGGGCGGTGACGTCAAGCTCCCCTGCCTGGGCCTTGCGGTACAGGGATACCAGCAGCGGCACTTTGATGGAGGAGGCGACTGCGAAGGTCAGATCGTCGTTAACGCCAAATCGGTTTCCGGTTGTCAGATCGACAACGTGAATCCCTGCCAGACCATCGCAGTCGCGAATCTTGCTCTCCAACCGACGGGTTAGCCCAGCGAGAAAAGCCGCTTCAGACACAAGGACAACCCCCTCATGAGCGGTGTGGGCTTCTAGTATGTGGTCGCAGGCCGATCTCGCTCATCGGCATACGCCTCCTCAGACGCTGCGGTAGCTGGCAACGCAGCGGTCAGTGTGTCGCGAACGTATTCCATCCTCCACTATCGAGGCCGGTCTGCAACTCCATCGCGCAGTAGGCTTCAAACACATAGAGCTCAAGCGGATTGCTGATCTCGATGAATGCCACGTCCAATTCCCGAATGTAGGCTTGCGCCTCGTCGAACCTCGAGCGGAAGAGCAGGTCCTGCATGGCTTGATCTGCGGTCTTGGTATGTGGGTACCGATGGAATGCAATTCGGTATGCCAGTGAAGCAGTGTAGTGGTCTCCCCGGCGGATGTGCTCCATGATGCGCTGTATGACATGCTGCGAAATGCCAACGTAGACTGGCCTACCCTTGTCCAGGATGGCATAGCAGCCACTCGGATCGCCACTGAGGCCATAGGTTTTTGCCAGGGTAACCGGGCCTATGCCCTTCACGTTGAAGTTTCTAAGGGGAGTGGGTGTCTCCATGCGTTTGCGGAGTTGGGCCATATAGGCGGGCAGTACTCGCAAGGCTAGTTCCTCAAACGAGTATTGGCAACCGTCGACGGTCAATGTCCTCCTCCTATGACCGCCCCCCGAGCCTAGATAACCCAGGGGTAGCGTTCCTTGATGTAGTCCCACCAGCCGCGGAGGGCAGGGTATCGGGCTATCGGGAAGGGTCTAAACAAGCCCTCCACACTCCGGCTTGCGAATGAATCGGGCTCCAAGACCAGATCAGCCCAGACCTCGGTGGCCGCCTTTCCCGGGTACTTCAATTGGAGACTAGGGGATGTGACCTTTTTGAAGTCAAGGTTAGCGTCCGGTGCTAGGTGAAGCAGGCTCACTCTGTCGGCGTCCAACTCCTTGGCTAGTTCCATCTCGTGGGCTAGGAACTGCTGTCTCATCAACTGGTAGAAGGGCTCACAGAAGAGGTCCTCAAACTGGCCGATCTTTGATTGGTTGATCGGACAGCCGGGCTTCTGATAGAGGGGTTTGTAGATCGCAATTCTGGTCGGTCCGCTACTGTCTTTCGCAAAGTCCTTACCGCCGTACGACTCGGTGTACTTCCACTCGATAAGCACCGTCCGGATGCGCCCATCCTTCTGTCGAAACCTCGCCGCAGCATCTGCGCTGGTGAAGTTGGCGCCCCGAGTCCTCTTGCTCTTGCCCCTAACCATTTCGTTCAGATAGTTACGCTGCCCGATCCACTCGAAGGCCACGTAGCAGCCGTCTTCCTCCAACGGCATGGCCTCCACGATGTCAGGGTAGATTGGTTTGAGCAGAGTGACCAGTGCATCGGGTTGGCTGGCGAAAGGAGCCAGGAAGTTGACGCAGCACACCTGAGAGTCGCAAAGGTGGTTGCTGGGTTTGCCGTTTTGTCCATTGTGCCACTTGATGCCGTAGTTAGTGAAGTACTGCAGAATATCGGCTCTGATTCCAAGAAACAGGTTTTGCTCCGCATTGTCCTGTGGCAGACAGAAATCACGGTGCCTGCTCAAGTACATGCCGGGCGCTAGTGCCGCTTGAGTGAACAGGTTCTGCTGCTGCAACTTGACAACGGCATACCGTTCTTTCTCCTGCTCCTTGAACCGCCCCATGGGTAGCCCCCCTCCGGACTGCTGCATGACGAAGGACATTCCCCTGTGCCCGTCCAAGTCCTTCCATACACGAAATCGGTGGCGGGCAACCATCTTCCCTTGACGCGGTGTCGGCACGGTACCGTCAGAT
>JAUYEF010000228.1 GCA_030691635.1 Bacillota bacterium
CGGCTGATGTGGCACAGGTCACGCGGGCTGGTTCATGTGTTGCGCACGTCATGCGGCTAGATGATACGGACGTCAATCGAACGCTTAGCGGGTTTCGCGTTCTATGGTAGAACGCCCAGATGATCTCGCGTTCGATGCTTCGCGCCACTTGAGCCGAAACACTGAGCCGGAGGAGAGCTGAGGCCCTCCTCCGGCGTCATAATTCCCGAAACCTTCCCGGCAGTCCGTTCGCCGCCGGGTTAGACTCCTTGACCGGCTCCGGACCGCACCTACCTTTTCAAGTAGTGCTCGAACCAAGCGCCCATTCTCTCCTGGCGGTCGACCTTGTTTCTTGGCTTGACCAGGCCATGAAACTCTCCAGGGTACCGGACGAAGACGCAGGTCTTGCCCTGGCGCTGTAGGGCATAGAAGACTTCATCGGCCTGGCTGACCGGACACCGCAGGTCTCCTTCACCGTGCAGCAGCAGCATGGGCGTCGTCACCCGGTCCGCAAACCGTACAGAGGACTGCTCCATTAACCCGGCCGGATCGACCCAGGGTGGGCCGCCGTTCGAGAACTCAACGAAGCTCACTCCGACGTCCTGAGTCCCATAGGCGCTGACCAGATCTGCAATGCACGCGCCGGCGACGGCTGCCTTGAACCGGTTGGTATGTGTGACCGTCCAGCATGTCATGAAGCCGCCGTAACTCCAGCCCGCCACTCCGAGTCTATCCGGATCCACGACACCCATCTCGACGGCGCAGTCGACGCCGGCCATGATGTCCTCGAAGTCCTTCCCGCCCCAGTCTCGAACGACTGCCAGCCCGAACTCGGTGGAGTACCCCGAGCTGCCTCGCGGGTTGATGTACAGGACCGCGAAGCCCTGGTGCGCGAACGTCTGGAACGAAAGGTTGAAGCCATAGCCGTACATCCCGCTCGGCCCGCCGTGCACCGAGAGGATCGTCGGGTACTTCTTGCCCGGCTCGTAGTTCAGGGGCTTCATGAGCCACCCTTCGATGTCCCAGCCGTCCGGGCCCTTGAACGACAGCCGCTCCGGCTCGATCATCCGGAACTCATCCCGGAGCGAGTCGTGTTCGGAGGTCAGCCTGGATTCCGCGCCAAGCGGCGACAGCACGAATACTTCGTCGGGCGTCGTCGGCGTGCTCACCACATACGCAAGCCACCCGTTTTCCGACAGGCTGGGGGCGACCACGCCACGCCGCGTTCCGGGCGTGACCCTTTCCGGCGCTCCCGTCCCGTCGGCCGGCGCCCGGTAGATGTGGCTCTCTCCGCCAACCGCCACAGTGAACATGATCCATTTGCCGTCCCTGGACCATAGTGGGCCGGCTGGAGGAGCGCTGTGTCTTATGTCGGAAGCTGCGCCAGACCCCACCCAGCGGTCCAGTGATGCGGTCAGGTTGCGGGCCTTGCCGAAAGGCACGGGACACTGGTCCGGCCGGTAGTCGATCATGAACAGGTGGTACGGCGAGGACACCCAGTTGAACGCATGATCCGCGCCGACAAACGCGATGCTCTTGCCATCAGGCGACCACGTGGGCGTGTTCTGAGGGAAATCCTCGATGAGCACGCGCCTCGCGGCGCCGGTCCCGACATCGAAGACCCACGTATGCCTAACCCAGACTGGGTCGTCATCCTCAAGGTCACGGTTGGCGACACACACGATAGCCTTTCCGTCAGGCGACCAGCAAGGCGAATCGTGGTTGAACCGGCCGTTGGTCAGTCTCCTCGTCGCAACATCCGCTCCCTGCGCCGGCTCCGCCGCCACGATGAATATGTGCCGGAACTTGTCCCCGAAGAAGCCAATCCCGTCCAGGCGGTGGTGAAGCGTCTTGATGACCTTGGTGGGGGCATCCTTCGACTTATCGTCGATTTCGGGCAGCCCAGATTCGACGGGCGCGCCTGGGTAGAACGGGGATTCGGGCTTCATCTCCTCAACGCCTACGAACGCAATGCTGCCACGGTCTGGAGACCAGAATGGCGGGGACGCTGGCTCAATCTTGGTCGAGATGACGGCCGCCTCTCCCCCATCCGGGCTGATCAGGTAGATCTGAGCCTTTCCATCCCTGTTCGAGACGAAGGCGATTTTCTTGCCGTCGGGAGACCATCTCGGGCGGTTATCCTGCTTCTGGCCGCCGGTCAGTCTCCGAGGACATCCTCCCTGCGCAGCGACCAGCCAGATCTCCGACCTGGTTTCGTCTTTCTGGAGATCAATGTGCTCTTTCACATACGCCACCATGCTGCCGTCTGGTGAGATCTGGGGGTCGCCGACCGGGGAGAACCGCGCCTGGTCAACGGCTGTAAGATGCTTACCCATCACGTTCTATCCTCCTGGCCTACGCCGGCTGTAGTGAGTAAACTGTGGAGACGTACTGGCATTATGACTGAGGGTCTTCGTGCTTACGTTGAGTGTTCCTGCCCAAAATCCACTGCCTGTCAGAGAGGAAATCTTGCAGGCCTATAGAAAAGTAAAGGAATCTCATAAGTAGCGAGCTTCGGCAACAACGCTATCAGTCTCTTGATTTCGAGCATTGATGAGTATGGCCATTGAGACCATGTTGCCGGGAGGTGAGCGACGGCAGAGAGTCCGAGACGACATCATGTCCGGTCCCCATCGTGCAATCGCCGGATATTACGGAAATAAGGCAGGAGGGTAGGTTAATGAAGAGATCGAGATGGTTTGCGCTGGTCGTCGCCATGGTGGTAGTGGCGATGATCGCCGCAGGATGCGCGCCTCAGGCGACGCCTCCGAAGACTGAGCCCAAGCCGGCCACCCCGCCGGCTCCTCCCAAGGAAGAGCCCAAGTACGGCGGGACGTTCATCGTGGCTCAGTACTCTGACATCACAAACCTTTGCCCGTTCCTTTCGACGGACGGGGCATCCAACGTGGTCAACACCATAATCCACCGTCCGCTCGTGCAGTACAGGTACAACAACGTCCCCACCCCGGTCATGGCCGAGAGCTGGTCTTTCTCCACCGACGGCCTGACGTGGACGTTCAAGCTCCGCAAGGGGATCAAGTGGCATGACGGCACAGAGTTCACTGCCGAGGACGTCAAGTTCACCTATGAGACCATCCTGGACCCGAAGACCAAGTCGGTGAGGGCCGGTGATCTGGCTCCGGTGAAGAAGATCGAAACCCCGGATCCGTATACGGTCGTGCTGACGACGGAAAAGCCGTATGCTCCGCTCATAGACAAGGTCGCGACTCTGCCCATAGTCTCCAAGAAGCACATCGAGAAGATCGGCGGTCTTGAGAACTACAACAAGAACCCGCTCGGCACAGGCCCGTTCAAGTTCAAGGAAAGAGTGCCCGAGGAGAAGGTCGTCCTGGTCCGCTTCGACGACTATTTCGAGGGCAAACCCTACCTCGACGAGATCGTCTTCAAGGCCATCCCCGAGCCGTCAGTCCGCATGATGGCGCTGGACAGCGGCGAAGCGCACTGGAACTGGTGGGCTGTGCCGGAAGAAGACATCCCCAGGCTGAAGGCTGACTCGAAGTTCACGGTGCTCCAGACGCTCAGGACCGACTTCCACTTCTTCGGCATTAACCACTTTAAGCCGTTCTTCAAGGACGTAAAGGTCAGGCAGGCGTTTGTCTATGCGACAGACAAGGAGTCCATCGTAAAGAACCTCGCGACCTACACCGGCATCGTCGCGCATGGACCGTACTCTGACGGCTACGGCGACTATGTCAACAAGAACATCATGAAGATGCCGTACAACCTGGAGAAGGCCAAGCAGCTGCTGAATGACGCCGGTTGGAAACTCAACGAGAAGACCGGCATCCGCGAGAAGGACGGCAAGCCGTTCAAGATCGACTGCATGATCCAGCAGGGCGATGAACTGAGGAAGAACATCAGCGTTCTGATCCAGAAGTCACTCAAGGATATCGGTGTGGACATGCAGATTCGCGAGCGTGAATGGAGCGCGTTGCTCGACGCTCTGACGAAGACCCGCGACAACTGGGACACCGTCGTGGTCCAGTTCGGCGCGAGCCCCGACCCGGACCACCACACCATCTTCCACTCCAAGGGCGGGTTCGACCTGGGCAACTACTCGAACCCGAAGGTGGACGAGGCGCTGGACAAGGGACGAGTCGTGCTCGACCCGAAGCAGCGCAAAGTCTACTACGACGAGTACCAGAAGATCGCGGCAGAGGACGTCGCAACCGTTTTCCTCTGGCACTCAGTCGGCGTGAACCTTCTGAGCTCCCGGTTCAAGGGCATGACCAACGAGCCTGCGGGCCAGGCGCAGATAATCCACAAGGTCTGGGACACGAAGGCCACAGGAACCAAGTAACCACGCAAGGGAGGCCGCCGTCCTCGACGGTCTCCCTTGTTCTTCTCTTGCCCCGGGGGTGAAACGCAGAAGTGACTCTTGACCAATTCATAGCACGACGGCTCTTCGTATCGGTGTTCCTGCTCCTGGGCGTGTCGGTGATCGTGTTCGGGGTCATCCGGCTGGCGCCCGGGGACCCTGTGATGGTGGTCGCCGGGCTGGATGCACTGCCCGAGACGGTTGAGGCCATCCGAAAGGAATGGGGCTTCGACCTGCCTGTCTACATGCAGTACTTTCGCTGGCTGGGCAGGGCGGTGCGCCTGGATTTCGGGCAATCCCTCATGACGCGCGAAAAGGTGTCTGAGATGATCGTCGCCCGGCTTCCCGCCACGATCAAGTTGAACCTGGTCGCCTACGCTCTGGCGCTGGCGGTTTCTATTCCGATGGGCATATACGCGGCCCTTAGACAGTACAGCCTGCTGGACCACCTCGGCACAGTAGTGGCGCTGGTGGGTGTTTCGATGCCGGGGTTCTGGCTCGGACTGATCCTGATCCTTTACTTCGCTCTCTATCTTGGCTGGTTCCCGGTCTTCGGCATTGGAACGTGGAAGCACTACGTGCTGCCGTCGGTCGCGCTTGGCGCTTCACAGGCCGCCGGGCTCATGAGGATGACCCGGTCTTCAGTCCTTGAGTCCATGAACCAGGACTACATCAGAACAGCCAGGGCCAAAGGGCTTGCGGAGCGAGTCGTGGTGTTCAAGCATATGCTCAAGAACGCCTCTCTGCCCATTGTGACCATAATGGGCATGCGGCTCGCGTACCTGCTCAGCGGCTCTTTCATCATAGAGACCATCTTTGCGTGGCCGGGTATAGGCCGGCTCGCGATCAACTGCCTCTATTCCCGCGACTACTTTGTGGTGCAGGGCACGGTCCTGCTCACAGCGGTCGTGATCGTTTTCGCCAACCTGATTGTGGACGTGACATACTGCTTTCTCGATCCCCGGATTCGTTACCAGTGATCCGGACCCGCTGGGGGTGAGATAGTATGGCGGTAAGCACCAGACAGACGACCAACGGAGAAGCCAAGCCGGTACTCAGGGAGGCCAGCTGGGGCCAGATCATCTGGCGAAGGTTCAGGAAGCACCGGCTCGCGGTGACCGGCCTGATAGTCATCACGGTACTGTATGCTCTTGCGATCTTCGCCCCCTGGGTGGCTCCATACGACCCGACGGATATCGCACCCGACCGGCGGCTCGAGAAACCCAGCTCAGCCCATCCCATGGGCCTTGACGAGGTGGGTCGAGATGTCTTGAGCCGGGTCATCTGGGGCGCCCGTATCTCGATGACGATCGGGTTTGTGGCGGCCGGGATATCTCTTGTGGTGGGCGTGTTCCTTGGGGCAGTCGCCGGGTATTACGGAGGCAGAGTGGATAATGCCATCATGCGCGTCGTGGACGTGCTGATGTCCATACCGACCTTCCTGCTCATCATAGCCATCGTGGCCGTGGTCGGACCCAGCATCACGAACGTGATGATCGTGATCGGGCTCACGTACTGGTCAAGCTACGCGCGCGTCGTGCGCGGGACCGTCCTTTCGCTGAGGTCCATAGACTTCGTTGAGGCTGCGCGCGCGGCGGGCAACTCGAGCCTGCGGATAATCCTGAAGCACGTGCTGCCCAATTGCTTTGCGCCCGTCATAGTCATGGCCACGCTGAACGTCGCGGGTTCCATCCTGCTCGAGACAAGCCTGAGCTTCCTGGGTTTCGGCGTCCAGCCGCCCGACCCGAGTTGGGGCAACATACTCACCACCGGGCGGCAGTACATGCGTCACGCGCCGCATATCGCGCTCTTCCCCGGACTTGCTATCTCGATAACCGTGCTGGCGTTCAACCTGCTCGGAGACGGCCTCCGTGATGCGCTCGACCCAAGGCTCAACGTCTGAGTCCGGAGGTTGGGTCTGTGAAGAAAGCCCTGCTTTATGGTTTCGTGGCTGTTGCGCTTCTTGCCATGGTCCTCACAGGCTGGACATTCCAGCGCTTTCTCGACTCCTACCGGACTCTGCAGCTGTTCAATGTCGAGCTTGCAGAGGTGACGCAGAAGCCGGAAGGCTTGGGCCAGTATTCGGCCGTCCTGCGGTTTTCGAACCAGGGCCCCGTGGCCACGGCGGTGGACGGCTTCTACGTGCTGCTGCAGTGGGACAAGAAGCTAATCGCGGTGAGCACTGTCCAGCCGGACGGCCTTGTGGTGTCGTCTCATGGGGAGAAGCAGCTGACGATGGATTTCTCGTCAAACCTGGATGCGGCGGACCTGCCCGTGCTGTCCGGAAACGACAAGGGGCGCTGGACGGTCAAGCTGTATATGCGCCTGAGCCACCCGGAGCGCAGGCGGAGCTTCCGGCTCGATATGGAGAAGACACTATGAAAGCGCTATACCCGTTGGTCGAAGATAACCGGCTCCGCATCGCGCTGGCGGCAGCGGGCGGATCGATGCTCACCTACCTGCTCATCAGCTCCTCAACCGAGTTTTCGGGCTTCGCGCCATTCGAAACCAGGCAGGGCTGGCTCTACCTGGCCGTGACCGTTTTCAGCCTCATCCTTGGATGGGCGTCGAAGTCCGCCACCCAGGCTCTTGCGCTCCTCACACCGGTGATCGTGGTTCCGGTCGCGGTATACGGTGTCGCGATCATCTCCCTGCCCGTCGCCCTCGGACGCGCGTACTTGTTCGACGTGCTGGTGCTATGGGCATTCCAGAGAGCCTTCGTCTACCTGGTCATCACCGGTGTCATAGCCGCGACGGGAGTCGTGGCCGGGATATCGGTGCGCGAGGTCGGAGGGCCGCCGAGGTAGGCTGACAATCCGACCGGCCGCTATCTCTTCAGGTGATACTCAAACCAGGCCAGAAGCCTCCTGTACCTGTCGACTATGTGAGACGGCTTGCGGAACCCGTGATACTCGCCCGGATAGCGGACGAAGACCGCCGGCTTCTTCTGCCGCTTCAGCGCCGTGAAGAACTCCTCACCCTGCCCGACTGGGCAGCGCAGGTCGCTCTCGCCATGCAGGATGAGCACCGGCGTCGTCACGTTCTTCATGTGGATGATCGCGGAACGCTCCAGGATCTTGTCAGGGTCACCCCAGGGCGTGGAGCCGAAGTAGTGCTCTGCCGTGGCCACGATGTCACCCATTCCGTAGAGCGTCATCCTGTTGGAGATGCAGGCGCCGGTGGACGCGGCCTTGAAGCGCTGAGTCTTGGTCACGACCCAGCACGTCATGTAGCCCCCGTAGCTCCAGCCCGTGACGCCGAGCCTGTCAGGGTCAGCGATCCCGAGCCGGATGACCTCGTCAACACCTGCCATCAGGTCCTGGTAGTCGTTGCCGCCCCAGTCCTCAACGACAGCGTTTGTGAAGGCCTGGCCATAGGAGCTGCTTCCTCTGGGGTTCAGGTAGATGACGGCAATCCCGTGTGAGGCGAACATCTGCTCCTGGAAGTTGAAAGCTGAGCCATAGACCCCGGAGGGTCCTCCATGAATGAGCAGCACGGCGGGGTGCTTCTTGCCGGGTTCAAAGCCGTCCGGCGCCAGCACCCACCCATCGATGTCCCAGCCATCAGGGCCTTTGAAGTCGAGTCTCCGGGGCTCAGAAATCGCGATCTCCTGCACTATCTCGCGGTTTAGGTCCGTCAGCCTGATCGTGCCCGATGGTCCCGAGCAGTAGAGCTGGTCCGGCTCGGTGTGGGAGCCCATCACATAGGCCATCGTCTCCCCTGCCACGCTCAGCGCCGAGATCGTGTGGTCGTCCGCGCCGGCCATTCGCTCCAGCCCGCCCGACGACGTCCAGCGGTACACAAAAGAATCGCCTTCAGAACCCACGATGAAATAGAGCGTCCCGTTTGCGCCCCACTGGACGGGCTGGCCCATCCGCATGTGCCTGATATCGGACATGGCGAAACCGCCGAGCGGGCGGTCGAGGGCGCGCGTCAGAGGGTTCACGTCGTGTTCGGACGCCGGCCTGCCGAGCGTCGCGGAGAACACGCGCGCCTCGGGCGAGGTCGTCGAGTGGTGCCTGCAGTCATGCCCGCCATAGGCTACCAGGGTCCCGTCGGCGGAGAACACCGGGCCCATGCTGATGCCCATCGCGTCCAGCATGAGGGTCATCTCGCCACTGGCGATGTCGACAGACCAGATGTCCGCCTTGTCGAGCCAGTCGGCATCTTCACTCCGCGTCGCGGTAAGGATGATCCGGCGGCCGTCAGGAGACCATGAAGGCGATGTGTAATCGTGGTCGCCCGACGTCACCTGCCTGGCCTTGACGGGGGTCGCCGGTCGTTCGGCCGGGACGTCGACGATAAAAACCTGATTGCGCTTGTCACCGAAGTATCCCTGGCCATCGAACTTGTGCCGGTAGCGAGTGATGACCCTGACGTCAGGGATCTTTGAGTCCTCATCCTGCTTCCTGGCCGGATCTTGAGACGCCTGCTCCTCAGCGCGCTTCCTGTCGCCTTCCGGCGCACCGGGGTACGGAGTCCACTCAGGGCCCTGTGAGAAAACGGCTGATGTGAAGGCTATCCGGCTACCATCGGGCGACCATGCCGGCGGTGATCCCACTGCCTGTTCGGTCTGCAGGCACCATGCCTCGCCGCCCGTGGTATCGATTATCCAGACCTGCGGTTTCCCACTGCGGTCAGAGACAAAAGCCAGCTTCCGCGAATCGGAGCTCCACCTGGGTGAGCTGTCTTTGCCGGAGGAGGTCAGCTGGCGGACGGCGCCGCCGCTTGATGATACGACGAAGATGTCTGTGTGGGCACGGTCTTTCTCCAGGTCCGCCTTCTGGACCACAAAAGCTACTCTGCCTGCATCCGGAGAGATCTGCGGGTCACCGAGAGCGACGAAACGAGCGTAGTCATCTGGGTTGATCGGGCGCCTGCTCAAAGTGCCAATACCTCCAATCGTGATGGCGGCTCTGGCGCTGCATGCTGCGTCAGCAGTGGTTCGGGGCTGGTCCGGAGGCCGGCCCGCGCGGTCCGGAGTTCGGTCTGGAGGCCGACCATCTGGGGCCGGTGGGACGTTCGGTCCGCGGCCGGTTCGGAGGCGGACCCGGCTGGCTGGGTAGGCTCTTCGCCGCCGGGACCTGGAGCACCTTGTTTTCGGTTGACGGGGCTGGGCTCCGGCGTCGCCGTTCACACGGTTTTCCACAGATATCTTGCGGCGGTTTATGTAATGTGGCACAATACCAGCAGCGCACGGGGGTGAGGGCATGCGGAAGACAGCCTGGCTGGCGGTCGGCCTGGTACTGACGGCTGTTGCCGTCGTGGGCCTCGTCTTCAGGGCTTCTGACGCGCGCCTCGTCGAGCGCGATGAGTTCCTGATGGGCACGCTTGTCCAGGCCAAGGCTTTCGGCAGGTTCGCCCCGGGCGCTCTCGAAGAGGTCTTCGCCCGTCTTCGCGAAATTGAGGCGCGCATGACCATAAACGCACCCGGGAGTGAACTGGGCGCAGTGAGCGATAACGCGGGCAAGAGCCCTGTCACGGTCAGCCCAGACACGTTCCTTGTGGTCAAGAAGGCGATTGATTACGCGACGCTGACCGGGGGCAGGTTCGACCCGACGATCGCTCCGCTGGTTTCCTTGTGGCACATCGGCTTCCCTGACGCCAGAGTACCGGCTCCAAGCGAAATCGCGGGTGCGCTCGAGAGAGTCTCCTACCGGAACGTGCTGCTCGATCCGGCCAAGTCCACCATCTACCTGACCGAGAAAGGTATGGGGCTGGACCTTGGCGCAATAGCCAAGGGTTTCGCTGTCGACGAGGCCATCGCCATACTCCGTAAGCACCGGGTGACAAGCGCGCTGGTCAGCCTGGGAGGAAACGTGTCATCACTGGGAGCGAAGGCGGACGGAAAGCCATGGCGGGTCGGCATCCAGGACCCCCTGGACACGAGGGGCCCATACATGGCCATAGTGGAGACAACCGGCGACACGCTCGTGACGTCAGGAGGCTACGAGCGCTTCCTCGAGGTTGACGGCAAACGATACCACCATATCCTGGACCCAGACACGGGCTATCCTACCGAGAGCGACCTCTTGAGCACCACGATTGTGGCGGGAGCATCCATAGACGCAGACGCTCTGAGCACCAGCACATTCATCCTTGGACGTGAGAAAGCGTTGCATCTGTTGGAGGATCTGCCGGGCACGGAGGCTATCCTGATAGACAAGGACCGCGTGGTGTGGGTGACCAGCGGCCTCAAGAAGCGACTGCAGATAGTAGACAGTTCCTACACGATGGCGCCCTGAAGGCAGGGTGGGCAGGTGTCCACGGCGCAGGCGCCGCGAAAAGTGAGGCTTCTTGATGCCCTACGTACTGCCACCTGGAGCACGCGTCCAGATGGCGGATGTCGAAAAGCATATTCAGGAGGCCATCAGGTCCAGGCAGGCCATGCTTTCTAAGGCGTCGGGGGAGCTGGCTAACTCCTCCGCATGGCGACGTTGGTCCATGACGACGTGATCGACGACGCGCCGGTCAGGCGCGGGGTCCCGACGGCCCAGGCCCAGTACGGCCCGAATGTGGCTGTTTTCGTCGGGGATTTCCTGTTCACGCGTGCGCTCATGCTCTTGGAGAATGCGAAGGCCGATCTCGGGGACCTTGCCCGGGGGATGACATACCTGTGCGAGGGAGAGGTGTCCCAGTATGCGAGCAGGTTCCGCGTACCTTCACCTCTCGAGTACTTCCGCCGGATCCGCGGCAAGACTGCGGCTTTGTTTGCGCTGAGCCTCGTGGCTGGCGCCAAGCAGTGCGACGCCGACGACCGGACTGTGAAGCACCTCGGCGAATACGGTCGATGCTTCGGGATGGCCTTCCAGATCCAGGACGACATACTCGACTTCTCCGCAGGTGAGGAACAGGCCGGAAAACCTGTGGCCAGAGCCGTCCTGGCCGGTGTGTATACCCTCCCTCTCGTCTATGCGCTCGGGCATGCCGGGCTTGGCGGACAGATCTCGGCGCTGCTAAAAGCATCAGGGCCTGAAGACGGCAGGCCGGGTGGTTGAGATGGTGCGGCAGGCGGGTGGCGTGACAGAGGCGATGCATCTCAGAGACCGCTATGTCGCCAGGGCCCATGCCGCCCTCGGCAGTCTCCCCGACAACTACGCACGAAGCACACTCGCAGACCTGCCGGGCGAGCTGTTCAATCGTCCCTGAGTCCGGGCTCAGCTGCATCCTGAAGCCCCTCCGCGAGCCCGTGGCCCCCCTCACGGTGACCTGAGATGCTGCGCCCCGACGTGCCCGGCCAGATGTACGCCCGCGACAGGCAGCGGGCCCTCCCCACCGAGGCTTGTACTGCTCGCAGGAGCCGTAGCCAAGTCTCTTGCTTCTGCTTGTCTCCCATGGCGACCCTTGAGCCGCCGTAGTACTCTTCTTCGAAGAGATGTGCGAGGCCGGACAGAGCAGACCCGGCCTCAGGAGCCCGCTTCTCGAGCCACTTGAGATACTCTCTGGCCGTTTCGTCGTGAGCTTTTCCGAGACCCACCGCCGAGAGGAGCCTGAGGCTGGTCTCGAACAAGCCGGCAGCGGTGGCGGAGCGCCGGTACCGTCTTCTCCACACGTATCCGGTCCAGCCCGACCTGACCAGCAGCATAACAAGGACCGCGCCGGACACAAGCACGGCCGGGTTGCCGCCCTGGTGGGCCGGGCCCGCGTCTCCAGAAGGAGGTTGCATCTCCTCAAGACCTGCGTCCGGGGGCCTCGTGCCAGACGAGGTCTGTTCGCCGGACGACTCGCCTGGTGTCGAAGTGTCAACCCGTTGCTCACGGGCTGGGACACCATAGGCGGGCGTGCCTTCTAGGGTCACCCAGCCGCTCCCGGGCATGTACACCTCAACCCACGCGTGGGCGTGCTGTTGCTGTACTTCGCGGATTCCAGTGCCGGCCGGCGACAGGTAACCCGTGACCCACCTTGACGGAATTCCTGCTATCCTGCACATTACGGCCAGCGCTGTCGAGTGGTAGGCACAATAGCCCTTCTGCAGGTCAAACAGGAAGTACTCAACGAAATCGCGGCCTCTCGGCGCGCGAGGCGCATCCTCGACATACGAGTACTCACGGATGTAGCGTTCCAGTCGCGTGGCGGCTTCCCAGGGTCCGGCAGCGCCTCTCACCACCTTCATCGTCTCTTCCCTGACCCTCTGCGGCACTGATTCGGGAACGTACAGGTACTCATACGGCACGACCTGCCCGCTTCCCGACTGCCTCCAACGGAGCGCGAGCCCCCTTGAACCGGAATCCGGTCGTTGGGTCACGACCGAGAGCACCGAGTATGGCTCGCGCGACCTGGCAGAAACCGAGAGCGATCCGCCCACATCACCCCACACATCTCGCGCAGTCTGCCGGATCTCGAACGGCTCCGTCAGGACAAGAAGCGAATCCTGAGCCGATGATGGTCTTACAGAAAGGACTGTCACGTTGGATGCATCGCGCCTGGGGTAGGCCCAGGTCGCTTCCCTGGGCAGGAGCACGGCGAGGTCCACGACGCCCAGCGACGAGATCTTAAGCCTGCGGTGCTTGTTTTCCCAGCCGCGTCCCGTGTATGTCGCCCACACTTCACTGCGCAAGTACAGCCTGCCGCCCGCATCGGGCGAGACCTCAACTTCTGCGACCAGATCGGTGCGGCGCTGTATTGGGCCGCCCAGGTCCTTGACGGAGGTGCCGAATCCTGCCTCTCCAAGGGTGTAACGGCTGCCCGCCCCTCCTCCCCGCCATTCGGCGACCACGGGGAACACCTGCTCAACGCGCCTCGCCAGCGCATCGAGCTGGAACGGCGGCGCGTTCTCCGGGAGCACCAGCGCCGTCGTGAGCGCCAGGACGCCCATCGTCACTGCTAGTACCGAGGTGGCGGTGGCCCCTCCACCGGAGCCGTGATGGTGTTCGGTTCGCGGGCTGAGCAGCGCCCTGCGCCACAGGGCAAGAAGCGGCACAAATGCTGCAAAGAGCATGATCATCCAGGCAACCGTCGCATCCATGTAGTTGAACCACAGGTACAGGAGCCAGCAGGCGCATGCCGAGATCACCCAGAATGGCCCCGCGGTACGCTGAACAGACCAGCTGAGCGGCAGCGCCACAAGCATGACGACAAGCGCCCTCGCCCAGAGCGCTTCGTCGGGCTTGAGCGAGCCGGGGGCGCCACGCCACAGTCCCCAGGCTGCTCTCCAGCCGGGCGCGATGTACCGGGAGAGGAAAACCTGCACTTCGGGCCATCTGAGCCGTGCGGCAGCAAGCACCAGTGAGGTCATTGCGACGGACAGCAGGCTGTACAGCGGGAACAGCGCCACGGTCCAGGCCACGGCGGCGAGTAGCGCAAGCCAGGATACCAGGGTTGAGATCGCCAACGGCTTCCACCTGGCGGCACTCTCCAGCGCGAGCAGCACCGGGTACACACAGGCAGCCACGAGCGCCCAGGTCAAGTGCGAGACGGGTACCCGCCTCAACCTAGTCATCGCTCGGCACCTTCATGGCACGGCCGAGCGATCCTTCGATCTCTGACCGAGGAGGTATGGTGAGAACGTGGACGTTGGACCCGGGCACCCTGGTCCATAGGATTTTCGAGTAGCCGGCTTCTTCAGGGGCAACGTGGACGCAAACCACATGATGCCCTCTTCGCGAGGTGCGCTCCAGGCTCTCCCCCATCCGCTGGTCAAGGCGCGATGTCACCAGCACCACGGCTGCTTTCGCGGGGATGGCCGCCCACTCCGCGTCAAGCACGCTCATGATATCCGCCTCGCGCCCTGAGAGCATGTTCACGCCGAGCTGCATCGTGGCGTCGAGCTGCCTTGCCCCCTGCCCTGCGGGCAGCCTGTAGTGGGTCCTGCCGGCGCCCCACAGGGCCACCTGCTGGCCCTGCCTGATGGCGTAGGCGGCGATTGCCAGGCCCGCGTCGACAACCCTGTCTGCCCAGAGAGGCTCGGGAGAGGGCGTCCCATCAGACAGGACCGGAGAACCTGCAGCACTGTTGAAAAGGTCGAAAAGCACATGCACGACGGTTCCCGCGCTCAGCTCGAAACGCCTGGCCAAAAGCTTCCCATGCCTGGCGGATGCCTTCCAGTCTATGGACTTCGGGTTCTCCCCGGACGTCCATTGCCGCAGTTCGGATACCTGTGACCGGTCCTCCGTGGACTGCTCGTTCCGTCTCGCATGTCCATATGGCTGTCGCGCGGGCAGCGGGAAGTACTCGAGCCGAGCCGGCCGCGGGTAGACCGTGATCCTGCCTCCCTGGTCATTGTGTACCTCGAGAGAAAAGGCGCCGAGAGGGTCAGACAGCCGCAGCTGGAGTGGCCCGACCCGCTGGTGTCCTCTGCGCGCGGACGGCCAGGAGTAGCTGATGACAGCGCTCTTCAACGGGTCCAGAGAGGCTGTGACGGAGAAGGGCTCCACCGCTGCGGGCGAAAGGTCGGTGATTTCGATCCATGGCACCGGCAGGAATCCCTCATTGTACAGCCGGATCTTGAGGGCAACTCCCTCTCCTGCCAGGACAGACCTACGGTCCGGCTGGTGGATCACCGTCAGGTTCCTTGCGACATAGCGCAGGTAGGCGTACGCGATGAGGAGATACGACGCCACAAGGTAAAACAGGACGTTCGGGAAAGCGCCCCCGACCGTCCTCGATAAGACCAGGCTTGCGAGAAGCGCAGCCGCCCAGCCGCGGTCGTTCCAGGAGAGCACCGTGACTATCCCCTTGAGGCGCCCTGGCCTGCCGGGACGGGCGCCGATCTCACGATTTCCTCAAGTATGCTGCGGCCGATCACTCCCGAAAGCTTCGCCTCTGGTTTGAGCATGATCCTGTGCTCGAGGGCAGGGACCACCAGTTCCTTGATGTCGTCCGGAATGACATATTGCCGGCCGCGAGCGAACGCTAGCGCCCTTGCGCAGCGCTCGAGGGCCAGAGAGCCTCTCGGGCTGGAACCGAGGTAGACGTCGGGATGCCTTCTCGTCTTCTGCACGATCCCGACGATATAGTCGACCAGTTGGGGCACGCAGGTCACATTATCCACAAGGGACTGGAGGGCCAGGATTTGAGCCGCGCCGGTCACGGGTTGCAGGCCGGCCCAGCCTCCAGACCGGCCGTGCCGTCGCACGATTTCGAACTCCTCTTCCGGGGCCGGATAGCCTATGGAGAGCTTCAACGTGAACCTGTCGATCTGCGCCTCGGGAAGCTGGAACGTGCCTTCGTACTCAACCGGATTCTGGGTCGCGAACACGAAAAAAGGCTCAGGCAGTGGGTAGGTCGTCCCGTCGACAGTGACCTGCCGCTCCTGCATGGCCTCAAGCAGCGCCGACTGTGTCTTGGGCGAAGTGCGGTTTATCTCGTCCGCGAGCAGGACCTGCGTGAAGACCGGACCAGGCTGGAACCGGAAAGATGATCTCGCAGGTTCGTATATGGAAATCCCCGTCACGTCGGCCGGCATCAGGTCTGGCGTGAATTGCAGCCGGCGGAATGTCAATCCGAGAGAATCCGCCACGGCCCTCACAAGGCTTGTCTTTCCGACGCCGGGAACGTCCTCTATGAGGACATGCCCACGCGCGAGCACGCTCAGCACCAGTTTCTCGATGATCCATTCCTTGCCCACAATGACCTTCGAGATGTTGTGCTGCACGCGGCGTATGATTTCCCGCCCGCTCTCTAGTGTGACCTGCTCGCTCATCGATCTACCTCCAAGCGCGATACGTTTCGCCTTGCCGTATGCGTTAACCTTCAGATGGGAAGCACATACTACACCGGCAACTATCACGTGGAGGTGACTTCCAGTGGCGAACAAGGATATCCGTTGCACCGTGGAAACCTGCCATTACTGGGCAAACAAGAACTACTGCGCCGCGGACCAGATCCTGGTCACGGCCGACAGTGTGGCGACCGACACTTCACACACTCTGAACGCGCTGCAGGCCTCGACGATCTCTCCGACACCGGTCGGGAAATGCCAGGAAACATGCTGCAAGACCTTCATCGAGAAGGGCAAGCAGGACGCGTACCACGAAGGCATCAAGAAAATGCAGTAACTCCCTTTGGACCACTGCGGCGCGTCAAGCCGCTAAGGCCCAAGAAAGCCCGCCTGGCCCGCAGGCGGGCTTCACCCTATCCGGCGCACAGAGGAAACCCGCCGCCTCCACCCGAATGGCTGAGCTGAGGTGAGGGCCATGTCTGAGTGCCGTTGTGTCACCGTCGAGGATGCATCTTTGGCCTACCCGTGCGTGGCCGGCAAGACCGTGCCTTGGAGCAACGCGCTTCAACCCTCGAGAGACTGGTTTGCGCGGAATCTCGGCGGCAGCGTTGAGGGGCTGCACGTCCTCGGAGATGACGGCGTTCCTGCCGGGCACCTTTACTGGTGCGGTTCAGAGCACGCGCTCCTGCCCTATCATCTTGAACCGGGAACGGCGACAGTGCTTTGCGAATGGGTGGACCACAGGCACCGGGGCCGGGGGATCGCCCGGGACATGCACGCAGGCCTGATCGACACACTGGAGGCCAAGAGATGTAAGGGGATTTTCGTGGAGGCCACGGATGAGGTCGAGTACATGCACCGGCGCCACTTCGAAAAGCGCGGCTTCCGACCGGTGTTGGAATGGGCCAGGGGCTGTCTGATGTACCTGCCTCTATCCCAGGCCCAGGCGTGGGCGCAGGCGATACCGCTGAGTCTCCCATGTTTCAGCGATGCCCCGGTCGAGGTTGTGGTCGTCGGATCGCTGTTCTGTCCGGTCTCCGCATCGACCCTGCTTACTCTGCGTGAAGTCGCGGCGTCCTTCGGTGGCAAGGTGCGCCTGTTCGAGTTTCCGGCCTCACGGCAGGCCGTCGACAGTTGGGGCGTCGGGCACGGCATCTTTGTGAACGGCACGGAGCGCTTCATCGGGCCGGTGTCGCGAGCGGCCGTGCTGAAGACGCTTGAGGACGCGGCGAGAGAGCAGCAGCGCTGATAGCGCCCCGCTCGAGGCCGCTGGCGACCGGCTGATGCAATCCTTCGTCTATTGCGAACACTGGGCGGAAAAGAGGATTACAAACTTGCATCCGGCGAAGTGTGGCTTACAGAAAAATCCAGGCGGTGACGGCTTGCATGGAACCCGCGGCCGTTGAGCCGGCTGGACGACCAGATCCTACCCGTGTAAGCCTGGGCCAGAGTGAACGCCACCCTGCCTAGTGCACAGTGAACGGCGCCCTGCCGGATGCTCGCCGGAGGGCGCCGTTGTCTTGCCCAGGATTGTGTCTAGCGCCTTGGTCTCACCAGGAAAAGCACTCCGATCAGTATCAAGATCGCCGGCCACCAGGTTGAGGACATGCGCCACACCGACCTAGGGAGAACATCCACTCCGAGCACGAACAGCCCGAACAACCCAAGCCCGGCGGCCGGGAACAGCGCCCATGTCGTGGGCGACTGCCTGCCCAGGGAATCTACCACGAACACAGCGGCAAAGGCGAGCGCCATGAATATGAAGAACCAGCCCCCGCCTGCCTGGCGGCCCCAGATGAATCGCGATTGCTCGAGACCCGCGAACAGGCCGAGCGCAACAAGGACCGCTCCTGGCACCAGGAAGCCGACCTGCCTGCCCGTCAGCACATATGCTCCCACGAATGCGAGGCCAAGGAAGACAAGAAAGGCTTCTCCCCTGAGGAACCCCAGGTTGTTGAGCAGAAAGAAGCCACCCAGGAAAAGCAGGATCAGCCCGATTACGATCTGGCCGGAATTTCTCTGCACCAAAGACACCTCCAGCGACGCCAGCTAAGTCTTGATCACCAAGTCAATCAATACGTTAAAAGCCGAGAGAAGTTCATCTGTAGCATGTCCACAAGCTGGCTATGGAAATGGGAGCTCCACCCATCAGATTAGCGCACAAAGTGAGCTGTTAAAAGCATTTCTGTGCCGTGAGGATGTCCCTTACGATTATCGCGCTCGCGACCGGCGCCGTGGCCTGGCCCAACCGGCGCTCACCGTAGACCAAAAGCCCGTACGCATCGCCGTCCGCCACGAGAAGAGCGGCGGTGCAGCGACACTTGACGAAGAAGCGCGCCATGAGCGAGCAGCAGGCAGATGTCGCTACCGCGTGAATGACTCGGCCGTCAGGGCAGGTGCCCAGGCACACCATGGAATCCTCGTGGTCGTCGCGCCATGTGCCCGTGATCTCGCTGCCCTTGACCAACACGGCTTCGCCGTGGATGACCAGACGAGCTGCCGTGGCACTTCGCCACCGTCGTCCCGGTTCTGTACCAGCGCCGAGTTGCCTGTCACCACGAGCCGCACGGCGCACCGCTTCATCTGTGGGATACAGTCAGGCGCCGGCACGAAGTCACCCTGCGCTAACCAGAGTATGCTCCGGCAAGACACACTGCCTGCATGCCTCAGCATAGGCTGGAACTGTAACTGATGCTTACGGGGGTGATGGCGTGCCCAACGCCGAATTTGCCATCCTTATGTGCCAGAGGTGCGGGACCGTGGTCAGAGTGCTCAAGCCCGGGCCCGGCACCGTGTATTGCTGTGAAGAGCCCATGGTCCAGATTAACCAGATGTGAGGTGGCAAGGATGCCTGCCAGACAAGGAGAAGTATATGTATGCCGCGCGTGCGGCACGGAAATACAGGTGCTGAAGGACTCAGTGGTGGCCCAGTTCGCATGCTGCGGCCTGCCGATGATGCCGAAAGCGCCCTTATCGACCTGAGGGTGAAAGCCATGGCGGCGGTCGCCGCGTGAATTCTTCCACCCAAAACTAGCAGGGCCCACCGTTGAGGCATTGACTGGGGCCACATTGAAGGAGGTCTTTCCATGCCGCTCCTCAAGGCACGGAGAACAGAACGGCAGAGAACCGAGTCAGAGGCGCTGGACATGCTGGCCCGCGCCTCCTATGGCCATCTTGGCACGACCACCGGAGACGGCTACCCGTATGTTGTGCCGCTCAACCACGCGTTGGAGGGCACGACCCTGTACGTGCACTCTGCGCCGGCCGGGCAGAAAATCGCGGGGATCAGACGAGACGGCAGGGTCTGCTTCGAGGTCTCTGAGATGCTGCAGCTCGTTCCCGGCGAGGTGCCGTGCAGGTACGCGGTCGCCTACCGCAGCGCCATCTGCTTTGGCCGGGCAAGGATCGTGGAGCAGGGTGACGAGAAGATGCGCGCCCTCCGTGCGCTTGCCCTCAAGTATTCTGGGAAGCCGGGCCCGATCGCCGCAGAAGATGCCGAGCGGGTGTGCGTCGTCGCCATCGATATCGAGGCCGCCACCTGCAAGGCGCGCCCGGTTTGACCTGAGGCGGACTGCAGAGCGATAAGCACGACTGCCCCTGACACATCGGGCCCTATGTTCCCGTAGCGAACGCGGCGCGCGCCAGCGCATCAGGGCGCAGGCCCTGCCCTCCTCCCTACTTGCGCTGCATAAAGCCGCCGCGGAACATCTTCGGCTCGCTGAAGACCACGAAGGCGTGCTGGCCTGAGTCACGCTGGCGGATGAGCGATTCGATCGCCGGCAGCTCGTTGCGCCTGAACAACACATTGATCACCAGCTTCTCCCCACCCATGCCTGAGGCGGGCCAGGTGGTCACGCCATACCCGCGCGTGCGCATCGCCTCTGCAAGGTCCGCGTAGTCGGAGGGCGTGATGACCTGCGCTGCGAGAAACCCCAGGGCCAGCCGCTCCTCGACCTTGGTGCCCACCAGGATGCCGAGAGCAAAACCCGCACAGTACGCCACAAGCCGTAGCGGCTCGCCGAGGCTGCCGAACAGCCTGCTCAGCGCCAGCACGTATATCAGGGCCTCGAAGAAGCCGATGGCCGCGGCGGTGTAGCGCCTTCCTTTGATCATAAGGATTGTGCGCACGGTGCTGAGCGACACGTCGAGCACGCGCGCAAGCAGGATGATCACGATATCCGCAACTATGCAGAGGTCCACGAACGATTTCCTCCCGGCTGAAGAGCGCCCACATATCATGTTCTTCTTGTGATTATATGACACGCACGGCCCCGCGCCCTTCACATCGGGTATGGGACGGATACAATACTGGACATATACCCAGGGATCTGGATCCATGCCATGGAAGACACGAACCCCCCGCGAGCTCTGCCTCGCAGGGGGTCTGTGGTCATGCTATCAGGCCGCCGGCTCACCCTTGAGCCCTATACCAGCGTCCGCCACTCGGGATGGGCCTTGTCTTTGCCAGTCGTGATGGCTTCCCACTTCTCCTGCAGAGCGCGCGTCAGGTCGCCGCGTCCCTTCTTCATGGGGAACCTGTCGACTGAGGCTACCGGCGTCACCTCAGCAGCGGTCCCGCAGAGGAACGCCTCATCCGCCATGTATACCTCGGTCCTGTCGACATCTCGGACCTCGACGTCCAAGCCAAACTGCTCCTTGAAGAGATGGATGATGGTGGCCCTGTTTATGCTTTCGAGGATGTCGGACGTCACCGTCGGGGTGACGGGAACGCCGTTCTTGACCAGGAAGAAGCAGGCGCCGGGCGCCTCAGCGACTTTGCCGCGCGAGTTCAGCAGCAGCGCGTTGTCGTAGCCGTCCTGCCTGGCCTGCATGCTGGCCAGCCGTCCGTTATGGTAGTTCGCGATGCACTTGATCCTGGCGGGCATTATCTGGTCGTTTATGCGTGTCCAGGAGCTGACCTGCATGCTTATCCCCGCATCGTAGCCGGCGGGCCGACCGCTCGGAGTCGCGATGACAACACATCCCACAGGCGAGTCGGCCCACATGGAACCATCATTGTCCACCCACACCGTCTGCCTGATGTGCAGGTCTGTCACCGGCTTGATGTCTCTCAGCAGGGACATCACCCCGTCCTGGTAATACGCCGAATCGAAAGCCGATTTCATCCTCATCAGGGCCACGGACTTGACGAGCCGGTCCGAGTGCTCCACGAGCTTGAACACATAGAGCTTCGACTCGTCGCTGTTCCAGTAAGCCCTGATACCCTCGAAGACCGCCGTAGCATACTTGAACACTGCAGCGTTTGCATGGATCTTCGCGTCCTGGTACGGGATGATCTTGCCATTGAAGAAAGCCTTCGTGAGAGGCGGCATAGAGTCTTCCTCCTTAGTGAGAATCCTGACTGAGAGTTCAACGCAGAAGACCACTTAACCTTCACGGCCGGCACCGCTCCAGACCATGGTCAGGGGCAGGAAACCTGCCCTGAAGTCGTCTGGGCACAGCCCTAGACCGAGATGTGCTTCCACCGTCCGGCGTCGAACCGCTGCTTCAGCCAAATGCCGTAGATGGCCCAGAACAGGCCGAATGAAATGTAGATGCCTCGGATGCCGAGCGGGGTCAGGAGGCCGAGCGCATAGGCGAGCGGCAGCTGGACCAGCCACAGAAGGATCAGGTCCATGCTCATCGGTGAGCGCGTATCACCTGCCCCACGGAGGCTGCCGGCGTACACCATGGACGCAGCGTACCCCGGGCTCGTGATGCCCAGTGTCACCAGGTAGAGGGATCCCAGGGCCAACACGTCAGGGTCGTT
>JAUYEF010000242.1 GCA_030691635.1 Bacillota bacterium
ACCGGAAGGCGGCCTTCCGGTCCGGGCGGTTGGAGTAAGACCTCGTGCCGATAACCGGGTTTCCGGGGTTGGTGTTCACATCCATGCAAGGGGCCAGGTTCATGTTGAAACCCACGTCCCGCCTTCCTGGTCTACGGCGATCAGCAGCGGGGTGGGCGGAACCGTGGGGTCTGCAAGCGCGGCCTGGATCTGCCGGTTCATCTCTCGGATTTCGTTTGGACTCCCGGCGTTGCGGCTGAAGTAGATGATGCCGCCAGGCGCTCCCTCCCGGCGCAGGCGCGCCACGACTGCGCCAGCATCCTTTTCGTGAAACCCGAACATGAGAAGCTCGCCGCCATAGAGGACCCTGGCTTCACTGCCCTCCGGCACTCGCCCCACCCCAATCCTCGATCGACGCGGCCACTGCATTACAGAAACGGGGCCTTATCCTAGTGATCGCCTCATTTTGCCGGGTGGGATGAACGCGGTTGGTCAGCAGCACGATGAACAGGTCGTTGACCGGGTCGATAAAGAGCGAAGTGCCCGTGAACCCGGTGTGGTATACGGTGGCCTGTGACAGGAGCTCGCCGGCGGCTGAATGGGAAGCAGGCATCTTGAGCCAGCCCAGACCTCGTGGCTGGGGATCACCTGACGGCGTCTGCAGCGCCATGCTGGCGAGCACCGCGGTAGGCGACAGCACACGGGCGCCTCCATACCTGCCCTTGTTCAGCATCATCTGGCAGTAGACGCAGAGGTCTGAGGCGGTCGAGAAGAGGCCTGCGTGACCGGCCACCCCTCCGAGCGCATACGCGTTCTCATCGTGGACGTCCCCGACTACGAACCTGTCCAGGTCCTTTCGAAACTCAGTCGCCGCGGTGCGCTCAAGCAGGCCAGGCACTTCGACCGGGCGAAACGTCGTGTCCTTCATGCCGAGCGGCTCGAAGATGTGCTTTCTCGCGTGGCCGGCCAGGTCGCTCCTCGAAAGCTTCTCTACCATGAGGCCGAGGAGCATGAACCCGAGGTCGCTGTAGACGACCCTTGCGCCCGGCGGGGCCTCCGTCCTCGTCTGGAATAGCGCCTGTAGTATCTGGTCGCCAGAGAGGTTCTCTTCGTAGAACCTCCGGTGGGCGGGAAGGCCCGAAGTGTGCGTGAGCAGGTGCCGCACCGTGATCTGCTCCCGGCCCTCCCCAGAGAACTCAGGGAGCACAAGGCTCACCGGGTCATCGAGCCTTATCAGGCCCTGTTCGATGAACCGGAGCACGCAAGGGAGCGTGGCGACCACTTTGGTCAGCGACGCCAGGTCGAACAGCGTATCCATCTGCATCAGCCGCCGCGAACCATGCAGCTGCGCCCAGCCGTAGACCCTGAAGCCGACCACGTGGCCGTGCCTGCCGATGGCTGCGACCGCCCCCGGGATGGCGCCTTCTTCAACCTCCCGGGCGAGCACACGGAAGGCCGTCTCCAACCTATCATAGCTCATGCCTGCGACGTCAGGCCTTGATATCTTGAGGTTATCGGTCATCTGGTCCCCCCCTTGCGAGGTCGAGGACTCTGTCTATCGATCCTTTGGCCCGGTCGAGCAGCGCGCGTGCCTCCGGCGCGCCCACACCCAGGAGCGCCATGACCACCGCGGCCTTGACGCTCCCGTTGCTCGCCTCCAGCAGGCGCCCGGCTGCCTCGACGTCCACGCCCGAGGCCTCTGCCACTATCCGCCTCGCCCTGTCCAGGAGTTTGGAGTTCAGCGGCCTGACGTCAACCATGAGATTGCGGAAAGTCTTGCCCAGCAGCACCATCGCCCCGGTGGAGATGATATTGAGCACCATCTTGTGAGACGTGGCCGCCTTGAGCCTGGTTGACCCAGTCAGCACTTCCGGCCCGACGACAGGGCATATGGTGAGCGCCGCCTCAGATTCGAGAGGCGAACCCGGGTTCGATACCAGGGCGACCGTGCTTGCGCCGAGATGATTGGCCCGGCGCACCGCGCCCACCGTGAAGGGCGTCCCTCCACTGGCCGCTATCCCCACCACAGTGTCGGCAGGCCCCACGGAAAGCGCGTCAACCGCAGCAGCGCCGGCGCTCTCGGAATCCTCAGCGCCTTCCACGGACCTGGTGATGGCTTCGCGGCCGCCTGCTATCACGGCAACCACCTTGCCGGGTTCAACCCCGAAGGTCGGCGGGCATTCGGCGGCGTCGAGCACACCGAGCCTGCCGCTCGTGCCGGCCCCCACGTAGACCAGCCGCCCGGCACCACCAAGCGATGCCGCCGTCCACTCGATCGCAGTCGCGATCTCGGCGGAGCAGGCGCCGACGGCCGGGGCGACCAGCGAATCCTCACCGGTCATGACCCTGGCGATTTCGTGCGCGGACATCCTGCTGAGCGCCACCGACCGGGGGTTCCGGCTCTCGGTGATCGGTAGCGCGTGCCGGCATCCGGTCGCAGGCGATGCCGTGCCGGGCTCCCGCTTCATCATCCCGACATGAGAAAAGGCAGTTACGCTTGTCATCTCTTCGCCCAACTGCCTGAACGCCCGCCACACGGCGCCCGCGACAGGCGCCACCGTTAGGGGCTGTACTCGCGATACTGGGTACCTCAGGCCCGCTTCGCGGGCCACTTCCCTTGCGTACTCGGGCGAGGCGGCGAAGATGCCGCCGGACAGCCATACGGGCACGACGGTGCCCAGCTGCGAGAATACCGCCCCCGCGAGGTCCACCAGACTCGATGCCGCCCGCCGCGCTATGGCCACGGCCACAGCGTCATGCTCGCAGTACGCGATCTCGAGCACACGCGCGCCCAAGCCGGCGATACGAGATCGCTCGCCGTCCTTCCTGAACAGCGCCGGGGCGTCTTGTATCGATCGAATGCCGAGAAACGCCGGCACTGCTTCGCTTAACAGGCTGGGCTTCATGCGGCCTTCCGCAGCCTCCAGGCACGCGACCACGGCGCTCTTGCCCAGGTCGAAGCCGCTCCCCTCATCTCCAAGCAGAGGCCCGTGCCCCCCTGCTCTGGCAACAACTGGACCCGACCGGCCCAGGCACACTGATCCAGTGCCGCTTATCAGGATGGCGCCGTCGGTTCCCAGGGTGGCGGCATCGAGAGCGATCTCGACATCCAGTGCCACCAAAGGCTCGACCGACAGTCCCACGGACCTCGCGATCTCGACATAGACCGCGCGGTCCTCCTCGCGGCCAGCGCCTGCGAACCCGAAGCACGCGGCCTGGATCTCGCCGGCCGTGACTCCTGCGTCCAGACAGGCCGCCTCGACGGCGGCTCTTGTCGCCTCAAGTGCATCTCCAACGCAAACCGAGTACACGCTGGACGCACCGGCGCGGCCCTGCCCGGCCACAACTCCGCCGGACCTGGCGATGGCGGCGATCGTGCCCGTGCCCCCTCCGTCCACTCCGAGAACGATGCTCAGGGCTGCTCACCCTCCGTTCAACTAGAGCTGTTCTGCTCCCTGGCTAGTGTTTCCTTCCCCTGCGGCGCCGTGCCGCCCACCGTGATGACAGGCCCTGTGTGCTGTGCCGCAGGACCTGACGGCGCATCCTACGAATAACATGGTCGGCTCACGAAGGTGAGGATGGCGCCACGACAAACAGTATTGGCAGGAGGCGACAGGCGCTTGCAGCAGGTGACGTTTTCCGGCGTGCTTTCTGCGGCCAGGAGGATAGAGCGGTTCGTGCTGAGGACCCCGCTGGTGTTCTCAGATCCGCTGTCGGAGGCGCTGGGCGCCCCCGTCCATATCAAGATGGAGAACTTCCAGGCCGGCGGCTCCTTTAAGCTGCGCGGCGCCGCGTCCAGGATGTTACTGCTGACCGACGACGAGAAACGCCACGGCCTGATAACCGCTTCATCCGGGAACCACGCCAGGGCTGTGGCGATCATGGCCCGTCACCTGGGCCTTGACGTGGTCGTGGTGATGCCTGACAACGCCCCGGCGGTCAAGGTCGAGGCCTCACGGCGGCTGGGCGCTCAGGTCGTGCTTGCCGGAGCGGACTACGACCGAGCAGAAGACCATGCTCATGGGATGGCGCGAGCGAGGGGCCGGTTCTACATCCATGCGTTCATGGACCCAGTCGTCATCGAAGGCCAGGGTACGGTGGGCCTTGAGATCATACAGGACTTGCCCGGAGTGGAGCAGGTGATTGTCCCGGCCGGCGGAGGCGGCCTGATATGTGGCGTGGCCGTCGCCATAAAGGCGGTTGCGCCCGGCGCCCGCATCGTGGGTGTGCAGGGAGTAACTTCGCCTGCGTGGTATGAATCCTGGCGGGCCGGTCGCGTGGTGGACCCTCCGGTGCTGCCCACGCTGGCCGACGGGACGGCCGGCGGCATCTCCCAGTATACCTTCGACCTCGCCAGGAAGTGGGTGGACGATTTCCTGCTGGTGAGCGAGGAACAGATCAGGCACGCGGTCCGCTTCATGGTTGAGAGGCACCGTATCATCCTTGAAGGCGCAGGCGCGCTTGGGGTCGCAGCCGTGCTGGCCGGTCACCCCGGCATACGGAAAAGGCCGTCAGCGATCGTGCTGAGCGGCCAGAACATAGACCACGAGAAGCTTCTGGGCATCATCTGCGAAGATGTCCCGCACCGGTAACCTCATGCGAGCGCCGCGTCGAGCGCCTCTGCGAACAGGTGTGGCTTGACGAGATAGTCGAACGCCTCCGGTCGCTTTACGAACGCCACGTATAGCGGCGTCCCTTTGACCAGGCCGAACTCCTGGTAGTCACGCGGCTCGACCAGTCTCGGCTCTGCGACCTCCTTGTAGTGCTCGTTTTCCACGAACACCGGCATGTCTTTCTCAAGTAACTCGTAGTACGCCGCCCCGTGGGATGCAGAAAAAGGCTCGTACACCGATCTGAACTCGCGCTCGATCAGGTTGGCCATGACCAGTGGCTCATCGCCGGGGTTCATGGTCACATGGCCGTACCCGGGCGGTATCAGCACCTTATCCCCGGGCGACGCTTCCACGATCACCACATCCGATATGGTCAGGGGATCGGCGCCGGGCTTCTGCAGCAGGTAGTGCGCCTTGCCCGATATGACTTCGTATACCTCAGGATACTGGACTTCCGTGCCTTCGGCGGCAGCATGGTAGTGCCCCACGGTTTTCACGTACTCACCGCTGATGGTGCCCGGAAGAATGACGGTGATGTCGTACCTGATGCGCTGCCTTTCGAACATCTCGCGATCCGCCTGCCGCGACACGCCCCGGTACATGTAGTAGAGCTCGCCAGGGCCGGCAGCTGTCATGTTCCACAGCACGCCCCGAGCCTGCTCCAGCGTCCTTATGTCGGGCTGGACCGGCTCCAGGTCACCGCCGAAAACGAGCCTGCCAGGCCGTTCGAGGCTCACCTCGATGCCGGCGTATGCGCTCAGGTCCTTCAATCTTCCTTCCCCCTCAAGACTCCACTCGATAGCCCTGCGAAAACCGCCGCCCCGAGCAAGCCAGCGTCGGTCCCATGGTGCGCCCGCACGACGGCCGGCATCCTGATCCGGCAGAGCGCGCTTGCCTCCATGGAGCGAGAAACGGCATCCAGGAATTCCTCACCGGATAAAGCTACCCCACCGCCCACGATTATAACCTCAGGGTCGACAACGGATACCACGTTCGCCAGAGCGATGCCGAGCCACATGGCGGCCTGTTCCACTATCTGGCTCGCCGCCCGGCTTCCGGCCCTCGCGGCCTCAAAGACCATCTTTGCGTCCAGCGTGCGCGGGTCATCCGAGCACAGTCGCAGGAGCACCGGATCGCCGCCCGAGCATGCCTGCCTCCCCATCCGTGCGATCGCCTGCCCAGACGCAAGGGCTTCCAGACAACCGTGGGTGCCGCAACCGCATTCCGGGCCTCCGGGCATGACAAGCATGTGCCCGATCTCGCCGCCGCGGCCGCACGCTCCGAACAGGACTTGGCCGTCAAGCACGATGCCGGCGCCGACGCCTGTGCCGACCGTGACGCAGATGAGGCTTCTTGCACCGCGCCCTGCTCCCGAATGCCACTCAGCCAGGGCTGCCGCATTCGCGTCGTTGATCACGTGGGCCGAAAGCCCGAGGTCCCGGAGGCGCGCCTGCATCGGAAAGTCCCACAGGGAGAGGTTCGGCGCAAGAAGGACCACGCCGTCCGCCGAGGTGACGCCCGGCATGCCCACGCCCACGGGCAGCCGGCTCTGCCGCGGCGTGACCCTGGATGACGCCTCAGCCACGGCCTCCACGACGTCCTCTCGCACGCTGCCGGGAGCAAATGCCACGTGATGGCGCCGGATGAACTCCCGGCCGTCAAACAGGCCTGCCGCTATGTGACTGCCCCCGACATCGACCCCCACCATTAGAGCCACGCTACCCACCCCCGGGCGGCCCGCCGCCCTCAGATTGGTGACAGAGTCGCCGGAGGGACCCTGTGAGCCGTCTCTGTACACGTCGTGACTAGCTTTCTGCGCGACCCCATCACCGTGTGCGCAGCAGTCTAGCAAACCTGGTCACGCCGAATACAGAGAAGCCGTTTCCGTATCGCGCGTGACTAGTTTCCCCCGGAAGGCGATCACCCCGTGCATAGCCGTCTCGCAAAGGTGATCTCCCCGTGTTCAATGGTCCCCGCCAGGCCTAGCCTGCACAGCGCGGGCCGCCCTCAGGCGCGGCCATGAGCCATTTGTCGAAAAACCAAAGGGCGGCTCAGCGACCGCCCTCTTGAACGCCATGCTACTTCGGGATCCTTGGCTTGCACACTACCTCGAGCACCTGCGTATCGAAGAAGTCTTTTGCGTGAGCAGGTATCATGACCAGAGCCGTGTCGGCGCCACCGCCGCTTCCCGCGACCACCATGATCTCCTTGCCGTGAGGTATCAGGCCAGCATCCAGCGCAGTCGTCGCGATCTCGAAGCACACCTTGGTGCCCTGGCCGAACGCCCGTAGCGTGGCCGAGACTATCCCACCGGGGTACAGCCCGCCGGACTTGTTGGTTATCGCTCGCTCGATGTTGGCGAACAGGTGCGTGGTTGTCAGCACGTCGAAGCCCTTGTCCTCAAGGAACCGGCGCTCCTCTTTCGTCATCTCCTGGTGGCCGGGCGCCTTGAAGCCTGTCTGGTGCGTGATCACCGCGACATGGAGCCCGGAGTCCAAGAAGTGCCGTGCGGTCCGCCCCGTATTGGAGGCTACCACCACATGCTCGATCCCAAGTTCCTGTGCCCGCTGGATAGCGGCCTTGCATGTGCCCTCAGTCTGTTCGAGCCCTTTTCCAGGCCAGTATGCCATCCGTATCATCCTCCCGGTCGACTGTTCTACCTGAAGAGCCTGACGATCGAGACCGCAGCCGTCACGTCGATTTCCAGGTTCGACTTGGCCTGGCCGAATTCCTTGGAGACATAGGAGTTCCCAGACTTCTGCAACCCCTGGTTCTCAAAAGATTTGTTTATGAGAGGGTTGGCGTTGTTGATCTTCAGGCCCACCCCCGCCGGGACGTGAAGTTCGACGCTGGCCGCTCCTGTCCTGATGGATGCTCTCATCTGAGGCTCTTGCGGGAACCGCAGCACCAGGCTGGCCGCGCCGCACGAGATGTCCAGCGTCCGCAGTTTCACCCGCCTCAGGTCAAGATCCGCGCTGGTGGCGCCCGCCCGTATTGAGATGTCCATCGGGACCTGGTCACTCAGAGAAATCCGCCAGTCGTTGGCGCTCTCGCCGGTCGGGATCACCTCACCCTGGCCCTGGGAAATCGCGAGGTCGACAGAGTTCCCTCTCTGCACCGCGGACCAGGCAGGCTTCACTTCATAGTAGGTGAGACTGCCCTTGGCCAGGCCTTCCGATACACCCAGGATGGATAGACGGCCACCGGCGAAGTTCAGAGACACCGTCGACTCGGTGGTCCCCGCCGGCAGGGCCTCCGTGAATGTCTCGACCTTCGCATTACCCCTGGACGGGCTTATGCGGAGGTGACCGAAACCAGCGCCGAGACTGGAGTACACGTACGACCCAAACACAACCAGCGCCACCAGGAGCAGGATGCCGAACGAAGGTCCCGATCCGGTCAGCAACACCGCGAGACCGAGGACGATCAACGCCACGGGCCACCAGTCGGCGATGATGTCACGCCACGATGCGGTGTTGACCC
>JAUYEF010000271.1 GCA_030691635.1 Bacillota bacterium
CGCCCATCAGTTCAAACGCGGAAGCGTCCATGTAGGCAAGGGACGACTCTTTTAAAAGGACGATCGCCAGATCGTCTCTGCCCGCCCTCGACTCCGCTACGGCATCGTTAAAAAGGGAAATGCTCAGGTTCCGGCTGGCGATGGCGGAATCGGCCGCGGACAGCCGGGCGCTCGCGAAATATGTCTTGGCGTCCGCCGGATCATTCCGCGCTTCCTGAACGGCTCTCTTCGCATAGATGATGGCGAGTTCCTGCATCGTCTTCGATGACGGCCTCACTTCGTACGCCTTCTTGAAATACTCCGTTGCCCGGACAGCCTCTCCCTCTCCGGCTAAATAGCCGCCGTATTTGGAATACGCGGCGGCAAGCCCCGCTACTATGGCGTCGTTTTCCTTGTTGCTCCAGCCGGTGAAGTTCTGGCCGGACTAGGTGTTTTCCGCGGTCGGGATAGCGCTGGTGACATACCTGTCGGAGGGCATCACGAACTCGTTGAGGCCCCAGCCATTCAGTATGATGTCAAAGTTGCCGTATGGCCGGTAGTCCTTCGCGTATGCCGCCCAGGGCGTGTTGTTGATGGACATCTCGATGCCGAGCTTTTTCCACTCGGCTTGCATGACCTGTTCGATCATCTCGTACGCCTTGTTGCCGGACGGCGCAACCATTGTGATCTTGAACTTCACACCATCCTTCTCAAGGATCCCGTCGGCGCCCTTCTTCCAACCCGCCTCAGCCAGCAGCTGAGCGGCTTTGGCAGGATCGTAGTTGTATGCCTTCACGCCGTCGTTGTACAGCGGGTGCAGCGGAGACGTTATCCAGGCGTTGGAGACCTTGGCCTTGCCGCCGTAGATCGTTGCGTTCATCGTCTTCCGGTCCATGGAGTAGAACAGCGCCTGGCGTACACGCTTATCCGCGAAGAACGGGTTCGGCTCCTTTATGTTCTGGGGATTCCTGAGGTTGGGTGAGATGAACAGTACCGAGAGGGCATCCTGGAACTCGAGGCCGACGTTTGCCGGCTTCTGTCCCTCGAGTTTCAAGCCGACATCGGTCGTCAGGGCGCCGAAGTCGATGTCGCCCTTCAGGAGGGAGGCGTACATGATGCTGGAGTCCTTGATCGTCGGTATGATGAGCTCGTCCACCAGCGGCCCGCCGAGGTAGTAGTCCTTGTTCGCCGCGAGCGAAGTGTACGAGCCGCTCTTCAGCTCCTTGAACTTGAAAGGCCCACAGAGAACCGGTGTCTTGGCCATCTGCTGCACGAAATCCTCATACTTGCCGGATTTCCTGGCGGCCTCATAGCCCTGTTCGAAGACGTGCTTGGGCAGGGTGAAGAATGTGCGGGCAGTTGGATACATGTACGGCTGCTTCCAGGTTGCGACGAACGTGTATTTGTCTTTCACCGTCATCTTCTCGATGAGGTCATAGCCGTCACGGCTCACGATGGGCATCTTGGGGTCCATGGTGACCTTCCACATGAATACCGCGTCGTCGGCGGTGACCTCAGTGCCATCGTGCCACTTCATGCCCTTCCGGAGCTCGTAAGTGACTTCCATCTTGCCGTTCGCAAGCATTTTCCACAGGCCGTTCTGCTGAGTGGGCATCCGCTTCAGCATCTTCGGGAAGTAGATGGTCTGGCCTTTCTCGTCCTTGGCAGCGCCGATCAAGGTGTCTCCCATGTAGTTGCACACCAATACGCTGCCGCTGGCGATGGTCAGCATACGGTTAAGCTGCAGTGGATCCTGGTCAATCGCCCGGCGAAGGACGCCGCCCTTGACCGGCGGAGAGACGATCATGCTCAGAGCGTAAGCCACTTCGAGTTTGGTGGCCGGCTCAGATGCATCCACATAACGTCCGCGCCGGAACTTGAGCACCTGGACCTCAGGCCTGTAGGCGACGGTCAGGAGTCCAATGTAGTCTTTCGGGATGGCATCCTCGTCCAGGGCGGCTATCATGGGCTCTTTGAATGCCTCAGCCTCTTTGGCCCTGCCGAGCGCCTTCACAGACCATGCGCCCACGTCCATCCTCTTGACGGGGTCGTCAGGCTTGAACTCGCCTCCGGGCACGAGGACACCGGCCTTCACCGCAGCCTCGACTTGCTTGAACGCAGCGTGATCGGCCGCCACATCTTTGAATGAAGGAGTGGCGGGTGGGGCTGACTCGAGTTTCTTGACCTGAGCCAGCAGCTTGACAAAATCAGCCCTTTTCACCTTGTCGTTCACGCCGAAACTGGTCTGCGAGGCGGCCATCTTCACTCCGGCCTTGTCCAGGATCTCGATGTTCCTGTAGGCCCAGCTGTCGATAGGTAGGTCCGAATAGGGGGACACGGGTTTGGGTGCGGCTTTTGGAGCCTCTGGCTTGGGCGCCTCGGGCTTGGGCGGTGCCGTCTGCTGAGTGGTACAACCACCGATCACAATACACAATGCTAGCAGAAGCAATAGGAAACGCCTGACCACGGAAACCACCTCCTGAAAAGTGTTAACTCCCCCTTGGACTGTAACTTAGAGGAAACCTCTACAAACAACAACTCCTCGGCACCTTCGTGCGTAGGACCTGTTACATTTCCGCCAAAGAGGCCAGAGTATCAACACTCTGGTTTCTGAGAGAGGCCCTGGTGTGGACGGTGGGATAGGTGGGCGGGATGGGGAGTGGGGCTGTCCCTACGGAAGCAACGCACCCCTGCGTTGATTTCCACAGGATAGCCGGTGGCGGGAAATCTGTGCCTGGAGTATAACCTGGAGCACAACAACCCTCAGGATTGCGCCCTTCACTGCAGTAGCCCATGCATGGAAGCCTCAACAACAGCACAAGGGCGGCCAACGCTCTGGCCGCCCGCTGAGTGCCCGCCGGGCGGTGCCGCCCCAAGGCTCACCGCACCGGTCAAAGCGCCTTCCTGTATGTAGTTGTGTGCGCTGCTCTGCGCAGTCTACCAGGCGTCCCCGGTTCTCTGTGGACCGGGCGACTAGGGTTTGTCGCAGCAGGATGTCTTCTTGACGGTCTCCTCGCAGCAGGAAGACTTCGTCTCTTCGCACTTCTCTACTGGCTTCGGTTCACAGCAGCTGGTCTCAGCCTCAGGTTCACAGCACTTCTCGACCTTGGGCTCGGAGCACTTGGTCTCGGCTTTCGGCTCACAGCACGTGGTCTCGGCTTTCGGCTCGCAGGACTTCTCAGGCATGGTATCCCTCCTCTCACAAGACCATTGTATCGTCACGAAGCGTGACATGTCAAGCATCGGATTACCACAACATGTGACATGCGGGGCTGTTGCTTTGGGATGAAAGCTGCTACTATTTAGGTATGAGATGCCCTTTGTTTCCTGAGAGGTTGAAGGAAATCCGGGCTGCGCAGAACCTAACGCAGGCAGGCCTGGCCGCGAAGCTGGGGATGGCTCGCAACACGGTTGCGATGTATGAATCCGGGGGCCGTGAGCCATGCCCCGCGATTCTGCACAGGATGGCCGAGGTTCTGGGCACCACGACAGACTACCTGCTTGGCTGCACCCCGGGCCACGAACTGGAGTCCGCCGCATCGTGTGAATCCGCGAATGTCCGCACGGTCAGGGAGATATTGAAGATGTTGGACCAGCTCGACGAGCGCGGGCAGTCGGATGTGCTGCAATTCGCCAAGTTCAGGTTGTCCCAGCAGCAGGGCGGCAACCGGCCCTGAGCGCTGTTGGGCCATCCCCGCGTCGAGCCGCGCCCTGGCCTGGTTTCGAGCCACGTCGGCTCGGCCTTGAGCCGCGCGTTTGTCATTGCCCTCACAGGAATTCGCCCCCTGCCCCTTGAAACAATCCCCCGTCTGATGCTACCTGGCCCATGGCCCCTTCCAGCACGGCTCACCTTCAAACCGATAGGAGGTATCCCATGACACTTGAGGAGCTCCGCATCGCCTTTGACCGTCTTGCACCGGAAGACCCGGGCGCTCTGTATTCAGTCTTCGCCAAAAACATGAAGACCGGTGAGGTTTTCGCGGTCAACCAGGATAGGCAATTGCCCGCGGCCAGCGTCATCAAAATGTGTGTGCTGATTGAGGTTTTCAACCAGGCCTATCAGGGCCTCTTCGGCCTCGACGACACGCAGGAGGTGGGTAAGGACACGGGCGGCGCCCGCGGCAGCGGTATCCTGAAGTTCTTCAAACTGCCGGTCCACCTGAGCGTCTACAACCTTGCCACCCTGATGATCATCATCAGCGACAACACCGCCTCAAACGCCTGCATAGACCTCGTGGGCTTCGACGCGGTGAACCGTACGCTGCAGGCGCTCGGCTGCCGGGGCACAGCGCTGCGCAGGTACTTCATCGGCGCGGCGGTGGACGACCGGTCCAAGGACAACCTGATGACGACCGGCGACTACGGCATGCTGCTGGAGAAGCTGTACCACAGGCGCCTGATCTCGCCCCAGGTGTCGGACGGAATGCTTGAGATCATGAAGAAGCAAACGTTGAACACGCGGATCCCGTTGCACCTGCCTGAGGGGACCGTGGTTGCCCACAAGACCGGCACGCAGCCGATGACCACCCACGACTCCGGAATCGTGTACGGGCCTGACGGGAATGATTATGTCGTTTCGATAGGGGTGACGGGCGTCCCGGCCCGCCCGAGGGGAAGCGACTGGGTCGCAGACGTTTCGAAGCTCGTATGGGACTACTTCATTTGTCCGTAGCGGAGAGGAATTGGCATACCTGCAAAAGAATAGTGCTCAGCGTGCTTTATTCCTACGCACAGAGACAGAAAGGAGTAGTCTGATGAAACTTGCCGACAGGGTCTACAAGATAAGTCCATCGCCGACCCTCGCACTCGACGCCAAAGCAAAGGAAATGGCCAGCCAGGGAATCAACGTTGTGAACTTCGGTGTTGGCGAGCCTGATTTCGACACGCCGCAGCACATCAAGGATGCTGCGATTGATGCCATAAACAAGGGCTTCACCAAGTATACTCCCGCCACCGGCATCGCGGACCTGAAGGCCGCAGTCGTCAAGAAGTTCAAGGAAGACAACGGTCTCGAGTATAAGCCGAGCCAGGTCGTCGTCAGCGTCGGCGCGAAACACTCGATCGCCAACGCCGTCATGGCAGTCATAGGAGAGGGCGACGAGTGCATCATCCCCGCTCCGTACTGGGTGTCGTATCCCGAGATGGTCAACATCGCGGGCGGCAAGTCCGTGATCGTGCCCCTCAGCGAGGCGGAGAACTTCAAGCTCACAGCCGAGAAGCTCGAGAAGGCGATCACGCCCAAATCCAAGATGATCATCCTGAACACGCCGTCGAACCCGACCGGCGCCGTGTACAGCAGGGAAGAGCTCAAAGCCATCGCCGACGTGTGCAAGAAGCACGACATCTTCATAGTATCTGACGAGGTCTACGAGAAGTTGATGTACGACCAGGCTCAGCACGTCAGCATTGCGTCCGTGTCCGAAGATGCATACAAGCGGACGGTCACGGTCAACGGTGTGTCCAAAGCCTATGCGATGACCGGCTGGCGTATCGGCTACGCGGCGGCGAACCCGGAACTCGTCAGCGCGATGAGCAACATCCAGGGCCATGTAACGACAAACCCGACCTCGATCTCGCAGAAGGCGGCTGTCGTAGCGCTCTTGGGGCCGCAGGAACCGCTGAAGATTATGCTCAACGCGTTCCGTGAGAGGGCCGACTACACATACAAGCGCGTGAACGAGATCCCCGGCTTCTTCTGCCGCAAGCCGCTTGGCGCGTTCTACGTTTTCCCGAACGTGGCGAAGGTTTTCGGCAAGACCGTGGCCGGCCAGGTCATCAAGAGCGCAGACCAGCTCTGCGACATATTCCTTGACAAGGTGCAGGTTGCGATCGTGCCCGGCTCCGGCTTCGGCAGCCCGGACAACATCCGCATCTCGTACGCGACCTCGATGGAGAAGATCGTTGACGGCCTGAACAGGGTCGATGCACTCCTGAAGGGGGCCCTGTAGTCAGAAGTTGAACAGCGTGGCCCGGACCCTTCGGGGACCGGGCCTTTGCGTCGGGGCGGTTGCGGCAGGCGACCCCGGCAGTGGCCCAGCATCTGGTCTGCACAATCAGGTGGTGATAGGCGTGTGGCAGGGGAAGAAGGTCGCGCTCGTCGGCCTGGGCAGGTCGAACCTGGCCCTGGGCAGGTATTTGCTTGAGCGTGGCGCGAAGGTTGCGGGCCTCGACCAGAAGACGATGGCCGAGCTCGGGGAGCGGGGAAGAGAGGCCGCCGGCCATGGGATGGACCTGGTCCTCGGGCCCGGCTACCTGGATAGCCTCGCGGGCTTCGACGTGCTTTTCCTCACGCCCGGCATCAAGAAGTCGCTGCCGCCGTTGAAGATGGCTGAGCAGCGCGGCACGGTGCTTTCGAGCGAGATCAATGTCGTGTTCGACATCTGCAAGGCACCCATCGTCGGCTTTACCGGCAGCGCGGGTAAGACGACCACGACCAGCATCGCGGGTGAGATCCTGAAGGCTGATGGCTCGCGGCCGGTGGTGGTGGGCGGCAACATCGGGAACCCGCTCGTCGACATCGCCGAGGCGATCCCGCCCGAGGCCATCGTGGTCCTCGAACTGTCGAGCTTCCAGCTCCAGCTGCTGCGGAAGAGCCCGCACATTGGCGCAGTGCTCAACATCAGCCCGAACCACCTGGATATCCACGACTCCATGGAAGAATACGTTGAGTCGAAGAAGAACATCTTCCGCTTTGCCCGGCCGGACGACTGGGCCATCCTCAACCACGACAATGACGCGACGCGGGCGATGGCCCCGGAAGCCGCGCAGGCCTGCCGGGTGGCGATGTTCAGCCGCAGGACCGAGATTGGGCCGGGTGCGGGCGCTGGGGCATTCCTCCGGGGCGACGTCATCATGTTTTCCGACGGCAACCGTCTGGTCGAGTGCGGCAGCATCCGGGAGCGGCTGATCCCCGGCGACCACAATGTCGAGAACATCCTGGCCGCCACGACGGCGGCGATGCTTGCGGGCGCGCGGCCGGAGGCGGTGGCGCAGGCGGTGCGGCGGTTCCCAGGGGTCGAACACCGGCTCGAACTGGTGCGTGTCGCGGGGGATGTCTTCTACTATAACGACTCCATCGCCACGGCGCCCGACCGCACCATCGCGGCGCTGCGCACGGTTGAGCGGCCGGTCATCCTGATAGCCGGCGGTTACGACAAGGGCATCGAGTTCGACGAGCTGGCCCCGGTGATAGCGGACCGGGTGAAGATACTTGTCCTGGTCGGCGCCACGAGCCGCAAGATCGCACAGGCGCTGTATGACTTCGCCGAGGTTGCGCGCGAGAGTGCAGCCGCGCCTACGACGCGTGAGAATGCAGCCGCGCACGCACCGACAACCCCGGCCGCAACCCCCGACGCCGGCGAGCCTGGCCAGCCCGTATCGAAGCCATTGCCGACCATCGTTTTCGCCAACACCTTTGAAGGGGCCGTCGCCTGCGCGGGGCGGATTGCCCAGCCAGGCGAGGCGGTGCTCCTGTCTCCG
>JAUYEF010000446.1 GCA_030691635.1 Bacillota bacterium
GTCCTCGTTTACCTGAACGCACGGCAGCCGTGGTGGTGGGCGGGCCCAACCCGGCGGCTGTTGACCGCGCTGATGGCGTTGTGGCCGATGGTAGTCGGCGGCAGCAGGGTCTATCTCGACGCCCACTGGGCGAGCGATATCATGGGCGGGTTTCTACTCGGAACGGCGCACTTCTTCGCCTCGCTTTGGATCTTTGGGCGCTGGCTGGCCCGGCGCGGGATGACTGCCGCGGAAGCGGCGGACTAGATACGAAGGGCCGATCTCTTCATTCTCCTAGCTTTCTGATCGCACCCGCCTTCCACGTTGCCTCACATGGCTGCCAATCATCCGGTAGACGCCGCTCTGGCTCAGGCCTGTTGCGGCGGCAACCTTGTAAGTGCTGCCGAGGCGGTCATATAGCTCAATCAGATGCTCGCGCGAGAATCCCTGCCTCGGCCTCGGATCTGCAAGCTCCGACTGGCTCGCTGCTCGCATTAGGTGCGGCGGGAGGTCCGCAACGTCAATAACGTCTCCCGTGCAGGTCACAAATAGATGCTCAAGGATGTGCGCGAGTTCACGGACGTTCCCGGGCCATTCGTAGCGCCGCAGGTGCTCGATGGCCTCCCAGGAGATGCGCTTGGACTGCGCAGGGTATTTTCGGTTAAGCCTATGGAGGAAATGGGCCGCCAACTCCGGGATATCTTCACACTGCTCGCGCAGAGACGGAACACGAACCGTGACGATGCTGAGCCTGTAGAACAAATCCGCGCGGAAACGGCCGGTACTGACCAGAGAGCGCAGGTCTTGATTGGTTGCTGCGATGAAGCGGACATCGATTGTCTGGGTCTTGGTCGCCCCCACTGGGATGAACTGAGCTCCTTCAAGGACATGTAGCAGCTTCGGCTGGACAGATAGGGGCAGGTCACTGATGTCATCAAGGAGGACCGTCCCACCGTCAGCGGTGGCCAGTAACCCCAGCTTGCCCTTGGAGCTGGCGCCCGTGAACGCTCCAGCCCTGTAACCGAACAGCTCGGATTCGAGTAGCTCCTCGGGCAGCGCTGGACAACTCAGCCTCAAGAAAGGGCGGTTGGCCCTTGAGCTATTCTCATGGATGTAGCTGGCCATCCGGCTCTTTCCGCTTCCGGATTCCCCAACCAGAAGGATCGCAGCATCTGTGCTGGCAGCTCGTCTACACAGCTCCCACACCGGATTGGCTTCGTTGACCAGGAGGTCACCACTGGAGCGGGGTGGATTGGACTTGGCCGACCTATGGGGTTTGGTTGATGCGGCGCTTCGTTCAAACTCACGGCGCATGTCTTCGAGTGCGGTCACATCTCTCGAGTTTTCAAGGACATAGCAGATGTCGCCGCTGCTGTCGAAGACTGGAGTACCAGTGACAAGCATAACTCGCCCGGTTCTAGTCCGCTGCGTGAGAGTTATTTGTCGGCGTTGTCTCAGGACGATAGTGGCAATGGCGGGCTGGAAGAAACCCATTTGTTCGAGCTCCGCTACGTTGCGTCCCAATAGAGTCTCGGCAGGAGCTCCGTAGATTTTCTCGCAAGCCGAATTGACATATACCGTGTTACCTTTTCCGTCTGTTACCCAGAGCTCATCGACGGAGTGGTCGTGAATAAGCCTGTTGAGTTGGTCCGGGATCATTTCAGTCAGTTCCTCCATTTCTGACGCCAGTGGAGGGTCTGCCGGAACAAACGACCCCTAAGTCAGACTCATTCAGTACTGACTTAGACATAGCCAACAAGCTCAGAACACGGAACCGGGCAGGTACAGCTGCTACACGTCGCTTAATATTTCGTACTCCTAAATTACGACGTGGATCTCTCAGCTTCCTGCTCCTGTCCCAAGGTCCGCAGTCTATCCTGTATGCGCATCTCCTCTTCCGCATTGCCCCCCCGAAGCCTCGTGTGACTGGCACGTCCCTTGCTTATTAAGTAAAGGTACGGGGAACACGGCGCTTTCCGTGCTCATCTGGAGAGGGGGACCTAGGTTGCCGTATCGGCCTAAGGAGCTAAAGGAGCAGTACCTATACCCGGCTATCCGGACTTATTACGACGAGCCCCTGGTGCTTGATCATGGTATGGGGACAAGGGTTTGGGACATCGGGGGACGTGATTACCTGGATTTCTTTGGAGGAATCCTGACCGTAAGTGTGGGCCACTCAAATCCCCGCGTTGTTGGCCGAATGGGAGAGCAGCTCAAGAAAATCATCCACACTTCAACCTGCTACCTAAATGAGCCCATGCTCGAAGTGGCGGAGAAACTCGCCAAGATCACCCCTGGGCGCCTTCAGAAATCATTCTTCCTGAATAGCGGTACCGAGGCCATCGAAACGGCGATTGTCTCCGCCAAGGCCCACACCGGTCGGCATGAGATCATCTCCCTGCGGCATTCGTACCATGGACGCTCGGCGGTCGCGACTACCCTGACTGGCCATGCCCCATGGAAGACGGTCGCCAGCACCACACCTGGGATCGTCCACGCACACAACGGCTACTGCTACCGCTGCCCGTTCAAGCAGACATATCCAGGCTGCGACCTAGCCTGCGCCAGGGACCTCGAGGAGCTCATAAAAACGACCACAAGCGGTGCCGTTGCAGCCCTTATCGCCGAGCCCATACAGGGCGTTGGAGGGTTCATAACCCCGCCCCCCGAGTTCTTTCAGATAGCCGTCGAGATCGCCAGGAAGTACGGCGGGGTGTTCATCTGTGACGAGGTTCAGACGGGTTTCGGCCGGACAGGTGGCAAGCTTTTCGGCATCGAGCACTGGGGTGTCGAGCCGGAGATCATGGTCTTTGCCAAAGGGCTCGCCAACGGCGCAGCCATCGGTTGCACCATAGCCCTGCCGGAGATCGCCGACAACCTTAAGGGAAGCACGATCTCCACGTTTGGTGGCAACCCGCTGTCGATGGCGGCCGCATCGGCCACCATCGACGTCATCCTGGACGAAGAGATCCCCCAACATGTGGAACAGGTGGGCGGGCTCTTGATGGCTGGCCTGCGCGAACTCCATGCCGAACACAAGTTTATCGGAGATGTTCGCGGCAAAGGCCTGATGATCGGCGTTGAGCTCGTCGGCGAGAACAAGACACCGGCGCCTCAGGTGGCGGTCCAGTTCATGGAATGCGCTCGTGAGCTTGGGATGTTGATCGGCAGAGGCGGACTGTACGGAAACGTGCTTCGCCTGACCCCGCCCATGACTGTCAAGGACACAGAGGTTGCCGAGGCCCTTGACAAACTTGGCAAGGTTTGTGACCAGCTGAATCAGGCATAGAACGAGGTTCCCAGGGGGTAGAGACGGTTGCTGATCGGCGTTCCGAAGGAAATCAAGGCTGACGAACAACGTGTAGCGCTCACGCCTGCCGGGGCAAGAGAGCTGGTTAAGGACGGGCACAAGGTGTTGGTTCAGAGCGCAGCGGGAGCTGGCTGCGGGATGGGGGATGAGGACTACGCTGCCGCCGGGGCAGCGATAGTCCCTGGGGCGGCGGACGCTTTCGTCGCGGACCTGGTGCTCAAGGTCAAGGAGCCGCTTGCGGCAGAGTATGAGTTTCTTCGCAGCGGCCAGGTGCTGTTCACCTATTTGCACCTGGCTGCGAGCAGGACGCTCACCGAGGCGCTCATGGAGAGCGGAGCAGTGGCCATTGCTTACGAAACCATCGAGTCCAGCGGCTCCCTGCCTCTGCTCACCCCGATGAGCGAGGTTGCGGGGCGTATGTCGGTTCAGATAGGAGCGCAGCTACTCGAGAGACGCCATGGCGGAAAGGGGGTGTTGCTTGGAGGTGTTCCCGGGGTATCTCCCGCGCAGGTAGTTGTGGTCGGAGCTGGAGTGGTTGGCAGCAATGCGGCCAGGGTTGCGTGTGGAATGGGTGCAAGTGTCGCGGTATTCGACGTGAGTGCCTCCCGGCTAAGGTGGATAGACGATGTCTTCGGGGGCCGGGTGCTCACTCAGGTTGCCAATTCCTACTCCCTGGAGCGGGCAATACGGAATGCGGACCTGCTCATCGGTGCAGTGCTCGTGCCCGGGGCTCGGGCCCCCCGGCCCGTGACCGACAAGATGGTGGCCGGCATGGAGGCGGGCTCGGCAATCGTTGATGTCGCCATCGATCAGGGCGGCTGTATCGAGACCATAGACCGGACTACTACTCATTCACAACCAACGTACCTCAAGCACGGTGTCGTTCACTACAGCGTCCCTAACATACCCGCAGCCGTGCCGCGGACATCTACTGTGGCCCTGACCAACGCCACACTGCCGTACGTCCTGCACATTGCCCGGGAGGGATGGCAGAAAGCGGTGCGTGGCGACCCCGGACTCGCAAGCGGTGTCAACGTTGTCTCTGGCAGTATCACGTGTGGGGCTGTGGCTGAGGCCTTTGGGCTTCCATCCGTGGCCCTGGAGTTAGTGGTCTAGTGCCAAACCAAGCCTTAGGGAGTGGGCCGCTCTCTGGCTTTGGACGAACCCAGGGATCGCGCTCTTTCTTCGTTCCAGATTACGCCGCACCGTACTTGTCCTCTAGAGTGTCCTTTGCCGGGTTTGCCATAGACAGGCAAGCAAAACGCATGAGGGGGTATTTAGCCCCCAATGCAGGAAGGGAGGACCATTGGTGAAGGCGACTGTACGGACTCCAAAGGGCACAAAGCCCTGGACAATCTTCCTTCTCGGCACGTTTACCGTGCTCATCGGCATCTGGCCCCTCGCAATCCCATTCGACAAGCCCATGGTGGTATTGGGGCTCCCACTGTTGGGACTGAATGCCTACATAGTCGTAATTCTGACCTGCTTCACGCTTTGGCTGGCTAGGCGTTGGGGGGTGCATTGACATTGGAAAAGCTCTTCAGCTTCCCGATGTTGCTCATCTGGGGATATCTCATCGCGACTCTCTGGCTAGGAATTGCGTCCCGCAAGGGCTTTATGATGAACAAGCTCGAGGACTGGGGCGTTGCTGGTCGGTCCATGAACACCACCTACATGTACTTCCTTGCGGGAGCCGCAGGGATTAGCGCCTATACGTTCATGGGTTCACCAGGCTGGGCTTACTCAAAGGGCGCTCCAGTCTGGTACGTCATCACGTACCTTGCCATAATGCAGCTCATGTCGTATTACTGGGCGCCCCGAGCCTGGCAGATGAGTAAGGATTTTGGCCTCCACACGCTTTGCCAGGCCATTGGAGACCGCTATGACAGTAAGTTCGTCCGAGCGCTTTCCTCGCTGGTCAGTTCGATCCAGGGCTTTGCCTACAGCGTGCTGCAGGCCACCGGCTCAGCCTATATCCTGAGCGTCATGAGCGGCGGGGCGATCTCGCACGAAGTAGGCGTCATGCTGGTGTTGGTGATTATCGCCATATACATCTATACCAGCGGCCTCCGCGCCATGGGTGTCACCAACGTGATGCAGGGCATACTGATGCTCGCCGTTTCGATAATCTCAGGGCTCTACCTGTCGAAGCTTCTTTTCAATGGCTTCTCGTTTACCAAAGGGTTCACCGAGCTACTGGCTGCATCACCCCAGCACTTCACGCTGCCGGGACTTCAGAAAGACTGGCCGTGGCAGTTCTGGACAACCTCGATCCTGATCTCGTTCTTCACGATCAGCAATGGTGGATGGATCGGGGCGGCGGCCGGGCGCTCTGCGGATATTGTTCGGAAGTCGCGGGTCTGGCTGTCCACCTACTACATAATCCTGCTACCGACCATCTTCATCGGGTTCATGGGTGTCATGTACCTGCCAGGGGTTAAGCCGGTGGACCAGATCGCAGTGCGGATGGGAATGCAGTACTTCCCGGCCCTGCTCGTGGGGCTGTACGGTGCTGGGACTCTAGCTGCGGCGATGTCCTCCGCGGAGCCAGGCTTCCACACCACCGCCTTTAGCTACGCCCGAGACGTCGTCCAACCATATGCAAAGAGCATGGATGACACGAAGGTGACCAAGCTCGCGCGCGGCCTGGTATGGCTCTGTATGCTAGTAACCGCCGCGATCGCAATGAGGCCGGGCACAACCCTCGTATACATGCTGCTGTGGGGCTATGCGTTCGGCAGTCAGCTCTTCCCGCTTGTCTTTGGCATTCTGTGGTGGCCGCGCGCCACGAAGCAAGGTGCGGCCGCAGGCCTGGTAGTAGGGTTCATCGTGGCCCTTTACTGCACCAATGTGTGGAAGCATCCTTATGGCATCCACGGTGGATTCGTCGGTTTGGCGTTTAACATGGCCGCGTTTGTGATCGTTAGCCTCCTGACGAAACCCTCGCCCAGGTCCACGATCGAGAAATACTTCCCCGACATTGCCGCAGACGTTCTAGAGGACTCGGACAAGTAAGCAGGCGTTTCAGGAGCCCGGTCGGTAGGTGACCGGGCTCCTGAGCCCTCAGGGATCACAGGAGCAACGGAGGTGTTCTCGCTTGAGAGCCGACTGGATTTTCGTAGGCGGCCCAGTCATCAGCGTTGACCCCAGCAGCCGCGTGTACGACGGCCTTGCGCTGAAAGGCACCCGGATACTTGCGACCGGCACCCGCGAACAGATTATGGCCCTTAAGGGTCCGAGAACCGAGGTTGTAGAGCTCGCAGGCAGGGCGGTTACACCGGGTCTGATCGAGAGCCACTGCCATATGACCTCGTACGGTACCAACCAGCTTGGCATCAATATCAAGTGGCCCAATGTGAAGTCGATCGCCGACATCCAGGCCAAGGTCAAGGAAAAGATCAAGTCCACACCTCCGGCCACCTGGATCCGTGGTTGGGGGTACGATCAGACGAAGCTGGCCGAGAACCGCCACCCGACCCGCTGGGACCTCGACGCAATCTCTCCGGACCACCCGGTGCTGCTTGGGCGGACCTGCGGTCACATCGCGGTTGCCAACAGCCGGGCCTTGGCCGCGGCAGGCCTCACCGACCAATCCCCTGACCCAATTGGCGGCAAGATGGACCGCAGGGACGGCAAGCTCACCGGAGTAGTCTACGAGACCGCCAAGGGGCCGCTGGTTGATGCCAGCGCGTTCACGCGCGAGGAGCTCATGGAAGGCCTGCGCGTCTGCAGCGAGGACTGGCTGATGAACGGCGTGACCAGCTGTCACGACGCCGGCGGGCCGTTGGTCTTCCCGAGCGTCCTTCAGGAGGGCGTGGAAACCGGCAAAGTCAAGGTAAGGGTCTACTTGATGGTAACGCTCAAGACCATGGGGCACGACGAGCAGGGCCGCGTCTTCGCCCGCTCCGGCGTCAAGACCGGTTTCGGCAACGAGAGAATGCGCATCGGACCCTACAAGGTTATCACCGACGGGTCATCCAGCGGCCCGACCGCGGCCACCCGCGACCCGTATACCAGCAACCCAGGCGACTCGGGGATGCTCTATTTCAGCCAGGAAGAACTGGATGAGCTGATCGAGATCGGGCATGCCGCTGGGTACCAGGTTTCCACGCATGCGGTCGGGGACCGGGGCGTCGAGATGACCCTCAACGCCATCGAAAAGGCGCTAAAGAAATACCCGAGGAAGAACTGCCGGCATCGTATCGAGCACTGCGGTATCTGCCCGCCGGACCTGCAGAAGCGGGTGCTGGAACTGGGCATCATCCCAATCGCGCAGCCCGTCTTTTTCCACGAGTTTGGCGACGGCTACCTTCGCAACTATGGTCCACACCGGGTGCGGCACATGTTTCCGGCCAAGACGTTCATAGCCAACGGGATTCCGGTCGCCGCGAGCTCGGACTGCCCGGTCACCTTCGTCGACCCGTTCCTTGGGATGTACTCGGCACTGACGCGTAACACGATGACCGGAAACACCTGCGGGACAGAGGAGGTCGTGGATATCCTCAGCGCAATCCGGATGTACACATACAACGGCGCCTATGCCTCATTTGAAGAGAACCTCAAAGGCACCCTGGAGCCCGGAAAGCTGGCGGACGTGACCGTGATGTCCGCCAACCTGTTCGAGGTGCCGGTCGAGGAAATCAAAGACATGAAAGCCGACATGACGTTCGTCGGTGGAGAGCTGGCCTACCAGCGAAAGAAGTAGCCCGCAAGCGAAGGGCCCCGGAGGCGTTCCTTTTGCGCCGCCGGGGCCATGGAATACCGGAAGCGACATTAATGGCGGAGATTCCAGCCTTAGAGGAGGGAGACTAGTGGCGGGCTTCACAGGAACTGACGCCGTGCTGGTCAACGGCAAGGTCATAACGATGGACCGTGCCGGCACCGTCGCCCAGGCCGTCGCCGTCCACCAGGGCCGGATCGTGGCCGTCGGGGCGGCCGAGGCTATCAGGGACATGGCCGGCAACAGGACAAAGGTCATCGACGTCGAGGGCGGCACCGTACTTCCCGGATTCATCGATACACACTGCCACCCCACCATGGGAGGCACGAGGCTGGTCAGGGTCAACTGCATGACGCCGCCCAATCACTCAATTGAGGACGTTCTGGTGCGAATCGCTGCCGAGGTGAAAAAACGCAAGCCCGGCGAGTGGGTGCTTTGCGGCGGCTACAACATGGGGCTGGTTTGGGAGAAGGAAGGGCGGCACATCAACCGCTGGGACCTCGACAAGGTCTCGCCGGACAACCCTGTCCAGATCTCAAGCGTCGGCGGACATACGGGGGGGATATACAACAGCTGCGCGCTCCGCCTGGCCGGGATCGACGAGAACACCCCCGATCCCGCGCCGCCCGCAGTTATCGAGCGCGGACCCAACCGGGTGCCGAGCGGACGGGTGAGCGAATCCGCGGAGACAGCCCTTCTGAAGTTGCTTCCAGACCCGGACCTCGACGAGCGCAAAGAGCTCCTGACCCTGGCTGGTAAGCAGATGCTCTCGTGGGGCATCACGACTGCGCACGATGCGTCCGGGCATCCCAACGACATGAGGGCGTACCAGGCGCTGCTTCACGAAGACAAGCTCCTGGTCCGCACCGGGGTCATGGTCCGTAATCTCGTCGGTCGGACAAGCGGCTACTACTCCGGAACCGACATGATCAACGTCCTCGAGGCCTTGGCCGCGACAGGCATTCAGGCCAGGTTTGGCGGGGACTGGCTGTGGGTCGTTGGACTGAAGATTATCGCCGACGGTGCCTTCACCGGACGGACGGCGGCTATGAGTGAGCCCTACGAGGGTGAGCCGGTTCCCGAGTCGAGCCCGCAGTACAAGGGGCTTCTGCACTACCCTGCCGAGGAGATCAAGAAGTTTATCTACGACGCGCATCTGGCGGGGCTCCGACCGTGCATCCATGCCCAGGGTGACTATGGGCTCACGGTGGTTCTAGATGGCATCGAGAAGGCCCTTGCCGACAGGCCGGCGGTCGACCACCGCATCCGCCTTGAACACTGCGGGCTAACCTACCAGCCGATTATCGATCGGATCAAGAGGCTCGGGGTATGCGCCTCCTCGTCAATTAGCTTCCTCGGGGGTGACGTCAGCACCAACTGGGTCTACTGGGGTCCGGAACGGATGAAGTGGACCTATGCCCTGAAGTCACTGCGTGACGAAGGTATCGTTGCGGGGGGCAACGGGGACTGGCCCGTCACCACCGGCAATCCGATCGTGGGGATCGCGACGGCCGTGACCAGGCGCACCATCAAGGGCGATCTGGTTGGAGTAAACCAGGCCATTCCGGTGATGGATGCCTTGAAGCTCTACACCACCAACGCGGCGTACCTGGAGTTTGGCGAGAACAGGAAGGGGAGCATCGAGCCGGGAAAGCTTGCCGATCTCACTGTCCTCGACCGTGACCCAACGGCCATACCGGCAGAAGAGCTCAGCGAGATGAAAGTCAAGCAGACAATCGTGGCCGGCAAGGTGGCTTACCAGACATAGTCGTGCGGGGCCGGCGGATTCTCCGCCGGCCCAAACTCCGTGGGGGGAGGGAAGTCATGTGGCGGGATTCACAGGGATTGACGCAGTGCTGGTCAACGGCAAGGTCATAACGATGGACCGTACCGGCACTGTCGCCCAGGCCGTTGCGGTACACCAGGGCCGCGTCGTCGCCGCGGGCACGGCTGAGGCGATAAAGCTCATGGCTGGCAACAAGACCAAGGTAATTGACGTTGAGGGGGGCACTGTCCTCCCCGGGTTTATCGATTCACATTGCCACCCTACGTTCGGCGGCACAAGACTGGTGAGAGTAGACTGCATGACGCCGCCCAACTTCTCAATCGAGGACGTCCTGGCACGCATCGCCGCCGAGGTGACGAAACGCAAGCCGGGGGTGTGGATCCTCTGCGGTGGTTACAACATGGGGCTGATCTGGGAGAAGGAAGGGCGGCATATCAACCGCTGGGACTTGGATAAGGTCGCTCCGAATAACCCGGTCCAGATCTCCAGCGTGGGTGGCCACACGGGTGGGATTTACAACAGCTGCGCCCTGAACATGGCCGGGATCAACGATCAGACTCCCGATCCCGAGCCGCCGGCGGTCATCGAGCGGGGCCCCAACCGGGTGCCGAGTGGGCGGGTCAGCGAGGTGGCGGAGAACGACTTGCTCAAACTGATTCCGGCCCCCACTCCCGAAGAACACGAAGAGATGCTGACCTTGGCAGGCAAGAAGATGCTCTCCTGGGGTATCACTACTGCCCATGACGCATACGTCAACCCAGCCGACCTGGTCACCTACCAAGCTCTCCTGAAGGAAGGCAGACTCCTGGTTCGTACCGGGATGATGGTCATCAATTTGGTCGCCAAGGGAGCTGGTTCCTTTTCAGGCAGGGATGTGGTCGATGTTCGTAAGGCCCTGGCCGAGGCCGGGATGCAGGCCGGATTTGGCGGGGACTGGCTGTGGTTGCTCGGCATCAAGATTATCGCCGACGGCGCCTTCACCGGAAGGACCGCGGCGATGAGCGAGCCGTACGAGGGTGAGCCGGTGCCCGAATCCAGCCCGATGTACAAGGGGCTCCTGCACTACCCTGCTGAGGAAATCAAGCAGTTCATCTATGACGCGCACATGGCGGGCCTCCGGCCGTGCATCCACGCCCAAGGCGACCTGGGGCTCAATGTGGTACTGGATGGGATCGAGAAGGCGTTGGAGGACCGTCCAGCGGTTGATCACCGCATCCGCATCGAACACTGCGGGTTGACCTACCAGCCGATCATCGACCGTCTCAAGAAGCTCGGAGTCTGTGCGTCGTCGTCGATCAGCTTCCTAGGCGGGGATGTCAGCACCAACTGGGTCTACTGGGGCCCGGAGCGCATGAAGTGGACGTACGCCCTGAAGTCCTTCCGTGATGAGGGCATCATCGCCGGCGGCAACGGCGACTGGCCGGTGACGACCGGGAATCCGGTCGTGGGGATCGCGACCGCGGTAACAAGGCGGACGATTAACGGCAACCTGGTTGGAGAAAACCAGGCGGTCCCAGTGATGGATGCGCTCAGGCTATACACTACTAACGCAGCGTACCTGGAGTTCGGGGAGAACAAGAAGGGCAGCATCGAGCCGGGCAAGCTTGCGGACTTCACGGTACTGGACCGTGACCCCACGGCGATCTCGGCTGAGGAACTCAGGGACCTGCAAGTCAAGCAGACGATCGTCGACGGCAGAGTGGCATATCACGTCTAGCTGCCCGGGTGCGGCCCGCAGATGCGTGTTTCTTTGGCCTCAGGCTGGTCGCTGGAGTTAGCTGCAGAAGTCAGTGAGGTGGCGGATTTGGTCAAAAGGCTGCGGTATTGTGTCAATGGAGAATGGAAGGAATCAACCACAACAACATACATGCCTGTGACGAACTCCAGCAACGGGGAAGTAATGGCGGAAGCTCCTTGCTGCACGGTCGAGGAGGTAAGCTCGGCAGTCCAAGCCGCCGCAGGAGCCTTCCCCGCGTGGGCGGGGACACCGGTGACGAAGCGGTCCCGGCTGATGTTCGATTTCCGCGCAAAGCTTGAAGCGCACATCGAGGAGCTGACTCTCCTCGTATCGATGGAGCTTGGCAAGAACCTCGATGAGGCCCGGGGCGACATCATCAAGGCCATCGAGGTCGTTGAGCTGGCCTCGGCCGTTCCGGTGACAATGCAGGGCGACTCGCTCATGAACGTCTCGGAAGGCTTTGACACGGTGATGTACCGCGAGCCGGTTGGGGTGTTCGCGGGGATCGTCCCTTTCAACTTCCCGGCGATGATCCCGTTCGGGTGGATGATCCCCCTCTGCGTGGCCACGGGTAATACGTTCGTGCTCAAGGCCTCAAGCCAGACCCCGCAGACCGCGATCCGTGCCCTTGAGCTTTTCTACGAGGCGGGGCTTCCGAAAGGCGTCGTTAGCCTGGTCACCTGCAGCCGGAAAGAGGCGGGATTGCTCCTTGAGCACCCGTCGGTGAGGGGCATATCTTACGTGGGTTCGACGTCGGTCGGCAGACACATCTACGCCACCGCAGCGGCTCACGGCAAGCGCGTGCAAGTTCTGGGCGAGGCCAAGAACCACGGGCTCGTGCTCAGGGACGCGAATCTTGAGATGGCCGCCAGGACGGTTATCAACTCCTGCTTTGGATGCGCAGGTATGCGGTGCATGGCCCTGCCCGTGATAGTGGTTGAAAACAAGGTAGCCAGCGAGTTTGTCTCCCTTTTGGTGCGGTTCGCCAAGGAACGGAAAGTAGGCTGTGCGTACGACCCGCAGACCGAGCTCGGGCCGGTCGTCTCGGCGGAGCACAAGAAGGCCGTCCTTGACTGGATCGACATCGGTGTCAAGGAAGGCGCTAGGCTGGCGCTCGACGGGAGGAACGTCGTCGTCCCTGGTTTTGAGGGAGGGTTCTTTGTCGGCCCGACAATATTCGATCACGTGGCGCCGGAGATGCGGGTGGGGAACGAAGAAATCTTTGGACCGGTCGTCTGCGTCAAACGCGTGGACGACTTCGAGGAGGGGCTGACCCTGATGAACGCGAGCCCCTACGCCAACGGGTCATGTATCTTCACCGAAAGCGGGATGTACGCCCGCGAGTTTTCCAAGCGTACTAATGCCGGGATGGTCGGCATAAACGTGGGTATCCCGGTGCCGATTTCGGTCTTCCCGTTCTCGGGCCACAAGAACTCATTCCTCGGCGACCTCCACGTGATGGGAAGGGATGGGCTGGCCTTTTACACGGAGGCCAAGTCGGTCACCAGCCGGTGGTTTGGGGCCGCGAGAGCCAGGGAAAAGCTCTCTACCTGGGAAGGGACGATTACCAGGACGAAGTAGCGGATCGGGTTTGATGGCCGACAGCCGGAGGCCAAAGAAGCGGCCCCCGGCTGTCGGCCTTGGCTGAACCGAAAGATCAGGCCCACGGCCCATTGCGCACGTTGGGGGTCTGGCATCTTCCGGTCCGCGTGACAGCAGTCCTACATCCGTGGCTTCCCCCTACTGGAGCGTCTGCCCCCGCTGTGCTGGTCCCCGGCATTCCCCGACTTGACATCCCCTAGGACGGAGTGTACAATCACCTTAGATAGGGAGTTGTCCGGTTAGCCAATCAGCTAACCGGAGCCCCAGGGGAGGCCCAAGGTGCAGCTACCGGCGGCAATCGAGACGCGCGAGGATGCGAG